>NZ_DAMBYD010000007.1:0-237483 GCF_032051575.1 Aminipila sp. | reverse complement strand
AGCACAAAGTGCTGAACGTTGCCTGGGAAAGTAGGACGTCGCCGGTTTTAAAAAATGACTATCCATCTGGATAGTCATTTTTTTATACAATCTATTTTAATTTTCAAAACACATGCTCCAAGTATTGAGGTGTGTTAAAATTTTAAACCAAGGAAATATGGACATGACAATTTATTCTTCCTATTCGTATGTAAAATACTATTGTTCGTTAACTGTATTTTTTATAATTTCCATTGCAATGTCTTTTGCTATTTTTCCAGACACTTGTTCTTTTTGATTATCTAGGTAGATTGCAAAATAATATCGTTTTGAACCCTTTTCACAAAACCCTACAAATTTTCCGCTGCCAAGTCTACCTGTTCCCGTTTTACCGTAAACACGAAGATTGTCAGTTTCTTCAGTCAACATTATATTTTTTAAAATATCTATATTATTTTGTGAGTATTCTGTATTTCCTTCAAATATATTTCTTAAGATATTTACTTGCTCAAGAGCAGAGATTTTTAGGGAGGAATCAAGCCAAAATCCATTCACATCAGGGAATGGCGCTTCGAGGCTTCCATTCCATTTACTAATGTCACAGTTTCCATATTTCAGCTGGTTTAATTCTTTTTGAACCTGATCTTTTCCAACTTTATCAATGACTTGTCGGTAATACCATACACAGGAATTGTTAAAGGCATCTTTTAAAGTTAAATTTTTATTCCATGTTTCTATAGGATAAATGGTACCATTATAATTCATTGTAGAATCTTCTGATGAAAGAACTCCATTTTTCAACCCCATAAGAGTAGATATGATTTTAAATGTGGAACAAGGTGTACTTTGTACATTACAAAGGTTCTTATTATAGAAGTAATAAATCTTATTTTGATTATCATATAATACGGCACAACCATCAATTCCATTAAAATATTGGCTATAATCAACCTCCTGAGATATTTCATCTGTAGTATGTGGGCGAGCTACTTTATTGGACTTTACTTTTTTATCGCTTCCACATCCAATTAAACTGAGAACTAAGGTTGTTAATAATATAAAACATAATATTTTTTTCATCTTTCAAACTCCTTGTCATAATAATTTTAGTTTAGACTTAAATCTTACATATGTAATATTTTATATCTTACAACTGTAAGATATAAATGTCAATATTATTTTGGTTGACATTATAAAACTTTAATACTATAATTCTTTATATTACACTTGTAAGATTTGGACACTTGAAAGGAGCAGATGATGAAAAAAATTCCACAGATATCAGAAGCCGAGTTTGAAGTCATGAAAATTATATGGGATTATCATCCTATCAGCACAAATGAAATCATAGAACATTTAAGTAAAACAAAGACCTGGAGTCCTAAAACAATACAGACTATGATGATTCGTCTAGAAAAAAAGGGTGCTGTTAAACATAAGAAAGAGAGTCGTTTATACATTTATTCCCCTATTGTAAGAAAAGATGATTATATTGACATGGAAAGCCGAAATTTTCTTAATCGTTTTTACTGTGGAACCATTCAGTCAATGGTTACAAGCTTTATAGAAAATGATAAATTATCAGAAAAAGATATAAAGGAACTTAAAGAATTATTAGCGCAAAAGGATAAAAGGGGGTAAATATTTGATGTCTTTCCCTTTTTTTATTAGTCTATTATGGAATAACGTTATATCTTCGATTGTAGTTTTTATCATATTATTTATAAAAATAAGTGCAAAAAAATATACGTCAGCTGAATTTCAATATTACATTTGGACTGCGTTAATTATTATTCTTTTTATTCCATTCCTTCCATTACAGAGTTTTTCAGTAAATAAGTTCTTTGTAAGACCAGAAATTACAATGAACTCTTTTTTACCGGAAGCCAATAATCTTGAAAATTATAGTTCTTTTCATGGTGTAATTAAGGATTTCTCAGTATCAGTACAACAAACTTCATATGAGACGGTGAATATTCTTATTATAGCTTTATGGATTACAGGTATTTTAGTTTTTACCGGAACTCTTTTAATTACTAACTTAAGGCTTTATAAACTTAAACAGAATTCAACAATTTGTAAGAACCAAAAAATATATGGTATTTTTGTTCAGTGTAAATTAAAAATGAAGATAAGAAAGAAGATAAATTTATATCAATCCCGACTTGTTAATACACCTTTTAGTTTTGGAATGATACATCCATGTGTTATTGTGCCTGAATCAATGGTTAAAAATATGAGAAAAAATGAAATTAATTATATTTTCATGCATGAACTGCAGCATTATAAGAGTAAAGATATTTTTTTGAATTATGTAATTAACTTTTCGAAAATCATCTATTGGTTTAACCCTTTTATCTGGTATGCAGTCAAGTATATGCGAATTGACAGAGAAATTGCATGTGATGCAGGAGTTTTAAAAAGATTAGACGAGAGCGAATATGAACATTATGGAAATACGATTATTAATTATGCAGATAAATATTTTAATATGCCAAATTTTGATTTAGCACTTGAATTAATCGGAAACAAAAAACAAATAGTTCAGCGTATAACAGAAATTGCTTGTTATAAAAAAGTTAATTGTAAGCAAAGATTAAAGAATGCTCTGGCCCTGTTACTTGTAATTGCCATAATAATAATAGCTTCTCCTATTACAGCTATAAGCGTAAAAGCTGAAACAACTTATAGCTTGACAAATACTGATGTTGCATATGAAAACCTTGGTTCATATTTTAAAGGGTATAATGGAAGCTTTGTACTTTATGATTTAAATAATAAAAAATATTATATTCATAATTATAAACAAAGTTCAGTCAGAGTATCACCGGACTCAACTTACAAAATATATAGTGCTTTATTTGCATTAGAAAATAATGTTATATCTTCTGATAACACACAACTTCTATGGAATCATAAAAAATATCCCATTGATAAGTGGAATCAGGATCAAGATATTAATTCTGCAATGAAATATTCAGTAAACTGGTATTTTCAGGAGTTAGACAGCCGGCAGGACTTAGATGTGTTGAAAGACGATTTTAAAAGAATTAAATATGGAAATAAGGATTTATCTAGCGGAGTGAAACAATTTTGGGCTGAATCCTCTTTGAAAATTTCTCCGATTGAACAAGTAGAAATACTAACTCAATTTTATAATAATACTTATAATTTTGATAAAGAAAATATCCAGACAGTAAAAGACGCATTACTGATTTCACGTTCAGACAAATTTACACTTTATGGTAAAACAGGTACAGGAAATATAGAAGGAAAGAACGTAAATGGATGGTTTATCGGATTTATAGAATCAGAGGGAAACTGTTATACCTTTGCTACCAATATTCAAGATGGTAATAATTGCAGTGGAAGTGCAGCTGCAAATATTACGATGGATATTCTTTCTTCTAAACTTAATAATGGAATTATGCTCTAAATGTTAATGTAGGGTAACCAAAATAACTTTTTAAAATATATTAAATATAGTGTCAATGAAGACATTTATTACAAATAATTAGTTTTAAGGAGTTGTTTTATGCATTTTATATCAGTATTTTTATTTGCTTTATCTGCGAATATAGATAATTTTATAGTTGGTACAGCGTATGGATTAAAGAAAGTAAATTTTAATTTTAGGGAGACCAGTATTATAAGCAGTATAATACTACTAGGAACAATAATCGCTATGACTTTTGGGAAGATATTACTTGAATTTATACCAATGGATTTAGCGGGTTCCTTAGGTGGAAGCATGATTATCTGTATGGGAGTATATTATCTTATCGTATTTTGTAAGAACAAAAATAAAGAATTAGATAATATTGAAGAAAACAAAGACAATAAAAGTGGAAAAATCATTGACGAAGATTGTAAAGCTAAAATACAGAAACGACAATATAAAGAGAGCGTAATATTGGGATTGGTTTTATCAATTAATAATGCTGGGTTAGGTATTGGTGCTAGTATTACAGGGCTAAATATAGTGGTTACTTCTATAGTATCTTTTGTATTTAGTTTTATGTTTATATATTTAGGAAATAAACTAGGGAATAGCTGGGGTGCAAACATTATTGGAAAATATGCAGAACTAGTGTCGGGCCTAATTATTATTTTTTTAGGCTGTTTAGAAATTTATATATAATGCTTTTATTACATTAAAGAAAAGTACATCTTAAAAACAATATAAAGGGGAAAATATATGAAGAAAATCTTAATTGCAGTAATAATTGTCATGTGTTCGTTGTATATGTTTACTGCGGATAATAAAGTTCATAATCCATACCTTCAGAAGAATATGGAGGAGTATGGTGTTTTCTTAAGTATTGATAATAAGGAAATGGCAGAATTCAAAAATTATAAGACTATTGTAATAGATGCATCTTATTTCAGTAAAGAAGATATTGCATCCCTTAAACAAGATGGGCATAAGGTGTATAGTTATTTAAATATTGGGTCATTAGAAAATTTTAGATCGTATTATAAAGAGTATTCAAAATACACCCTTGGAAAGTATGAAAACTGGGAAGAAGAACAATGGGTTGACGTTTCTGCAGAAGGGTGGCAGGAATTAGTTAAAAAGCTGGCGAAAGAATATGAAGAAAAGGGAGTAGATGGTTACTTTATTGATAACTGCGATGTTTACTATGTTTATAAGCAGAATAATATTTATAAGGGTTTAGTTGAGATTTTAGGGGAGCTAAAGAACAGTGGGTTAGACGTTATTATAAATGGAGGGGATACTTTTGTTTATAAGTATTATAAAGACCATGATACTCTAGAGGGGATTTTAACTGGTATAAATCAGGAGACCGTATTTTCAAGTATAGATTTTGAAAAAAATAGATTTGCTATGAGTTTAAAAGAAGATAGGCAGTATTTTATTTCTTATTTACATAAAATGAACAATGCAGGTGCAGTAATTTATTTATTGGAATATACAAATGATGAAAAACTTGTTAAACAAATAAAAAAATACTGCACCAAAAATAACTGGAAATATTACATTTCTGATTCTATCGAATTAGATTAACTAATCATCCCATTCCCAATCTCCGTCCGAAGCACCTATTTCAAAGTGAAGCTTAGCAATACCTAAATCAATTTGCTCAACTCCGCTATTAGATGTAATCCATGCACGTACAGAAGGAAGAGTGCTTTCACATGACTCGCCAGTATACATAAACTTAATAGGCTGTTTATTTAAAGCTGAAGGAGCTAATTGGACAGCTTTTATTCCTTCAGCGAACCAATCAGGTATACGTTCTTTAGAATCGAAGAAGTCCTCAATAGGCTTCTTTTTTGTATGTATAACACTAGCAATCAGTTTATCTTTAAAACTTTTTTTTACTGATGGATAACCAATTGGTATAATACAATATATCTCTTCACGAGGTGACAACTGGCACACACATGCATCTTTATTGTAAGTACCAGCAACCCAACATGTCCCAAGACCATATTCTGTTGCTTCAAGAACTAATTTTTCACCATAGTAACCTATTTTTTCTTTTTCATGAATCCCATTGGCCTTTCCAATCATAGCGATATAATTGTTAACACCAGAAAACATCCCATAGCTTTTGGAAAGCGTGTTAAAAGCCTGTCCATTATTTAAAATCAATTGGATATTTAATCCAGATAAAATATTATATTCACTAATTGATGTTTGAAGTCTTTCAATAATTGAGACTTCTATTTTGGTTGGTAAGTAGCTTCGGCTGGAGTGCCGTATTGTTATTGCATGTTTATAGTCCATAATACCCTCAAATCCCCATTATAAGAAAGAATACTAGATTCTATCAATTTTCTTTTTAGAAAATTTAAATGCTGTTATGGCGGAAAGTACGATCATAGCTGTACCAAGACATACATTTAAAATAGATAACATAAGATTTACTTTTGCAATTGTTTTCATAATTTTCTCCATTCCATAATTTACTTAAATATAGCTAATATAGTCATTTTAACTTATTTATCCTTAAAGTGGAAGCTTTTTTTACCTTCTGCATAATCTGCGACAATGTGGCCGTTACCAAAAAGTTTATATTTATAAGTTACAAGACCTTCAAGACCAACAGGACCTCGGGCGTGCAGCTTACCAGTGCTTATACCTACTTCTGCACCAAAGCCATATCTAAACCCATCTGCAAATCTTGTAGAACAGTTCTGATATACTCCAGCGGAATCTACGTAACTCATAAATTGGTCTGCAGCAGTATTTTTTTCAGTTACTATACAATCTGTATGATGAGAACCATACTTATTTATATGGTCGATTGCTTCTTCAATACAATTTACTAGTTTTATGGATAGTATATAATCAAGGTATTCTGTTTCAAAGTCTTCTTCTGATGCAGATTCACATTTAATAATTTTTTGCGTCTCATTGCAGCCTTTTATTAAAACATTTTTAACTTTTAATGTGTTTTGTAATATAGGTAAGAATTCTTCAGCAATATCTTTATGCACTAAAAGTGTTTCAAGGGTATTGCAGGCGGCTACATATTGTGTCTTTGCATCTGCAACAATAAGAGCAGCTTTTTTGATATCAGCATCTTTGTCAACATAGACGTGACATACTCCATCAGCATGACCCATAACAGGGATTTTTGAATTTGCCATGATATATTGAACGAAGGCATTTGAACCTCTAGGAATAAGTAAATCGATAGATTCGTGACACTTAATTAATTCATCAATTCCTGCACGATTTTCAACTAATGCTATAAAATTTTCAGGGAGTTCTGCAGTGAGACCGGCTGATTTTATAATGTCAAATAAAATTTTGTTGGTTTTAGCAGCTTCACTTCCTCCTTTTAAGATAGAGCAGTTTCCACTTTTAATGCATAAAGTGGAAATTTGAATAAGTGCGTCCGGACGAGATTCAAAGATTACACCTATAACTCCAATGGGGCAAGTAGTTTTTATTAAAGTTAGTCCCTCATCAAGTTCCCTTTGAAGAAGTTGCTTAAAAAGTGGATCAGCAAGACCTAAAAGACTATCAATTCCACTTAATATATCTTGTAATTTATGTTCATCAAATTTTAATCTATTGATAACGGGTTGTGCTAGATTGTCAGCCTTAGCTTTTCCCAAATCTTCAGAGTTTGCTTTAAAAATAGCTTCTTTATTTTCCTGTAATGCTTTAGAGATCGCTTTTAAAGCGTTATTCCTTATATCTTCTTTTAGTGTAGCCATTTTAAAGCTGGCACTTTTAGCGGAACGAGCCAATTCATTATAATTAATCATTTTATATACTCCTATTATATACTCCTATTACATTTTTACTGCTTTATCTTTTGCATAAGCTTTAAGAGGTGTAGGACCTTTTAAAGCAGTACGTTTAATAAATAGCGTACCGTCTTTTTTAGAGTGAACACGCCAGGTTACTAAAATAAACTTACCATAGATCAGTTCAAGACATGTAATTCCACGGGGATGCATACCGCAACCTACATTAAAATATGCAGGTTCTCCAGGATCAGGGAATTTAGGCCTGTGTGTATGACCACATAGGATAATTGTACCATGCTTGGAATTCCATTTTGTATAATTCTTTTCTACTTTATGCATTTTCTGTCTGCTTTTAGCAGGACTTGCAGCATATTTTACACCAATTAAATGCATGAAGTGCCAAAAGAAACGTATCATAAAATGTGAAAAAAAGGATAATTGATCATTAATTAAATCGCCCTGATGTCCATGGACTACAAAGATTTCCTGTTTTGTTTTTTTATGTTTAAATCGGAAGGCTTCATATACTTTTAAACCAGGGAATAAAGCGACTTTTTCGCCTAAGTAATCGTCATATACATAGTACATATTCTTTTCAACCCAGGCAGGTGATTTCATATTCATATTATGATTACCAAAAATCATATACAATCTATTGGCATCATAAAATTCTTTAAGCTTATTAAATACGGAAAAATGGCCATTCCTTATATGTTCAAAGTTCGAATGTTCCCAAAGTTCATCACCATCGCCAACTTCTACATATGAAAAATCATTTTGATAATAATAATTTAAAGCATGGTAAAATATATGTTTATTCTTACCAAACTCATCTGCAATACTGTCATCACCACGGTGAGTATCACTAAAAAAAACAAACTTTGATGTATCATCAAAAGGTATTTCCTTTGCATTTTTATAAACTTCATCTAGTCTTGAAATTGTATTCATGATGATATCACCTCTAAAATCCGTTCCATTAATATTTTTATAAAGTGGTTAGTCTCCATATAATTTACATTATTGCCTTGTTTTAACACAATAAAACCATTATCAAAGGTTTCATATTTTTTCAACTCAGAAAAGTCTTTTAAAAAGGCTTTTGTATCAACGATAACTAACCCAGACTTTCTTATTATGGGCAAATTTATATAAAATTCTTCAGAGAATCTATCAAAATCTAAAAAACAAGGACAATCGTCAAGGCCATACGCCGAATAGGATATTGGATTTCTTTGATAGCCAGAGATCTTAATTTCTTTAGAATCAAAAGAAATCTTAGTAATATGTAAGTCACTTATGGGAAAACCTAAGCTAAAAAAAGCTTTATGAATATCTGATTTTTCTAAAACAGGAAGTAATTGTGAAAGTTGTAATACGTCATCGCTGTTATGAAGCATGATTAGGTGACGAAGTTCACTACTCTGAGTAGTCAAAAACTGTTTGTACATTTGTACACTTTCAGCCCCTGAAATTTCATCCGTTCTTGTAGACCAGAGACCCATAAAGTTTTCAACAGTTTTTTGCTTTAAATTTGGTAATAATTTTCTTAAGGTAGAATGACCATTTAAAATAAGATATAAATCTAAATTAAATGGGAATTGATAATCTCTTAATATACCTAGCTCGCTCATTCTTGCCTTTAAATACTTTATATCAAAGTGTTTGCCATTGTATGTAATAACTATATCTAAAGTGCGTATATCCTCGAGGAAAGCAACTAGTGCTTGCTTCTCTTCTTCTAAGCTTTCAGCAAAGTACTGTTTTAGGGTGACACCGGCGTCAGTATACAGAAGAAGTCCACCAAGAATAAAATGGCTATTATGAGGTGAGAGTCCCGTAGTTTCAATATCCAGCACTCCAATTTTTTTATTTTTTCTATTACCTATATAAAAATCTAAAAGACGTGACTGATATTTTAAATATTTATTATCTATATAATCATTCTCTATTATGTACGTTGTAATCACCATCCCAAATATTTTTCTGTGAGTCTTCTAAAATTCACTCAATTTATCTTTGTGAGTCCGTCAAGGTTGATTATACCACAAATTTCATTTTTATCTTTTGCCCGTACACGGGTCATAGGGCATTTGTGGTGCAATTCACTCAGTTTATCTTTGTGAGTCCGTCAAGGTTCATTATAGCACAAATTCATGGATTTTCTTTTACAAAAAACAAAATAGACCGCAGGGGTGCAGTCTATTTTGTTCAAAAGGGGTATTGGGATTAGAGATTAATGAGGTTATCAGGGGGATAACCACGGTGTTATTATACCTAAATTTGTCGTAATATGCAAGAGTTCGTCGCAAAAAACTATAAAAAAATATATTTTGACGTTCGTTTTATATATAAATTGGTTTTTATTGCCTATATAATAAAAACATAAACAATAGCTTAGCCCAAACAAAAGGGGTATACATTTATTATTTAGGAGGATACAAGTAATGGAAGTTTTAAAAGTGTCAGCAAAGTCAAATCCCAATTCAGTAGCAGGAGCACTTGCAGGTGTGTTAAGGGAAAAAGGAGATGCGGAGATACAGGCCATAGGGGCTGGAGCTTTAAATCAGGCAGTAAAGGCTGTTGCAATCGCCAGAGGGTTTGTAGCACCAGGAGGCGTAGACTTGATTTGTGTGCCAGCATTCACAGATATACTAATCGATGGTGAGGAGCGAACTGCTATTAAGTTAATTATTGAACCTCGGTAGAAGGTTACATAATAAAACACCCTTAGGTTTTAAAACCTAAGGGTGTTTTGTTTTACTTTCTATAAAAATATCATTGAAAAAAAGAATAATTTTAGCAAGATTAGGGAAAATACCTAAAAGTGTTATGAATAAAAGTTATTGAGAGAGGAGCTTAAATATGATATTAACTGAAAAAGAAACCATGCTTTTAAATGATTTAAAGTCGGAGGAAAAACTTTGCATTGACAAATATAATAAGTATGCATCTCAGGCTTGTGACGAACAGCTGAAAAACATATTTTCCAGCATTGGGCAGACAGAGCAGAATCACTATGATACAATTACTCAGATGTTAAATGGAACAGTTCCCAGCATGAATATGGGCAGTAATCAGAAACCTAACTTACAAACAAGTTCACAGCAGAATTTAACTCAACAGCAATCCTTTGGACAAGATCAGAAAAAGAATGACGAATATCTTTGCACTGATGCATTAGGAACTGAAAAACATGTATCGTCAACTTATAATACCTGTATATTTGAGTTTAAAGATGAAAATGCAAGAAATACTTTAAACCATATACAGAAGGAAGAACAAGAACATGGGAAAAAGCTTTATGATTATATGTCCCAAAATGGTATGTATAGTTAATTGAACTTCACTAAAATTCACAACAACCTACAAAATCAACAAAAATATCATAATTGTATTGAAATTTAAAGGCTCAGATGGTATAATATAAAGGTATGGTTATACGACTTAATATAATTAAGAGCTACATTGGGTGGCTCTTAATTATTGTGTATAAATATTTTAAAGATAGATGTGACACGTAAATGAATTAAAGAATCAGATAGATACAATCTTTAATCAGTCAAAATGGAGGTACAATTAAAATATGATAAATGTTACAAATGTAAGTATGAATTTTAGCGGAACTACACTTTTTAAAGATGTAGATTTAAAGTTTAACCCGGGAAACTGTTATGGTATTATCGGTGCAAACGGAGCGGGTAAGTCAACTTTTTTAAGAATCTTATCGGGTGATTTAGACCCTACAACTGGAAGCGTTACTATTGGTAAGGATATGAGAATGTCAGTACTTAAACAGGATCACTTTGCCTTTGATGAATTTAATGTAATGGATGCTATTATTCAGGGAAATCCTAGACTTTACCAGATTATGAAGGAAAAGGATGCCCTTTATGCAAAAGAGGATTTTACAGATGAAGATGGAATTAAGGCTTCAGAACTGGAAGGGGAATTTGCAGAACTTGATGGATGGGAAGCTGAGTCAGATGCAGGAAAATTAATTCAGGGCTTAGGACTTTCAGTAGATATTCTCTATAATGAAATGAGCACGCTTACTGAAAAAGAAAAGGTTAAGGTATTGTTAGCACAGGCCTTATTTGGAAAACCTGAAATTATCCTATTGGACGAGCCTACAAACGGACTTGATATCGTAGCTATTAACTGGCTTGAAGATTTCCTTTTGGATTATACAGGAACCATGCTTGTTGTATCCCATGACAGACATTTCTTAAATACTGTATGTACTAACATCGTTGATGTAGATTATGGTAAAATCAAGATGTATGTAGGTAACTATGAATTCTGGTATGAATCATCACAGTTAGTACAGCGAATGCTTAAGGATCAGAACAAGAAAAATGAAGATAAGATTAAAGAATTACAAGGATTTATTCAAAGATTCTCTGCTAATAAATCTAAGTCAAAGCAGGCTACATCAAGAAGAAAGCTGATTGAGAAATTAACCGTTGACGAAATGCCATCCTCATCAAGAAGATATCCTTATGTTGGATTCCAAATGGATAGAGAAGCAGGTAAGGAACTTTTAACAGTAGAAGGTATCTCAAAGACAATTGATGGTATAAAAGTTCTTGATAATGTTTCTTTTAGATTAAACAAAGGGGATAAGGTTGCTTTTGTAGGTGAAAATGAAATAGCCAATACTACCTTGTTTAAGATATTGATGGAAGAAATAGAACCGGATGAAGGTACATTTAAGTGGGGGGTAAGTACTTCTCAGTCATATTTTCCAAGAGAAAATGGTGAGTTCTTTGATGAATGTGATCTAGGAATTATCAAGTGGTTAGGACAGTTTACAACAGAAACTACAGAAACATTCCTTAGAGGGTTCTTAGGAAGAATGCTTTTCTCTGGAGATGATGTGTACAAACCAGTAAAGGTTTTATCTGGAGGAGAGAAGGTTCGTTGTATGCTTTCAAGAATGATGTTATTTGGATCAAATATCTTAGTTCTTGACCAGCCAACAAATCATTTAGACCTTGAATCTATTACAGCACTTAATAATGGTTTAATTGATTTTAAGGGTAATTTGCTATTTGCATCGCATGACCATGAGTTTATTCAGACCATTGCAAATAGAATAATTGAAATTCAGGAAGATGGAAGTATAACTGACAAAGTATGTACTTATGATGAATTTATAGAGCAGTTTGGAAAATAGTATATGAATAATATAAGGCGAGTGAAAATCTGAAGGATTTTCGCTCGTTTTTTCGTTTGTTTAGAAAAATAAGATGGTGAGACGGTTAAAGTCAGGAAGTTATTTTTTAAATTTTTAGAATTATTTGAATGATTGTAGACAAAAAATTAAGTACATGTTATGATAAATAAAAAACATAACATGTGTTATGTTTTAATAATAATTAAATATAGCCGTAATTGTTATACCTTAATATGGAATAACAGAATTAAATAATATTCGATTTTGATTGTTATAGTATGCAGATAAAAGGAGGGAAACCTGCTATGAGCACATTTAAAGTTCTTGAAATCAAACAAAGTGTTTTTGAAAACAATGACAAGCAAGCAGAGTTGCTTAGAGAACAGTTAAAGAAAGAAAAAACATTTTTATTGAATTTAATGTCATCACCAGGTTCAGGGAAGACGACTACTGTATTACGAACAATAGAGGCTTTAAAAGATGAAATGACAATTGGAGTTTTGGAAGCAGATATTGACTCTGATGTAGACGCATGTGCAGTTGCTGAAACAGGAGTTAAGGTAATTCAATTACATACAGGGGGGATGTGTCACCTTGATGCGAGTATGACAGAACAAGGAATATCAGAATTAAATACAAAAGATATTGATTTGGCCATATTAGAAAATGTAGGTAATTTAGTTTGTCCCGCAGAATTTGATACAGGTGCCTGCAAAAATGCCATGATTTTAAGTATTCCAGAAGGAGATGACAAACCTTTGAAATATCCTCTAATGTTTTCAGTTGTTGATGTTTTGCTCGTTAACAAAATAGATGCAATGGACTATTTTGATTTTAATATAGATAAGGTAAAAAAGCGTGCTGAAAAATTAAATCCAGCTATTAAGGTTCTTCCAATATCCGCCAAAACTGGCGAAGGTATGGAAGAATGGCTGCAATGGATTCAAGGTGAAGTGAAAAAATGGAACGAAAAGTAATACTGTAATTAAAATTAGGAGGCAACCAAATGGCAAAAGAAAAAGTGTTAGAACTTGCCAACAAAATTAGCAGAAAAAAAATGGGTTCAAAAAATGGCATTACAGTAAACGATCCCGAGTATAAAATTCTGGAACCTGTAGTTACAGATGAAATGGCTGAAATTGCACTTCACTTGGAGTTCCGAAAACCAATGAGTGCAGAAGAAATCGGAGCAAAGTGTGGTAAATTAACGGACGAAGCACAACAAGTTTTGTGGAAATTGGCAGTTGATGGGGTTTGTTTTGTTAATGTAATGGATGGGGTTGACAAATATTGGCATGACACTTGGGTTCCGGGAATTATGGAAATGATGGCAAACAACAAGGAAAATGTGAGAAAGTATCCTCAAATTGCTGAGGCATTTGAAGAATACGGAAGAGTAAGAGGACCGGCTACTGCTGGAAATTTCCCTGTGGGAATAGGGCTGATGCGAGTGATTCCTATAGAAAAATCCATCGATGGAGAATCCAGGAGAGCATCCTATGAAGAGGTTTCAAAGTATCTTAATGAAAATGATATTTTTTCCGTCTCTGATTGTTCCTGCCGTACTGTAAGAGAGATTATGGGCGAAGGGTGCGGGCATCTAAAAGAAGACATGTGCATTCAGATGGGGCATGCTGCTGAATATTATATTCGTACAGGAAGAGGCAGAAAAATATCAAGAGAAGAGGCGTTTGAGGTTATCAGAAAAGCAGAAGAGAATGGGCTGGTTCATCAAATTCCCAATACGGATGGTTTAGGTAAAACACATGCAATTTGTAATTGCTGCGGATGCTCCTGTTTATCATTAAGAACAGCAGAAATGTTTTTAAATCCAGACATGGTACGTTCAAATTATGTTTCTCATGTTGACAAAACAAAGTGTGTGGGCTGCGGAGAATGTGTGGAAGGGTGTCAAGTTAATGCTTTAAAATTAGGTCAAAAAATTTGCAGTAAGACACCTATTGAACAACCAAAAAGAACAGAGTTACCATATGATACGGAGTGGGGTTCCGAACATTGGAATCCGGATTATCGATATAATCGCCAGGAAGTTGTAGATACAGGGACAGCTCCTTGCAAGACAGAATGCCCTGCTCATATTGCAATCCCTGGGTACATAAAGCTTGCCTCTCAGGGCAGGTATACAGAGGCCTTAGAATTAATAAAGCATGAAAATCCGTTTCCTGCCGTATGCGGACGTATATGTCCAAGAAAATGTGAATCAGCATGTACCAGAGGAGACTTTGACGACCCTATTGCTATAGACGATATAAAGAAATTTATTGCAGAGCAGGATTTAAATCTGGATAAACGATACATACCTAAAGTGCGTCACAATTACGGAAATAAAATTGCTGTTATCGGTGGGGGACCGGCAGGACTGTCTTGTGCATATTTCTTAGCACTGGATGGCTATCATGTAACAGTTTTTGAAAAACAAGAGGTGCTTGGGGGAATGCTTTCCCTGGGAATTCCAGCCTTCAGATTAGAAAAGGATGTAGTTAATGCAGAAATAGATATTTTAAAGCAATTAAATGTTGAATTTAAGACAGGTATTGAAGTTGGTAAAGATATCAGCCTTAATGAATTACGTAAACGTGGATTTGAAGCTTTTTATCTGGCAATAGGAGCTCAGAAGGGAAGAAACCTAGGCATAGAAGGAGAAGAGGCAGACGCCGTTGTTGCAGGAGTTGACTTTTTACGGGATATAAATCTAGGCAAAAAAGTGGAACTAAAGGGAAAGGTAGTTGTAATCGGAGGAGGTAATGTTGCTATTGATGTGGCAAGGGCTGCAGTAAGAACGGGAAAAGCAAAAATCTGCATGTTTTGCCTTGAAAACCGTGAACAAATGCCTGCACTGGAGGAAGAGATAGAAGAAACTCTGAACGAAGATATTTCAATAAATAATTCATGGGGACCAAAACGAATTGTTACGGAAAATGGCCGAGTTTCTGGCGTGGAATTTAAAAAATGTGTCTCTGTATTTGATGAAAAGAAAAGATTCAGCCCAGCCTATGATGAAAATAAAACTATTTTTGTTGAAGCAGACCATGTACTTCTTTCGGTGGGCCAATCTATCCAGTGGGGCGGCTTAATTGAAGGTTCAAATATGGAGTTAAACCCGAACAACACAATAAAGGCCGATTTGTTTACTTTTCAGACCGGTGAACCAGATATATTTGCAGGTGGAGATGCAGTTACAGGACCTAAATTTGCAATTGATGCAATTGCAAGCGGTAAGCAGGGGGCAATTTCAATCCATAGGTATGTTCATCCTGGTCAGAGCTTAACTATTGGAAGAAGCAAGAGAAATTTTAAGTCATTAGATAAAGAAAATGTTGATTTTAGAGGATATGACTATATACCCAGACAAAAAGCAAATCCGGTTATGCAAACAAAGTCAAAAGACACATTTAGGGATTTGCGTGGAACCTTTACTGAGCAACAGGTAAAAAAAGAAACCGAACGCTGCTTAAGCTGTGGTGCCACTATTGTAGATGAATTCTTATGTGTAGGCTGTGGAGTTTGTACCACAAGATGCAAATTTGAAGCAGTTACACTTATTAGAAAATATGATGGAGAAGGTGCAGCATTTCAAGAAATGAAGCCAATTATTGTAAAGCACATATTAAAGCGAAAAGGAAGAATCGCATTAAAAAAGGCTAAAAGGTATTTAGGATTTAACGATAATAATTATAAATAGTTGTAGCCATTAAATGATAATGGGTGGTTAAATATGCATGAACTTGGTATTTTAATTGAGATTGTAAAGACTGTTGAAAATTTTGCAAAGAAAAACGAAGTAACACAGATTGATACGTTGATTCTTCAGATTGGAGAGTTATCGCCGGTAGTCCCCCGATATATACAAGATTGTTATCCTGCTGCAATTGATGGTACATTGTTGCAGTATACAAAACTGGAAATTGAAATGCTGCCGGGAAATGGAATTTGCAAACAGTGTAATAAAGTTTTTAATATTCTTGAAAGCGGTAAAAAATGCCCAAAGTGCGGAAGCACTCATTGGGAATTACTATGCGGAAGAGAAGTTAAAATTAAAGAAATTATTGCTTGCTGAAAAGGAGGAGATTTTATGTTTACTTTTAATTATGCGGAGGATGCGACTTTTTTCTCTGCATGGGGAATATGGCTTGTGGTTTTCGCAGGTTTGTTCTTATTTAATGAGTTTGCACGGCGATGGAAGTGGGCAGGATTTTTCAGTTTTATTGTTTTACCTGTTATCTTGAGCATAATGTGGGCAACGGTTTTAAAAGAGAAAACGTATACGGACTGGTTCCATCTTGCAAAGGTTTATTCTGCAACAGCAGGGTGCGTCGGGTTTTGGTGCATCAGACATATGGAGAAGACAGACAAGATAACAGGACAAATTACATGGAGACTTGCAGAAAATAAAATAGCTCTTTGCTTTCCCCCTTTGATACTGGCTATTAACATTTTAGAAGCTGTGACAAGGGACTTTCAGGTTGGAATGAACTATTGGCTTGCCAACTCGGGACCAATAGAAGGTGAAGTTGTAGGGGTAATGGGCGGACCGTGGAACTATATGAATGGAATAGCTGGGTTACTGAATATTATTACGATAACCGGATGGTTTGGAATTGTGATTCGTAAAAAAACAGAGAAAGATGGCAGCAGGGATATGCTATGGCCGGATATGCTGTGGTTCTGGATTATTGCATATGATATTTGGAATTTCACTTATACCTATAACTGTATTCCTACCCATTCATGGTATGCAGGGTTTGCTTTATTATTTGCGCCAACTCTTTGTGCCTTTACCCTTGGCAAAGGTGCATGGCTTCAACACAGAGCACAGACCTTGGCAATCTGGTGTATGTTTGCGCAGACCTTCCCATCCTTCCAAGACGAAGGAATGTTTGTGGTAAAATCTACATATAACCAAGGGTTATACACCTTCTGGGGAGCACTGGCACTGGCAAGTAATGTTGCAGTAGTTATTTATATGATTTATAAGATAAAAAAGACAAAGAAAAATCCATATACAGGCGAATTATATGTTGAGCGTAAAGAGTATAAGGAAGTTAAAGAGATGGCGGCATAAATTTTATAGAGTGTATTTATAGGGTTAGACAAACAAAAGTCTGACCCTTATTTATATTTAATATTATAGCAGGCTAAATAGTTTTATGATAATATAGAAATATAAATTAGTAAAAATGAGGAAAAAATGATGAGTGAAGTGAATAAAAGAAAACAACGAATAATTGATGCTGCTATTGAAGTGTTAAAGGAAAGTTCAATTGAAGAGACTACGGTTCGGAAAATTGCATTGAAAGCAGGTCTGACCACAGGTTCACTATATCATCATTATAAGAATAAAGACGAAATCATGTTTGATGTAATGAAGCAATCACTTCAATTTACCCATAAGATGGTAGAAACCGTAAAGGATGAAAGAATTGCAAGAAAAGGAAAAGAATTACTTTCTGAAATAGTTTCAGAAGTAACTAAAAGATTGTCTAAGATAGATGAGCAAAAACTGCATATCCTTTTGCTTAGTGATGTCATTGTTAAGGACAGGCCAATAAAGGATAAATATCAAAAGAATTACTTGGAAATCATAAAGAATACAGCTGATTTATTTGGAGAAGCTTTTGAAATACAAAATAATGAATATAAAAAAAGTGTGGCTTCCATACTGGTAGCTGCTGTGGATGGAATTGCCATACAGCAGGCATTAGGCGTTTTACCTGAAGATTTAAATAAAATGATAGATACGTTTAATGCATTCTTTACGGAAAGTATTCCGTTATTTCTTGAAAATCATATGGAGTAAAGGTTTCACCTGTTTTATTTTTGTTTGTTTACTATTTAAATTTCAAGAAAAAAGGTGTATAATATTTGGCTATATGATAGATAATGAATACTTTAATATTGTGGGTTGTATTTTATAAACTCAGTGGAACGGGAGTAAATATGGGTGCGATAAGTAATATAATTAACGAAAGCAAAAAAATTGTAATAAAATTAGGCAGTAATGTATTGTCAGATGAACATGGTAATGTAAACAAAACGGCATTACATAACATAGTGGAGCAGGTGCATGGTCTGATGCAGCTGGGAAAACAGGTAGTTATAGTGTCTTCAGGTGCCAGAATCTGCGGGATTGGTGCTATAAATAAATGGAGCAGAAAAGGAGACATTAACTATAAGCAGGCGCTTTGTGCAATTGGCCAAGTAGAACTTATGATGGCTTACAAAGAGTACTTTGGGGATTATGGCGTACATGTAGGACAAATTCTTCTTACCAAAGAAGATTTTGAAGAACATACAAGAAATCTAAATATAAGAAATGCTTTATTTACACTAATTGATGAGGGCGTAGTGCCTATTATCAATGAGAATGACAGTGTAAGTGTTGATGAAATAAAAATAGGGGATAACGATACTTTAAGTGCACTTACAGCAAGCCTTTGGAATGCAGACGCACTTATTATATTAAGTGATATAGATGGCGTTTTTGATAAAGACCCTAAGTCGTATAAGGATGCAAAGCTGATTGAAGAAATTGTTGATATTAATGAACTTTTGGGTAACATAGATGTAAAAGGAAAAAGTAGTTTTGGAACTGGAGGCATTACTTGTAAGATTGAAGCGGCAAGAAAAGTGAACCAATATGGAATACCACTGGTATTGTTGAATGGTAAGAAATTAAACATTATAAAGGATGCAGCATGCGATGAAGAAACTGGAACGGTTTTCTTTGGAAAGGCAGATTAAAATGAAACTTGGATTTATAGGCGCTGGAAACATGGGTGGAGCCATACTTAGAGGATACTTAGCATCAGGAAAAATTCAGTCTGAAGATGTATTTGTATGTGGAAGAAATATAGAAAAACTAGACAAGCTTTGTGCAGAACTTGGTGTTAAGGCATGCTATACTATTACAGAGCTGGTGGATATTTGTGATGTAGTAATGCTTGGGGTTAAGCCGAATGTGTTTCCTGATGTAATGCCGCAGGTGGCACAAAACTATACCAATGAAAAGATTCTGGTTTCAATGGCTGCAGGAATTACAATAGAGAGTATAAGTAATTACGTAGGTAAAGATGCTAGAATTGTAAGAGTAATGCCCAATACTCCAGCTATGGTAAACGAAGCTATGACCTCTGTAAGTAGAAATGCCAACGTGGACAATCAACAATTCGCTCCAATATTTGATATATTTAAATCCATAGGAGAGGCTGAAGAGGTTGATGAACATCTAATTCACTGTGTAATAGGAGTTAGTGGAAGTAGTCCGGCATACACGTATATGTACATTGATGCATTGGCAGAGGCAGCAGTAAAGAATGGAATGAATAAGGAACAAGCCATTATGTTTGCTGCCCAGTCCGTTCTGGGTGCAGCAAAGATGGTTCTGGAAACGGGTGTTGACCCAGTTCAACTTCGAATAAACGTCTGCTCTCCTGGTGGAACTACTATTGAGGCTGTAAATACCTTACAGGAAAAGGGCTTTGCAGAATTGGTTGAATCTGGTTTTCAAGCTGCTGTAGATAAATCTAAGTTAATGAGTAAATAAAAGGAGTTTATTATGACTTTTGAAGAAAAAACATTATCCAGTGAGATGATTTATGAAGGGGCAATTTTAAACTTAAGAAAAGATAAAGTTGAGGTTATAAATGGCCGTACTTCTTATAGGGAAATAGTGGAACATAATGGTGGGGTTGCTATGATTGCAGTAAAAGAAGATGGAAAAGTAATCATGGTTAAACAATTTAGAAAACCAATAGAAAAGGTCATTATGGAAATACCTGCAGGTAAAATTGAAAAAGGAGAGGACCCTTATAATACTGCAGTTCGTGAATTAAAAGAAGAGACTGGATATACTGCAGGCAAAATAGAGTATTTAACTAAATTTTATCCTTCCGTTGGGTATTCTAAAGAGGCATTATATATTTACCTTTGCACAGATTTGGTTCCAGGAGATACTGAATTTGATGAAAATGAAGCCCTTGATATCTTTGAGGTCGATTTGGATGAATTATTCAAAATGGCTGTAAATGGTGAGGTTGAGGACGGAAAAACAGCTATTGCAATCATGCAGGCATGGGCAAAGCTAAAGCTAAAATCAAACGAGCTTTGCAGCAATAGGTAGGAATATACTTTGAAGAATACAGCTTACAATAACTATAATGCATAAAAATGCATTAGCATAAAGGTATGAAGTATCTGAGGCATGAAAGCTTCTAACTATACCTTTATTTTTTTTGTATTTGAGGGATGAAGCTTTGTTAATGGCAACATTTGCAGATATAAAAATCGAGGGAATGAGCAGCGTATTTTGTGGGAACAGGGATAACACAATTATGAAAACTCCTTTAAGCGCTAAAGTCTCTAATATTAATGCACAACAATAACCTAGGGATAAACCTTTTATAAGTAATATCAGAGAAGACACGGGGTACGAAAATCGTGTATAACCTGATAAGGTAATCAAAGCAATGGCCAGTATATTGGTTATTATTGAACCCATTAATCCAACAATTGAACTGCCAGTGCCGGTGGTAGTATCAATGGGAGAACGAAGCACAGACTGGAGATAATATTGCATGTCTGATTTGATATCAGTGTTCATCATAACTTCGAAAAATACGCCAGTAGAAATGCCAAAAATGAAAACAAAAAATAGCATTGCCGTACATTCTTTAGAATAAGATAGTGTTTCAATTGTATTTGATAAAATTGTTTTTCTCATGTTAATATCCTCTTAAAAACAACGGTAGTTATGATTAAAGGATATGCTGTTGAAGTCAAAAATAGTACAATAATATATATTATTATTGTAAACCTTCTCCCACTAGAGTATACTAATTACATAAGGGGAAATTAATGGAGACAAAAATGAATGATTATTTTGAGCAATTTAAAAAGTATTTAACCAGTGAACGCAGGATGTCTGAAAACTCTTTGCAAGCTTATTGCAGGGACGTCTTAGAATATAGCAGATTTTTAGAAGAAAAGAATATTGGTAAGTTGGATGACGCCTCAAATACTGAGGTTGTTTCTTTTGTTCTTAAGTTAAAAAATGATGGGAAGTCTTCGGCTACTGTAAACAGAAAAGTAGCTTCTTTAAGAGCCTTTTATAACTTCATGGCTGCTAAAGGGTATGTAAAAGAGAATCCTGTTGTCAATATAAAATCTCCTAAAATTGAACGTAAGCAACTAGAATATCTAACAATCGAAGAAATAGACAAATTATTGTCACTGCCAGACGATTCTATAAAGGGCCAAAGAGATAAAGCAATTTTAGAATTAATGTATGCAACTGGCATTAGAGTCAGTGAGCTAATAGAAGCAAAGGTGGAGGATATCAACTTAAGGCTTGGATTTATTACTTGCAATGGGGAACATGGTAAGGCTAGAATTATTCCAATGGGAAGACCTGCAAGGGCGGCTGTTGAAAATTACATATTTGAAATTAGAGATAAGCTGATAAAGACTAAAGATGCAGAACATCCACAGGAAGCTTTATTTGTAAACTATTTTGGAGAAAAATTAACTCGGCAGGGATTATGGAAAATTCTAAAAGAGTATGCAGAACAAGCTGGAATTGATAGTAAGATTACACCGCAGACCCTAAGGAATTCTTTTGCCGTACATATGATTCAGAATGGTGCAGATTTAAAATCTTTACAAGAATTAATGGGACACGAGGATATAACGGCTACGCAGATTTATTTATCCGTAACCAAAAATCGTATAAAAGATGTATATGACAGAACCCATCCAAGAGCATAAATAGAATTTTTAGAAAATTTATAAACAGTATTGACAAATTATTTTAATATGTTTATAATCAAATGCATATTTATTAACAAAGGCGTTAACTAATTTTAGTTGACGCCTTTTCGATTATGAAGAAGTATGCATAGTATAAATAAGGAGATAGTTCATAAAAATCTTTCTAGAAAGTATAAATAATTATTGACAGGTGGGGTTGATATATATATAATAAATGAATATTTATAAACAAAGGCGTTTACTTATACAAGTTGACGCTTTTTTAAAACGTAGGAAATATCGCTTGCGGTATTGACGAAGTTTCATAAAAAGCTACGGCTAAAACGCGAGCGAATGCGAGCTATAAATGCCTCGGAGAGGCTTTTTTTATAAATTAAAATGCTTTAAGTTGTTAAAGGAATAAATTCCTTCTGCTTAAAAATAAAAAAGATGAAAATAAAAAGAAATGAGGTAAAAGATGATGAAGACAGTGATTAAGAAATTATTTGTTATTGGTATGACTGTAAGTTTAGTACTTTCTTTTGTTGCATGCGGAACTAAGGAGGAGAGTTCCCAGGCAGCAAAAGAGGATGATACAAAGATACTAAGAGTTGGGATGGAATGTGCATATGCCCCTTTTAACTGGACACAGTCAGATGATTCAAATGGTGCGGTACCAATTGCGGGTACAAAGGATTATGCAAATGGCTATGACATTATGTATGCATCAAAGATAGCTGAGGAGATGGGATACAAATTAGAAGTGCATAAGATTGAATGGGATGGTCTTATTCCTGCATTGCAAACTGATAAAATTGATGCAATTGTTGCTGGTATGTGTATGACAAACGAAAGAAAGGAAAGTATTGACTTTTCAAATATTTATTATCAGGCTGATTTAGTTCCACTAACTATGAAGGGGAGTAAATATGAAAAGGCAGCTTCTCTTGAAGAACTATCTGGAGCTACTGTAACTTCACAGTTAAATACAATTTGGTATGATATATTAGACCAGATTCCTAATGCAAATAAAACTCCTGGTATTGATACTGTTCCTGGTGTAATTGTCTCATTAACTTCAGGAAAATCTGACATAGTAACAGTAGACAAGCCAACAGCAATGGCTGCAATGGCTGCTAACCCTGATATTGTAATGCTTTCTTTAGATAAAGGAAACTTTAAAGTAGATAATGGTGATGTAGATATGGGTGTTGCAGTTAAAAAAGGCAATAGTGATTTATTGAAGGCTGTTAATAAAGTTGTAGACACTATTACGGCAGAAGAAAGAGATGCAATGATGAATAAGGCTATTGGAATTCAGCCGCTTTCATAATTTGAGAATGACTTGAATATTGGAGGATAAAGGAGGAATTTTAATGGAACGAACTTCATTACAGTGGATACAGCTCTTTTTAAATGAATATGGTACTTCATTTTTAAAAGGAGCTGCAGCCACATTGGAAATTGCATTAATAAGTACAATCATTGGTTGTATCATCGGGTTTATAGTAGGTGTAATTAGAAGCATTAATCTATCTCCTGAAGAAGTTTGGTATAAAAAATTTTTACTATATATAATAAATGCAGTACTTGCTGTTTATGTAGAAATATTTAGAGGAACTCCAATGATGGTACAGGCCATGGTAGTTTATTATGGTTCACAGGCTTTATTTGGGATAAATCTTACTGCAGCTGTTGCCAGTTATCTGGTTGTATCAGTTAATACAGGAGCCTACATGGCTGAAACAGTAAGAGGTGGTATACAGTCTATTGAAGATGGTCAACTAGAAGCAGCGCAGGCATTAGGGATGAGGCATATAGATGCTATGGCTTGTGTTATAATACCACAGGCATTTTTTAATATATTACCCCAAATAGGTAATAATTTAATAATAAATATAAAAGATACTTCCGTGTTAAATGTAATTTCATGTACAGAGCTTTTCTTTGTAACAAAATCGGTTACGGGTACTTATTACAGGTATTTCGAACCTTTCTTTATTGCATGTATATTGTATTTAATCATGACGTTTACCCTGTCCAGGCTGCTTAGATTACTGGAAAGGAAAATGCAAGGACAGGATCACTATAAATTAGTAGATAGAGCTGATTTTATGGATGATAATTTTGGGAATGGAACTTTAAAAGTAAAGATGTCAGGAGGTTCTGTATAATGAAAACATTAAATATAAATGAAGGAGCATTTATTGAAGAGATTCCATTACTGCAGGTTGAACATCTGGAAAAAAGTTTTGGAGAGCATAAAGTACTTATGGATGTTGACTTTAAAACATATAAAGGAGATGTTGTCTGCATAATTGGATCATCAGGTTCAGGCAAATCTACATTGTTGAGATGTATGAATATGTTGGAAAGACCATCTGGAGGGTGCATTTATCATAAAGGACAGTCTATAAACGGAAAACCTTCACAGGTGGCGCAGTATAGGGCAAAAGTTGGAATGGTTTTTCAGCAGTTTAATCTTTTTAATAATCTGACGGTGTTGGAGAACTGCATGCTTGGACCTAAAAGGGTATTAAAAAAGAGCCGTCAGGAAGCGAAGGATTTAAGCATAAAATATTTAGACAAGGTTGGAATGCTACCATATATTAATGCAAAGCCACATCAATTATCAGGTGGACAGAAACAGAGAGTGGCCATAGCAAGGGCTTTAGCTATGGAACCTGAAATATTACTGTTTGATGAACCTACTAGCGCCCTTGATCCAGAAATGGTTGGAGAGGTTTTAGATGTTATGAGAAAACTTGCAAACGAAGGGCTGACCATGATTATTGTTACTCATGAAATGGCTTTTGCCAGAGACGTGTCGTCACGTACAGTATTTATGGACAAAGGAATCATTGTTGAAGATGAATCGCCTAGAATATTATTTACGGAACCGAAAAATGAAAGAACAAAAGAATTCCTTTCCAGATTCCTTATAGCTTAAAATATACTTGCAATAAGCCAAGCAGTATGGTATAGTAGATAAGGTTATTACGGACGGTCCTCTGGACATTGTAAAATGTTGAGATACAAATATTTTATCTAAGATTATTTATTTTAGATTTTGCCATGAACGTCTTGGGAAGGAAGGAGGAAATAACAATGAATGTAATGCAGGTAATTGCACAGGAATACTCAAGAGATGATATTCCACAGTTTAATGTTGGTGATACAGTAAAAGTACACATCAAGATTAAAGAAGGTAACAGAGAAAGAGTTCAGATATTCGAAGGTTTTGTACTAAAGAAGCAGAACGGTGGTATCAGTCAAACTTTTACAGTTAGAAGAATTGCTTCTGGCGTAGGTGTAGAAAAGACATTTCCTATTAACTCACCAAAAATCGATAAGGTTGAGGTTGTTAAGAGAGGTGATGTAAGAAGAGCTAAGCTTAACTACATGAGAGAAAGAACTGGTAAGGCTGCTAGAATTAAGAGCAAGCACGAATAGTGAAATCGAGGGGACCCTTTGCGGGTTCCCTTATTTTTTTAGAATAATGATATAATAAAATAGAAAAAAACAAATAATGTAATAAAGATGTTATATGTTTAGAGGTGAAAGCATGATTGAAAATATAAACTGGTATCCAGGGCATATGAAAAAAACCAGGGAATTAATACAGGCAAATCTTAAAATGGTTGACCTTGTTATAGAGGTTATTGATGCAAGAATACCGGTTTCCAGTAGAAATCCTATTATAAACGATTTAATAGGGGGCAAGCAGCGAGTAATCATTTTAAATAAAGTAGATTTAGCTGATAGCAGGCAAAATGACCGTTGGACACGACTCTTTAAGGATGAAGGGCATTTTGTTGTGCCTATGAACTGCATGAATGGTAGTGGAGTATCTAGCTTGTTGAGCCTGCTTTCAAAATACCAAGACGCCAGAAATGAGGAATTGTTAAGAAAAAGAAATGTGAGAATGATGATTGTAGGTGTTCCGAATGTAGGGAAATCCTCGTTAATTAATAGACTTTTAGGCAAAAAAAGCGCTAAGACAGGAGACAAGCCTGGAGTTACGAGAGGTAAGCAATGGCTGACTTTGGCTAACGGAATGCAGTTATTAGATACACCGGGAATCTTATGGCCTAAATTTGAAGATCCTGAAGTTGGACTGAATTTAGCGTTTTGTGGTTCTATAAGAGATGAAACTATGGATTTGGCTTCTTTAGCCCTTGAATTGATTGGTGTATTACAGAATGAATACCCTGAAGAACTAATGGAAAGATACAAGCTTATAGAGCTTGGCGAAATGCCGTTAGATACCATGGAAGCTATTGCTGTTAAGCGTGGCTTTATTCTGTCAGGTAAAAGAATTGATTATGAAAGGACTGCCAGAACGGTTCTTGATGAATTCAGAGCAGGTGGGATTGGAAAAATCACCTTGGAGCATTGTGAGGAATAATGAACAAAGAAGAAAGAGAAGCTTTGCTAAAAGAAAGACTTGCTGAAATGAACAAGTATGAAAACGATTTACGTAAAAATGGGATTTCTTTTATAGCAGGTGTAGATGAGGTTGGGAGAGGACCATTAGCTGGACCAGTGGTTACTGCTTGTGCTGTTCTTCCTCCAGATTTTGATGTACTTGGAGTTGATGATTCAAAAAAGCTTTCAGAGAAAAAAAGGGAAGAGCTATTTGAAAAAATTAAGGAAAAGGCCATTGCCTATGCTATAGGCATGGCAGATAACCAAGTAATTGATGATATTAATATATTAGAAGCCACAAAGCTGGCCATGGCGGAAGCTGTTTTAAAAGTTGACAAAACACTTAAAGAGCAGGGTGAAAACGGCATAGAGCATGTATTAATTGATGCACTGACGCTAAAAAGCGTGGATATACCTCAAACTGGAATTATAAAAGGAGATGCGAGTAGTGTGTCAATAGCAGCAGCTTCTATTTTAGCAAAGGTAACAAGAGACCGAATGATGGTAGAATATGCAGAAAAATTTACAGATTATGCTTTTGAAAAAAATAAAGGTTATGGTACCAAAGCACATTATGAAGGCATAGAGAAGGCAGGAATTTGTGAAATACATAGAAAAACCTTTTTAAAGAAAATTTTACTTTAAGGCAGTAAAAGACTAATAGAATAATAAAATAGAATGATAGACCAAAAAAACCTGTAGACATTGATTTACCTAGGGAAATTAGCATAGAGAGAACTAAAAAAAAACACTTTAAATATTCTGTAAATTGTTGACAAGTTTTTTACTAAAGGGTAATCTATTAAGGTAGTCTAAAGTGGAAAAAAGAGGAGGAAATGACATGAAAATTAGCAAACTACTAAAGGAGCGGGTATCTTTCTCTTTTGAAGTGTTCCCCCCTAAAATGGAGCAATCCTTAGAACCTCTAAAGGAAACGCTGGAGCAGCTTTATAAGTTTAAACCTGATTTTATTAGTTGTACATATGGAGCAGGAGGGACCAATAAGGGAAGAAGCACAGAATTATGCGAAATTATAGAAAAGAGTGGTCATGATGTAATGACACACTTCACTTGCATTGGAAACACTAAACAGGATGTATTGGACTACATCCACGAATATGTTTCCGTGGGTGTAGAAAATGTTTTGGCACTGCGAGGAGATATCCCTCATGGCCTGGATGGAACAAATGGTGATTTTAGCAATGCAAATCAATTGATTTCTTTTATAAAGGAAAATTTCCCTGATTTATGTCTTGCTGCTGCTTGTTATCCTGAAAAACACATGGAAGCAGTTTCCATAGAAGAAGATATAAACTATTTGAAATTAAAGCAGGACTGTGGTGCAGAATTTTTAATGACACAGCTTTGTCATGATGTGGAAGCTTATGAAAGGTTTGTTGATAAAATTCGAAAGAAGCAGATTGAACTACCTGTTATAGTGGGTATAATGCCGGCACTTTCTAAGGACAGCATTATTCGAATGACGGTTTCAAATGGTTGTTCTATTCCGAGAGAATTAGCTGAGATTATTGGAAAGTATGGGGACAACCCTGAAGACTTCAAAAAAGCAGGGAAAGAGTATACTGCAAAACAAATTTCTAAATATATGGATGCAGGGATAAATGGTTTACACATTTATTCTTTAAATAAATATAAAGACATCGTGGATATTCTAAATGCATCGGATATTCATAAATAAGTAATTAATTACAGTGATGGGATGGATTATTAGAAAGGTTAGGACGTAGTATGGAATTTAAGAGCGACATTCAGATTGCACAAGAAACAAAAGCACTTCATATAGGTGAAATTGCTAAAATTGCTGGGGTGGATGAAAAGTATCTGGAACTTTACGGAAACCATAAAGCAAAAGTTGACTACAACATTTTAAGTGATAAAGCAGATGCACCTGATGGAAAACTAATTTTAGTAACAGCGATCTCTCCAACTCCTGCAGGAGAAGGAAAAACTACTACAACAGTTGGTTTGGCCGATGGTCTTAAAAAAATTAATAAGAATGTTATTGTAGCTTTAAGAGAACCTTCATTAGGACCTGTATTTGGAGTAAAGGGAGGAGCTGCTGGCGGCGGATATGCACAGGTTGTTCCTATGGAAGACATAAACCTTCACTTTACAGGGGATATGCATGCCATTGGGGCTGCAAATAACCTTTTAGCAGCATTACTTGATAATCATATTCAGCAGGGAAATGCCCTTAATATTGATCCTAGAAAAATCACTTGGAAGCGATGCGTTGACATGAATGATCGTCAACTAAGATTTGTAATAGATGGTCTAGGTGGTAAACCAAATGGTTCACCTAGGGAAGACGGCTTTGACATTACTGTAGCAAGTGAAATTATGGCTATTCTATGTATGTCTAAGGATATTGAAGATCTAAAGGAAAGAGTTAAGAAAATTATTGTTGGATATACTTATGATGATAAGCCTGTTACAGCAGGAGAATTAAAAGCACAAGGTGCAATTGCCGCATTGCTGAAAGATGCATTAAAGCCTAACCTTGTTCAGACACTTGAACACAACCCTGCGTTTATACATGGGGGACCATTTGCGAACATTGCCCATGGATGCAATTCCATTATGGCTACAAGAATGGGACTTAAGTTAGCGGATTATGTTGTTACTGAAGCTGGTTTCGGTGCGGATCTTGGTGCAGAAAAATTCATTGACATTAAGTGCAGAACGGCTAATATTCAACCTTCAGCAGTAGTTATCGTAGCTACAGTTCGTGCCTTAAAACATCACGGAGGTGTTGCTAAAGCAGATTTAAATAATGAAAATCTGGATGCTTTAGAAAAAGGACTTCCTAATTTGTTACAGCATGTTGAAAATATTACTAAAGTATTTAAACTACCAGCAGTAGTTGCTATCAATGCTTTCCCAACTGATACAGCAGCAGAACTTGCCCTGGTTGAGAAGAAGTGCAGGGAATTGGGTGTAAATGTTGCACTTAGTGAAGTTTGGGCTAAGGGCGGTGAAGGTGGAAAGGCACTTGCAGAAGAAGTTGTAAAACTATGTGAACAGCCAAATGATTTTTCATATAGCTATTCACTGGATATGAGTATTGAAGAGAAACTAAATGCGATTGCAACTAAGATTTATCATGCAGATGGCGTGGCATTTACTGCGAATGCAAAGAAGCAGATGGCACAGTTAGAGGAACTTGGATTTGGAAACATTCCTATTTGTGTAGCGAAGACACAGTATAGCTTCTCTGATGATGCTAAACTTTTGGGAGCACCAAAAGGATTTATACTAACTGTTAGAAACTTAAAAGTTTCAGCTGGAGCAGGTTTCATAGTAGCTTTAACCGGAGATATTATGACAATGCCTGGACTGCCTAAGGTACCAGCAGCAGAAAAGATTGATGTAGACAATACTGGAAAGATATCCGGATTGTTCTAGGAAGGAATAAATGGTATGAATTTTGTTAAAGGATCATGTGAAGATTTTGTAACAGTTCTTGCCAGCAAAGCACCAATTCCCGGTGGTGGTGGGGCGTCTGCATTAGTAGGCGCCATTGGTGCTGCACTGGGAAATATGGTAGCTTCTCTGACTGTGGGAAAGAAAAAATACGCAGATGTAGAGGAGCAGATGTATTTGCTTAAGGATAAAACAGAAAATCTTCAGAGAGAACTGCTTGAACTTGTAGGTAGAGATGCGGAAGTCTTTGAACCTTTATCAAAGGCTTATGGGATGCCAAAAAATACTGAAGATGAGATAGCAGAAAAAGACAAGGTTATGGAACACGCTTTAAAAGAAGCTTGTTCTGTGCCATTAGAAATAATGAAGAAATGCTGTGAAGCAATAGAACTTCATAGGGAATACGCAGAAAAGGGCAGTGCTTTAGCTGTTAGTGACGCTGGCGTAGGAGTAGTTTTCTGCAAGGCGGCTTTACAAGGAGCCAGTTTGAATGTTTTTATAAATACGAAGGCAATGAAAGAAAAGGAATATGCGGATAAAATTAATATTGAAGCAAAGACCTTATTAACCCAATATGAGAAAATGGCAGATGAAATTTATAGCGATGTACTCGCTAAACTAGTAAAGGAGTAGAGTAGTTTATGGCACAGATTTTAAAAGGCAAAGAGGTTGTTGACGCTGTAAATGAAAAACTTAGAGCAGAAGTTTCACTTCTTAAAGAAAAGGGCGTAACACCTACACTTGGAATCATCAGAGTAGGTGCAAAAGTAGAAGATATTTCTTATGAGAAGGGTGCTATAAAGTGCGCTGAGTCTATCGGCGTAGATGTAAAGAAATACCTTTTTAAGGAAAACATTACTCAGGAACAGCTATTAAATGTAATAGCTGCAATTAATCTTGATTTAACCGTTCATGGTGTGATATTATTTAGACCATTACCAGATCATATTGATGATAATACCATTAGAAAAGCGTTACTTGCATCTAAAGATGTTGACGGTATCACAGACCAGTCTATGGCTGGCGTGTATACGGGAACAGATTTAGGGTATCCGCCATGTACACCAAGAGCTTGTATAGAAATTTTAGACCATTATGGTATTGATATAACAGGTAAAAAGGTTGCAGTAGTAGGAAGAAGTTTAGTAGTAGGAAGACCAGCTGCTATGATGGTACTAGGTAAGAATGGAACACCGATTATTTGTCACACAAAAACCGAGGATATGAAAGACATTTGTAAGAGTGCAGATGTATTAATCGTATCAGCGGGACAGGCAAAGACAATAGGCCCTGAATATTTAAATGAAGGCCAAGTAGTTATTGACGTTGGTATAAATATGACTGATGAAGGAAAACTTTGTGGTGATGTGGATTTTGATGCAGCGCAAAATATTGTGAAAGCAATAACTCCGGTGCCTGGAGGGGTTGGCAGAGTTACAACCAGCCTGCTTATGATGCACGTTATCGATGCGGCGAAGAAAACAATCTAAATTTTGATAAATATAACAGCAAATTGGAAAGAGCGGCCTTTATCGTAGAGATAGGTCGTTTTTTCTAGGAAAAGGAGTGCATTTATGGATATGTTAACAAGACCAAGAAGGCTTAGGTTAGATGAAAGAGTTAGAAATATGACAAGGGAAACAAGGATATCTAGAGATTCCTTAATTTACCCCATTTTTGTAGAAGAAGGAAAGAACATTAGAACAGAAATTGCTACTATGCCAGGACAGAAAAGATACAGTATTGATACAATGGGAGAAGAACTAGAGGCTGTATCAAGGGCAGGAGTTAAGAGTATTATGCTTTTTGGGGCACCGGCACATAAAGATGAATGTGGTAGTGGAGCTTATGATGAGCATGGTATTATTCAGGAAGCCTTAAGGGCAGCTAAAAAAGATTTTCCTGATTTGTATTACATAGGAGATGTATGTATGTGTGAATACACTTCTCACGGACATTGTGGTATAATTAAAGGCGATACAGTTGACAACGACAAAACCTTGCCGCTTTTGGCTAGAACGGCAGTATCGCAGGTTAAAGCAGGGGCTAACATGATTGCGCCTTCTGATATGATGGATGGCAGAGTTCTAGCAATTCGAGAAGCATTAGATGAAGCTGGTTATGAAGACACACCAATTATGTCTTACGCTGCTAAATATGCATCTGCTTTTTATGGACCATTTAGAGAAGCTGCGGGTTCGGATAACTTTAAAGGCAACAGAAAGACATATCAGATGGATTACCACAATAGAAGAGAAGCACTGAAAGAAGTATTTTTGGATCTTGAAGAGGGTGCTGATATTGTCATGGTTAAACCAGCATTGTCTTATCTGGATATTATCAGAGAGGTCAGAGATCATGTAGATGTTCCGGTAGCAGCTTACAGTGTAAGTGGGGAATATGCCATGATAAAGGCAGCAGGTATGGCTGGAATGGTAGATGAAGCTGCTACCATTGCAGAAACTACTACCAGCATTTTCAGGGCAGGGGCTGACATGCTTATTACTTATTTTGCGAAGGAAATTGCAGAGATGATTCGAAGCGGAAGAATTGGATAAGCCATCCATTAGTGCACTTTAAAATTTATGGAGGAAATATTTATTATGAATAGCAAGACAGATACATCAGAAGCTTTATTTGAAGAGGCAAAAAAATATATACCCGGAGGAGTAAACAGTCCTGCAAGAGCATTTCAGGCAGTGGGTACAACTCCAAGATTTATAGAAAAAGCGGATGCACAATTCATTTATGATGTGGATGGAAATAAATATACAGATTATATTGGCTCATGGGGGCCAATGATTCTTGGAAATAACAACCCTAGGGTTCTAAAGACAGTACAGGAAACGATTATAAATGGCTTAAGCTTTGGTGCGGCTACTGAAAGAGAAATAACCATGGCAAAGCTTGCCTGTGAAATGGTTCCGTGTTTTGAGATGGTAAGAATGGTAAACTCAGGAACGGAGGCTACCATGTCTGCTCTTCGTACAGCAAGAGGATATACAGGAAGAAGTAAGATTATAAAGTTTGAAGGATGCTATCATGGGCACAGTGACGGCCTTTTAGTTAAAGCGGGTTCAGCACTGATTGCAGAGGGTGGCTCACCAGACAGCGCAGGTGTTACAGCTAATTGTGCTAAAGACACGCTGACTGCAAAGTATAATGATTTGGATAGTGTAGAAAAACTTTTTGAAGAATATAAGGGAGATGTTGCAGCTGTTATCATTGAGCCAGTTGCAGCTAATATGGGTGTTGTGCTTCCGAAAGATGGCTTTTTAAAACAGCTTCGTGATATTTGTGATGCAAACAAAACGGTACTTATTTTTGACGAAGTTATAACCGGTTTTAGATTAGCACCTGGTGGTGCACAGCAACTTTTTGGAGTAACTCCGGATATGGCTACTTTCGGAAAAATAATTGGCGGAGGAATGCCTGTAGGCGCTTATGGCGGTAAGCGCGAAATCATGGAGTGTGTAGCACCAGTAGGAAAAGTTTATCAGGCAGGTACTCTGAGTGGAAATCCAGTAGCCATGGCTGCAGGTATAGCACAGCTTACCTATTTGAATGAAAATCCTGGCGTTTATGAACATATAAATGCTTTGGGAGAAATGTTATACGGAGGCCTTGCAGAGATTATTGAAACGGCAAAGGCGAATTGTACGATAAATTATATAGGTTCTATTGGAACTTTGTTCTTTACAAGCGGGCCTGTTACAGATTATGAATCTGCAAAAAAATCCGATTTAAAACAGTATGCAAAATATTTTCAACACATGATGAATAGTGGGAATTACTTTGCTCCTGCTCAGTTTGAGGCAATGTTTATATCAAATGCCCACACAGAATCAGACATTAAAAAGACACTGGAGGATGCGGCAAAATTCTTTGGGATATAAAAAAGTGCAATTTGTTGTGAAATTGATGCAATAAGTTGATAGAATGCATTTAGGGGGTTGTATGACCCCCTATTTTAGTGTTACAATATATTTCGACAATTGAAATACTATAGGTGCCCGGAAATTCCTGCCGGGAGAATAGGGAAGTTGGGTTAAATGCCCACGCGGTCACGCCGCTGTAATGGATGAGTTATACTTTATTAGCCACTGTGAAAATGGGAAGGGAAAGTATAACGTTGAAACCAAAGCCAGAAGACCTGCCTAAAGTATCGGATTCTGTTTGGTCATGCGATCATAACAGAAGTTACACTTTTTTTACGGACGATGAATAAGTGTAATAAGTGGGGCTTATTGTCGGCTCCCGTATTACGCTATTCTGTATGTTCAGAATGGCGATTTTTTATTTAGGAGGAATAATTATAATGAAAAAAACAAGAACAGAACGAGCATTGTTTGTTTTGAGCATGGTAGTTGCTATAGTATTAGCGGTACCTACTCTTTCCAGTGCAATGCACATCATGGAGGGATATCTTCCATTAAATTATTGTATTATATGGGGTGTAATATGTGTACCATTTGTGGTGGCAGGTTTTATATCCATAAAGAAAACCATTGCACACGATAGAAAATTGCTGCTGATATTAGTTATGGTAGCAGCATATGCGTTTGTATTATCAGCTTTAAAGATTCCATCCGTAACAGGGAGCAGTTCACATCCTACAGGAACAGGACTAGGCGCCATTTTATTTGGACCATCGGCTATGTGTATAATCGGACTAATCGTATTACTTTTCCAGGCTATTTTACTTGCTCATGGCGGGCTTACTACACTTGGAGCAAATACTTTTTCAATGGCTATAGCAGGACCATTTGTTTCCTTTGCAGTTTATACGATTTGCAATAAAATGAAAGCACCTAAATCGTTTGGCGTATTTTTAGCAGCTTGTCTTGGAGATTTATTTACATATTGTGTGACTGCCGTACAGTTGGCGTTAGCTCATCCATCACAGGTGGGAGGATTCACAGCTTCCTTAGTTGAGTTTCTAGGCATATTTGCAATTACTCAGATTCCTCTTTCAGTTATAGAGGGACTTATAGCCGTAGTTGTAATGAAGGGGCTTGAAAGCTTTGCACAGCCTGAGTTGGAGTCGTTGGGATACTATGGGACTCTTAAGGCAGTATGTTAGGAGGTAACAAAATGCATTTAACAAAAAACACTAAGATTATAATTTTATGCTTAATCGCATGTGCACTTATAGCAATTATACCACTTGCAACCATACATGATTCTGAATTTGGTGGGGCTGATGGGGCTGCTGAAGACGCTATTTCAACAATAGATCCTGGATATGTAGCTTGGGCATCACCAATATTGGAACCACCTGGAGGTGAAACTGAATCCTTGCTTTTCTGTCTGCAGGCAGCAACTGGTTCAGGGATATTTTTCTTTGGATTAGGATACTTAGTGGCAAGAAAAAAATATCAGAAATCAGATAAAAAATAAATTGGCTAGAAAAATAGATATGTTTAAATATGGAGATAATAGTAAATCTATATTTTTTGCAATCCTTGCAGCATCTACGTACGCAATTAGTTCTCCTATTTCTAAATTGCTTCTGGATCATGTGCAGCCAACTATGATGGCTTCACTTTTATATCTGGGAGCCGGAATAGGATTGAGTATAGTATGGCTTATTCAAAGAGTGATTAGCAAAGAAAACATAGAAAAAAATTTAAACAAAAATGATTTGCCATATATAATAGCTATGGTAGTTTTAGATATATCTGCCCCCATATTTTTAATGGTGGGATTGTCTCGAACTACAGCAGCAAATGTATCGCTTTTAAATAATTTTGAAATTGTCGCAACGTCCATAATTGCGATGTTTATTTTCAAAGAAATAATTTCCAAGAGATTGTGGCTGTCTATTTCCCTTATGACAGTGGCTAGCATGCTTTTAGTAGCAGAAGAAAAGGACAGCTTTTCATTCTCTTGGGGATCAATGTATGTTATATTTGCCTGCGTCTGTTGGGGATTTGAAAATAATTGTACAAGAAAATTATCTTTTAAAAATCCATTACAGGTTGTTATTATAAAAGGCATAGGGTCAGGTACTGGAGCCCTTATAATCGCATTAATACTTAAAGAAACAAATGTAGATCTAATTTATGTATTGGAAACGTTACTATTGGGTTTTGTAGCATATGGATTGAGCATTTATTTCTATGTATATGCACAGAGGGAGCTTGGTGCTGCTAAGACAAGTATGTATTATGCGGTTGCTCCTTTTATAGGTGTTATCCTTTCACTTATAATATTTAGAGAAATACCCACAAAACTATTTATTATTGCATTAACAATAATGATAGCAGGTACATATTTTGCTTCTACCGACGCAAAAGAGGTTGAAGCTGGAGGTAAGAATGATTTTGATTGATAAGCTGGCCTATTCGTCAGCCATAAGGAATAAAAGCCCTTTTCTAAAGAGTGCTTTTGCAGTTGGGACATTGCTAATATGCGTTGCTGCCCGCTCTTTTGTCATATCATTTGTTATTTTAGTTATGATGGGATGTGTGACTATTTTTTTTAGCCGCACATCTCCTTCTCATTATATAAAGCTTATGGTAGCACCTTTTGCCTTTCTGGCATTAGGGACTGTGGCAATAGCGGTAAACCTAACAGATGTTCCAATGGATCTAATGAATATAGCTATAGGAAGCAAATATATTGCAGTAAGCTGGTTTTCTCTGCTATATGCGGTGAGATTGATAACCGTATCACTTGCATCGGTATCCTGCTTGTATTTCCTTATATTAACGACTCCGATGATGGATTTACTATATGTATTAAAAAAACTTCATTGCCCAAGTTTAATTATAGAAATAATGATGTTAACCTATAGATATATATTTGTGTTGTTTGATATGGCCTCATCCATTATGACTGCACAAAATTGCAGACTGGGCAATATTAGTGCTAAAAGTGCTATAAATGGTATGGGAAATATGCTGTCTGTGATTTTGATTCGTGCTATGCAGAAAGCAAATACTCTTTTTGATGCGATGGAGTCCAGGTGTTATGATGGTGAGATAAAGGTTTTGTATGAAAACCAGGCCGCAACCATAAAGGAAAAGACGCAGGTTATCATTTCCTTAGTAACACTAGTAAGTTTAGCTATATGGTGCAAAGTTAACGGTGGAATATAGAGGAATATATGGAAGAATTGAAGAAGGACATAGTGATTAGAACTGAAAATCTGCAATATATATATGCAGATGGTACAAAAGCATTAAATGGAATCGATTTAGAGGTGAAAAAAGGTGAAAAACTTGCAGTAATGGGACCAAATGGTTCAGGAAAATCAACCTTTTTTTTACATTTAAATGGAGTACTGAAGCCTAAAAGTGGTAAAGTATATATAAATGGAAAATCAATTGATTATTCAAGAAAGGGTCTTTTACAAGTTAGAAAGCAAGTCGGCATAGTATTCCAAGACCCTGACAATCAATTATTTTCTGCCAATGTTGTTCAGGAAATATCTTTTGGTGTGCTTAACTTAGGATTTTCACAAGAAGAAGCACGGTCAAAGGTTGATAAAATTATAGATGAATTGAATATTACAGAATTTAAAGATAAGCCCACTCATTTTTTAAGTGGAGGGCAGAAAAAGAGAGTTGCTATAGCAGATATTCTTGTGATGGAGCCTGATGTAGTGATTTTGGACGAACCTGCTTCAGCACTTGATCCGAAGCATGCAAGAATGATCGATAGCATAATTGATGACTTGAGCAGCAGGGGAATAACTGTCATATTGTCTACTCACGATGTAGAGAGAGCTTTAATCTGGGCTGAAAGAGTTGTATTATTTAATGAAGGAAGAATTATAAGCCAAGGGACTCCAGAGGAAATATTCAGAAAAGATGATTTGCTGGAAATTACAAATCTAGAAAAACCAACGGTTCTGCGTATATTTGAAAATCTGCAAAAATCAGGCGTACTGGAAAACAATCTGCCTATTCCAAGGACGGCAGAAGAACTGGAAACACTAATTGCAAAGAAAGGTTAGATTATATTGTATGAAGAAAGCACTATTAATAGTAAGTTTTGGCACTAGCCATAAGGAAACTAGAGATAAGACTATTGGTGAAATAGAAAGATTTATAAGTAAAGCCTATCCAGACAGAGAGCTGAGAAGAGCGTTTACTAGTGGTATGATTATGAAAGTACTTAAAAAGCGTGATAATATTCATATTGACAATGTTAGTGAAGCTATGGGAAGATTAGTGAAAGATGGCTTTAAGGATATACTTGTGCAGCCTACTCATATTATTAATGGTGAGGAATATGACAAGATGATCGAGCAAATCGGACCATTTGTGACAAGTTTTGACACTATTTCCATAGGAAAGGCACTCTTAAGCACTTCCGAAGATTATGAAGAAGTGTGTAAAGCTATCATGTCAGAAGTGCCCCAATTGGATGTGACCAAGAATGAAGCAGTTAAAAATGAAACAGCTTTGATTCTAATGGGTCATGGGACAGGTCATTTTGCAGATGCAGCTTATGCTGCTCTTGACTATAGATTTAAAGAACTAGGGTATGACAATGTATTTGTAGGAACTGTTGAAGGATATCCAGATGTGGACCTTGTTATTGGAAAGGTAAAAAAATATGCTCCTAAAAAAGTAGTCCTCATGCCATTCATGATAGTAGCAGGAGATCATGCCGTAAATGATATGGCTGGTGATGATGAAGATTCATGGAAGGTGATGTTTGAAAATGCTGGGTTTGAAGTTTCCTGCATATTAAGAGGAATTGGAGAGTTTTTAGGAATTCAGCAGATTTACTTGAATCACACAGTAGATTGCAAATAGACGATTAATGTTGAAAAATATAGAAAAATATAGAATTACACAATAAAATGCGGAGGAAATAAATGGCTAAATTATATGGATTAGGAGTAGGACCTGGAGACCCAGAGCTTATGACATTAAAGGCAGTAAGAATAATAGAAGAATGTGACATAATAGCTATTCCAAAGTCAGGTCAAAATGTTAATGTTGCATATACAATAGCTAAGGGTGCCGTTCACAATATAGATGAAAAGAATATAGTTGAGCTGGATATGCCCATGACCCGTGACCAAGAGAAGCTTAAAGCCTGTCATGATGCAGCGGCAGAACTGGTAAAAACATGGATTGATGAAGGTAAAAATGTTGCTTTTTTAACCTTAGGTGATCCTACTATTTATTCAACTTATGCCTATGTTCATAACCGTGTTCGTGATGCTGGATATGAAGCAGAGATTGTACCTGGGATACCTTCGTTTTGTGCTGTTTCAGCAAGGTTAAATGACAGTCTGACCGAGGCAGAGGAAGCGTTACATATTATACCAGCTTCTTATGAGGGTGCAGAGGAAGCGTTGCATCTGAAAGGAACCAAAGTGCTGATGAAGAGCGGTAAATCTATAGGAAAGCTTAAGCAATATATTAATACTATGGATAATCCTCCAACGGTTAAAATGGTGGAACGATGTGGCATGGAGGGTGAAAGAATCTTCCAGAATATAGATGAAATTGATGAAAACGCAAGTTATTTTTCAGTGATTATTGTTAAAGAACATAATTAACGGTAACATTAGTTATGTTAATGCAGATATAAGTTTCGAAAGGCGAATCATAATGCGTATTAGAATGGTAGGCATTGATCACAGTAAAGCTTCTCTTGAATACAGAGAGGCCTTTTCCTTTACAAAAGCTGGAGTAAGAGAAGCAGTTAAGGAAATTAAGGAACGATTTAAGGTGAAGGGATGCATCCTGCTTTCAACTTGTAATCGGACAGAGCTTTGGGTTAGTCAATGTGATAACAAAAAATTAAATATGGTAAGTCCTTATGACATACTTTGTCAGATAAAAAAAATAGATACCAGCCTATATGAAGAGTACTTTGTAGAACGCGATGACAGTCAGGCTATTGATCATCTTCTTAAAGTGGTTTGTGGGTTTGATTCTAAAATCTTTGGAGAAGATCAAATAATCTCACAAGTGAGAGAAGCGCTGCAAATATCCAGGGAAAGCGGATGTGTAGATATTGCATTGGAAAAGGTCTTTCAAACGGCACTGTCAGCAGGGAAAAGGGTAAAGACTGAAGTCCGTATGTGCACGGTAAACCGTTCATCAGCTACTGATACAATAGATATACTAAAAGCAGCAGTAGGTGACTTAAAAGGGGTTCAGTGCCTTGTAATAGGAAATGGGCAGATGGGAAAGCTTGTAGTAAATATGTTGGTTTCCTGTGGAGCTTGCGTTTCGATGACATTACGAAGAAAAAGGCATGGTAATGATGAACAGGAATCCATTGTGCCTGAGGGATGCAAAATGGTTCCTTACGATGATAGAATTTCTCAAATCAGAGGAAATCAGGTGATTATAAGTGCAACTTTAAGCCCACACTATACCCTTCTTTTGGATGAGGTGAAAGGAATCTTAGAACAGCCTTGTATAAGGGGAAAACAAGATACAGAGGCAAATAAAAAGTACTATTTGTTTGATTTAGCTGTTCCAAGAGACATAGACCCAGAGATTGGTAAACTGCCTTATGTTGAATTGTTTGATATAGATTCTATGAATAGCGGTGGAACAAAAGAAGAAAATGCAGACCAGATTAAGCTTGCAATGGAAATCTTGATGGAGTATCAGGAGGAACTGGATAAGTGGTTCGAATTTAGGCATTACATACCTAAAATTCAGGAAATCGTAGAGATGGTTTCAGAAGATACAGTACAGCGGTTTGCAAGTAAAACGTCTGAACTGGAAGAAGGCTATTCCAACAATTCAATAGAAGCAGCGGAAGAGGCTGTTAGAAAAGCAGCATCAAAGCTGATTTATGGACTTCGGGAACAATTACCACATGAACTTTGGGGAGAATGTTTAGAAGCATTACATAAGTCCGCGGCTCGTGAAACGCTGAAACATTAGATTTATAGGAGGGGCAGGCATGAATATTTTAGTGTTTGCAGGAACGACTGAAGGCAGGCAGCTGATTGAGGCACTTTTAAAAATGAAAAACATGTTCGTATGTGCTTGTGTGGCAACTGAATATGGAAAAGAAATACTGGAACATGAACCTGCACAAAATCTTGAAATAAAAGCAGGAAGACTTAATTTGGAAGAAATGCAGGAGCTTATGTGCAGAGGCTTTGATTTGGTTATTGATGCTACCCACCCCTATGCAACTGTTGTAACAGAAAATATAAAATCGGCTTGTGATAAAACCAAGATTAGGTACATACGATTACTAAGGGGTAAAACCGATTTTGGCTCGGAATGCGTTTTTGTGGAAAGTACAGAAGCTGCAGTGGAATATTTAAATACGACTAAAGGGAATGTACTTCTAACCACCGGTAGTAAGGAACTGGCAAAATATACAGAAGTTCATGATTTCCAGGAAAGACTCTATGCCAGAGTACTTCCTATGGAAGAAGTCTTAAAAAGCTGTAATGAACTGGGATTTGCAGGAAAGCATTTAATTTGTATGCAGGGCCCTTTTTCTTATGAAATGAATAAAGCTATGTTAAATCAGCTGGACTGCTGTTACATGGTGACAAAAGACACGGGAAAAGAAGGAGGCGCTTACGAAAAATATTTGGCGGCTAAAGAGGCAGGAGCTGCTTTAGTAGTTGTAGGTAGAACAGAACAGGATAAGGGAATGTCCCTTCAGCAGGTGATGAATGAAATAAGTAGGGATTCGGTTAAAGAAACTTTTGCGGAATGGTTTCCTATGTTTGTAAATATAAATGATAGAAATATTGCAGTAGTTGGCGGTGGAAAAATTGCCTGCAGAAGAATCAAAACTTTATTGCAGTTTTCCTGCAATTTAAGAATTGTGGCAAAGGAGATTTCTGAAGAAATAAGGCAGATGGTTCAGGAACATATCAATATAAATCAGAAAGCTGGGTTAAATCGGTCAATTGAACTTTTAGAAAAAGAGTTTGAGATACAAGATATAATAGGAGCGGACATGGTTTTAGCCGCAACTAATAATAGAGAAATTAATCAAGGCATAGGACAGCAGTGCAGGGAAAGAGGTATGCTGGTCAATGTAGCTGATGCCAAAGAAGAGTGCGACTTTTATTTCCCTGGTGTGGTCATGCAGGGAGACTTGGTTGTTGGTATTACAGCTCAAGGTAAAAGCCATACTCTTGCAAAGAAAGGCTCAGAAGTCATAAAAAATGCAGTGAAAGATATATATTAAAAAGGAGAGAAAAATGGCTGGACGTAAAATAATTGTTGGCAGCAGAGACAGCAGGCTGGCTGTGGCACAGTCAAAGCTTGTAATGGCTCAGATTGCTGAAGCTCATCCTGAAATTGAACTAGAACTTGTCACCATGAAAACCACAGGGGATATCATTCTAGATAAAAGGTTAGATAAAATCGGAGGTAAAGGCCTGTTTGTAAAAGAACTAGATAAAGCACTAATGGAAGGGAAAATAGACATTTCTGTACATAGTCTTAAAGATCTGCCCATGGAGATTTCGGAGGACCTTCCTTTGGTAGCTTTTTCTAAACGAGAAAATCCGTTGGATGTGTTAGTTTTTCCAGAAGGGTATGAATCGGAAAATAAACAATTACCTTTGGGAACTTCAAGTTTAAGAAGGGAGATGCAACTGAAAGAAATTTATCCAGACTGGCAAGTAGAAAGTATCAGGGGTAATTTGCAGACTAGGCTTTTGAAACTGGACAGTGGGCAATATGGCTCCATTATTTTAGCTCATGCAGGGATAACAAGACTGGGACTTGAAAACAGAATTGGCAGAGTATTTTCTGCAGATGAAATTATACCTCCTGCGGGACAGGGGATTATGGCTGTTCAAGGCAGAGCTGGTGAGAATTACTCTTTCCTGGAATGTGTAAATGACAAAAAATCTGAAATATGTGCAAAGGCAGAGAGAGCATTTGTAACTTATTTAGATGGCGGATGCAGTTCACCTATTGGAGCATTTGCAGAGTTGTCAGGTGAGAATATTTTAATAAGAGGTCTTTATTATAATGAGGAAACACAGCAACATTTTAAGAGCAGAATTTTGGGTAAAGCTATAGACGGAGAAAATTTAGCTGTAGAATTGGCTAAACAGTTAAAGGATGGTAAGCAGAATGGATGAAAATAATAAAAAGGGAAAAGTGTGGCTGGTTGGAGCTGGACCTGGAGATGCAGGGCTTTTTACGCTTAAAGGCAAAAAGGTTTTAGATCAGGCTGAAGTAGTTGTTTATGATAAGTTAGTAGGTCAGGGGATTTTATCAATGATTCCAAAGCAGGCGGAACTAATTTTTGTAGGTAAAGTATCAGGAAACCATTCAGTTCCACAGCATGAAATTAATAAAATCCTTTTGAGAGAGGCATTAAAGGGAAAAAGAGTAGTAAGACTAAAGGGTGGAGACCCGTTTGTATTTGGACGTGGTGGTGAAGAACTGGAGTTACTTTGTGAGAATGGGGTTCCATTTGAAATCGTTCCCGGTATTACTTCAGCGGTTTCAGTACCTGCATACAATGGGATACCTGTTACTCATAGAGATTTTGTATCTTCCCTTCACATTATTACGGGACATACAAAGAAAAAGGAAGAAGCGGATATTGATTATGAGGCACTTGTAAAGCTGGGGGGCACTTTTGTATTCTTAATGGGTATTACTGCTATGCCAAAGATTTGCGAAGGCCTTTTAAAAGCTGGAATAGAGCCAGATATGCCTGCGGCAGTACTGGAAAGAGGGACAACGGCACATCAGAGAAGAGTTGTTTCAGATGTTAGCAATTTATCTAATGATGCAGAGAAGGCTGGCATTCAGACTCCGGCTATTATCGTTGTAGGTAAAGTGTGTGCCTTGGAAAAAGAGTTCCACTGGGCAGAAGACCGATTACTTGGGGGGGTAAAGATTGCTGTTACCAGGCCAAAGGATCGAAACTCATCTCTAGCAGATAAGCTTTCCATGCTTGGAGCTGAAATCGTGAGTATGCCTACTATTGAAACAAAAGAAATTGAAGATAATAAACCACTTGAAGAGGCAATTAATGATATACGCAGGTTTGATTACGTTGCATTTACAAGTCCTGTTGGGGTTACAGTCTTTTTCAATAAGCTTCGTGAAATGAAAAAAGACATAAGGGACTTAGGAAGTATTAAATTTGCGGCTATTGGTTCTGCAACGAAGGAAGCAATAGAAAAGATGGGTATTCTGGTTGACCTAATGCCATCCATTTATAGTGGTAAGGCCTTAGGCAAATTAATTGCCAGAGAATCCGTGGAATGGGGTTCGAAAATTGGAAAGGACCCTGAGATTTTAATTCCCAGAGCCAAAATTGGTACAGATGAAGTCATTAAACCTCTTGAGGAAGCATCTATTAAATTTGCAGATATAGCTGTTTACGATACTTTTGAAACAGAGGATACTGAAAATCAAAAGACAGAAGTATCCCATGTGGAATTAATAGAGTTTGCTTCAGAGGAAGTGGATTATGTTGCATTTACCAGCGCGTCTACAGTAAGAGGTTTTGTTGCACTGTCTGGATTGTCTGATTTTTCAGCAGTGAAAGCTGTATGCATAGGCGAAAAAACAGCAGAAGAGGCAGGAAAGAATGGTATGCAGATTTTTACCGCTAAAGAAGCTACAATTGATAGTATGGTAGAATGCTTCTTAGAATTAAATAAGTAAAAGGAAAAAATATGAATAGAAACATAGAATTTATTAAAGAGAAATGTATAGGATGCTTTAAGTGTAGACAGGTATGTCCTTTTAATGTTATAGAATATATAGAGGGAAAACCTAGATTAAATCCAAATAAAATCTGCTTAAAATGTATGCATTGCGCTGCAATTTGTCCAGTTGGAGCAGTAAGTTACGATGGAAAGAATGCTGTAGTAAATGATGAATTCCCAGAACTTACAAAAGAATTTCCAGATTTATTAGAAGCACATCTTATGAAAAGAAGATCTTACAGACATTTTAAAGCAGAACCTGTAAATAGAGAAAGTCTTGAACATGCGCTTAAGATTGCATGCTGGGCACCTAGTGCTAAAAATGAGCATCCAACAAAGTATGTAATTGTAGATAAAAAAGAAACAATTGATAAAATAATGAAAATAATTTTGTCATTTGCAGAAAAGCATCATGAGTTAGACATAATTGTTAAGGAATACCAAGAGGGGAATAACCCAATAATGGGCAATGCACCTACATTGCTTCTTGCCTATGCTCCCAATCATTCAATAAATCCTATTGGAGATACTACATTAAAACTTTATACTGCGGAACTTATATTGCAGTCTAAAGGGATTGGCAGCTGTTGGGCAGGATATTTAACAAGGCTATCTAATTCCATTCCAGAGTTAAAAGAATTGTTTGATCTGCCTGAAGGAAATAGTTTCGTTGGAGCATTAATGCTGGGATATCCAGACCATAAGGTAGAGCAGTACGATACAATACCAGAGAGAATAAAAAAGCAAGATATTAAATGGCTCTAGAATGCCAATTTATAAATGGTGGATTAATTTAGTGCTTGACTTTTACGCGTAATGATATAAACTATTATATATTATGGGTGAGTTTCAGATATAGTATATGCTATAGGTAAAACTCAGTTAAACAGAAAATTAAATATGAAAACTATGATAAAGAGGAGTAGGAAAGGTTCGCACTTGGCTGAGATAATTAGTTTTATCCCTTGCATCAGAGAATGAAATCCATAGGCTGTAAGGTTTCAAAGAAAGCGTATTTTGAAGGTTGCTTTAACATTCTGTCCAGTTCTTTAGAACTGCTGCCAGAATTTAGGCTAGAAAATCATAAATCTACGATTTATAGATTTTCATCGTCTAACATTTTGTTTAATTATTTTTTAAGAGAAAATTTTCACTTAAAAAAGATAACAAAGCAAAAAACATAGTTTGATACTAAATGAGGGCCGCAGGCTTAAAGCTATGTGGAACAAAGGTGGTACCGCGGAATTTTATCCGTCCTTTGGCAAGAGATTGCCCGAAGGGCGGTTTTTTACGTTTTTTTACAATATGTATTAAAAAATGCCATAATTTCAAAGTATGGGGTTTAGGCTAGTACAATTTTATGACATTTTTTAAAAAGATTGCCTAAAAGTAGAGATAGTTAAATGAATAAATGAAAAAAGGAGTAAATACAAATGGAGAAAAACTTAGCAAAAACTTATAATCCTAAAGATTTTGAAGACAGAATATATGCGGAATGGGAAGCAAAGGGTGCATTCCGAGCAGACATAGATAAGGATAAGAAACCTTTTACCATTGTGATGCCGCCGCCAAACATTACAGGGCAGCTTCATATGGGACATGCCTTAGACCAGACACTTCAGGACGTACTTACAAGATGGAAAAGAATGCAGGGTTACAGTGCTTTGTGGCTTCCAGGTTCAGATCATGCAAGTATTGCAACTGAAGTAAAGGTTGTTGATAAAATCAGAAAAGAAGAAGGTAAGGAAAAGGAAGATTTAGGTAGAGAAGAATTTTTAAAGCGCGCATGGGCGTGGAAAGAAGAATATGGTGGAAGAATCACTAAACAGTGTCGTAAGCTTGGAGATTCTTGTGACTGGGAAAGAGAACGTTTCACTATGGATGAAGGCTGTAATAAGGCTGTCAATGAAATGTTCATCAGACTGTATGAAAAAGGACTTATTTATAAAGGAAACAGACTGATAAACTGGTGTCCTGAATGTGGAACTTCCCTTTCAGATGCAGAAGTTGAGCATGAAGATAAAAATGGTAAATACTGGTATTTTAGATATCCTGCTGCTGATGGCGGAGAAGGTATTGTAGTTGCTACATCAAGACCTGAAACCATGTTTGCTGATGAAGCTATAGCAGTACATCCAGATGACGAAAGATATAAGGATATGATTGGCAAGAAAGTAATTCTTCCAATGGTAGGCAAAGAAATTCCGATTATTGCTGATATGTATCCAGACCCAGAAAAGGGTACTGGTGCTGTTAAGATTACTCCTGCTCATGACCCCAATGACTTTGAAGTCGGTGAAAGACATAGTTTAGAAAGACCTTCATGTATTAATACAGATGCAACTATGAATGAGCTTGCAGGTAAGTATGCAGGTATGGATCGTTTTGAATGTAGAAAAGCTTGGGTTGCAGACCTTGAAGCTGCTGGATTCCTTGTAAAAACAGAAGAAAAAGTTATTCCTTCTGGAGAGTGTTACAGATGCCATACGGTTATAGAACCAATGCTTTCGGATCAGTGGTTTGTAAAGATGGAGGAACTGGCAAAGCCTGCTATTGAAGTGGCAAAGAACGGCAAGCTGGAACATGTACCTGAAAGATTTGAAAAGATTTACCTTCACTGGTTAGAAAATATAAGAGACTGGTGTATTTCAAGACAGTTATGGTGGGGACATCGAATCCCAGCTTACTACTGTGAAGAATGCGGAGAAATGATTGTTGCAAGAACAGCACCAGATAAGTGCTCAAAGTGCGGAAGTACAAAGGTTAGACAGGATGAAGATGTACTAGATACATGGTTCTCTTCAGCATTGTGGCCTTTCTCAACGCTTGGATGGCCTGAAAAGACTCCTGAGCTGGATTACTTCTATCCAACAGATGTATTAGTTACGGGTTATGATATCATTTTCTTCTGGGTAGTAAGAATGGTATTCTCTGCACTTGAAATAACTGGGGAATCACCATTTAAATATGTTTATGTCCACGGTCTTGTAAGAGATGCAGAAGGACGTAAGATGAGTAAATCTCTGGGTAATGGTATCGACCCGCTTGAAGTAATTGACCAGTGTGGTACAGATGCGCTTAGATTTATGCTTATGACAGGCATTACACCAGGTAATGATATGAGATTTAAGGAAGATAAGCTTGAATCTTCAAGGAACTTTGCAAATAAGCTTTGGAATGCCTCCAGATTTGTTATTATGAATCTTCAGGATGAAGAAGGAAACTTCAAGGATATGGCTTGTGAGAATGAAGGATTAGAAAAAATTGAACTAAAGGATGAAGATAAGTGGATTATTGCAAGAATAAATGATGCAGTCCAGTATGTTACAAATGCTATGGATAAATTTGATTTATCATTGGCAGGACAGCGAGTTTATGAAGTAATCTGGAATGAATATTGTGACTGGTATATTGAACTGGTAAAGGGCAGACTTTACGGTGAGGATGAAGAGGACAAGAAAGTTGCCAGATATGTACTAGTGAGAGCTTTAAAAGACATGCTAAAGCTTCTTCACCCATTTATGCCTTTTATTACAGAAGAAATATGGAGCTTCCTGCCTAAGACAGACGAAGAAGTTTCAAAGGCTAAGGCAGCAGGAAATCATGAATCTTTCTTGATTAAAGAAAACTGGCCGGTATATGATGCAACACTTACTTTTGAAGAAGAAGTAAAGAAACTTGATATGGCTATGGAAACCATCAGAGCTATAAGAAATATCAGAGCAGAAGCAGAAGCTGCACCAAGCAGAAAGCTTAGAGCTATCATTGTATCAGCAGGTAAGAATTTAGAATATATCAAGGCAGGAGAAAGATATATTATGGCGCTTGCTAACATTACAGAGATTAACTTTACTGAAAACAAATCAGAAGTTCCAGAAGAAGTTATGTCAGCTGTAGTAGGTGCTGTGGAGTTGTTTATCCCACTGGATGACTTACTGGACTATAAGGCAGAATTCGAGAGGCTTACCAAGGAAAAGGCAAGACTTGAAGGCGAAGTGAAAAGAGTAGCCGGAAAACTCTCAAATCAGGGATTCGTGGCAAAAGCGCCAGAAAAAGTTATTAACGAAGAAAAGGAAAAACAGGCTAAGTACGAAGATATGCTGGTAAAAGTAACGGCAAGACTTGCACTTGTAGAAAAAAAGCTGTAAAATAGAATACAAATTGAAAATTTACACCCCCACTAGGTTTTGTGCTTATTGGGGGTATTGTGATTGTAATGGGAGAAGCGATGAACAAAGAGAATACAGTTGAAAAGTTTAAAGAATTTGAACGCTTTGGCAGCATACTTGGACTTGAGAGAATGATTACCCTGATGGATCTTTTGGGAAATCCAGAAAAGAATTTAAAATATATTCATGTGGCAGGTACGAATGGTAAAGGATCTGTCTGCAAATATATATATGAGGCCTTGCAGGAAAACGGGTATAAAGTTGGTCTGTTTACTTCCCCGTTCCTTGAGGTGTTTAATGAGAGAATCGAATTTGACCATCAGTTTATTTCTGATGAAGACCTTGAGAAGTGTACCAATATGGTGCTTGAAAAGGTAGACATCATGCTTTCACAAGGCTTTGATTCACCTACAGAATTTGAGGTAATAACAGCTGTGGCTTTTGTTTATTTTAATATGAAGAAAGCGGATTTTGTAGTGCTTGAAGTTGGATTGGGTGGAAAGGGTGATTCTACTAATATTATAGAAAAACCTTTAGCTTGTGTAATAACTTCGATTTCTTTTGATCATATGGATAGATTAGGGAATACTATAGAGGAAATTGCAGCAGAAAAAGCGGGGATACTAAAAGAAGGCGTACCAGCTATCATAAATGTAGATAAGCCTGAGGCTGCTAAAGTCATTGCGAGGAAGGCTTACGAAAAAAACTGTGTAGTGCATGATGTAAGAAAAATTAAATATGCCATAACAGATAAAGCTATAGAAGGATATAAATTCGATACTAACATTTATGGCACAGATTACGCTGAAGTGGAAATAGGAATGGTAGGCAAACATCAGGTGCAGAATGTTTTAACCGCTTTGGTTACGTTAGAATTGCTTAGAAAAGCTGAAATCATAAAAGTAGAAAGAAGCCGTCTATATGCAGGATTAAAAAGGGCAAAACAAATTGGAAGATTTGAGGTTATGAATACTGACCCTTATGTTATAATAGATGGAGCACACAATGAGGATGGAGCGTCAGCTTTAGCAAGAACAAAAGAAGAATTATTACAAGGGAAAAAGGTACTTTTAGTTACTGGAATGCTTGGTGATAAGGATACTAAAAAAATTCTGGACAGTTTTACACAAATGGCAGATGACTTTGTTGCCACAGAACCGGATAATCCTAGGAAATGGTCAGCAACAGAGTTAACCAAAGCATTGCAGGAAAGAGGCAAAAGGTGTGTCACTTTTGACAATCCAGAGGAGGCTTGTAAGTATGCTTTGAATCATAAGAGTGAGTTTGATGCTGTCATGTTTGCAGGATCACTTTACTTAATAGGACAAATTAGGGGTATATTAAAATTAGACAACAAAGATAATAAATAGGAATAAGCTTGGAGGTTAAAATGAACGATATTAGTGATGCAAGCAGAAAGAAAGTGCTTTTATTTTATAACCCGCATTCAGGAAATGGAATGTTTAAAAATAATTTAGATTTGATTATTAGCAGGTTTCAGAACGCAGGATTTATAGTGGTGCCTGTTAGGGCGGCTCACGGGGACGTACTTGACAACGTTTTTGAATTTATGGATCAAAGTGAATTTAATCAGGTTATTGCAGCAGGTGGGGACGGGACCATAAATATTTGTGTTAATGCAATGATTAGAAATAATATAGACTTACCTCTTACCGTTATGCCGGCAGGAACTGCTAATGACTTTGCTTATTACTTTGATTTGCCACATGATATAAATGAGATGATGGACATTGCACTAGGTGGCAATTTTACTTATGCAGATTTGGGTAAAGTAAACAATAAGTATTTTATAAATGTTGCAGCAATGGGCATGTTGGTTGATGTGAGTCAGAAAACAGATCCGAACTTAAAAAATACATTAGGAATTCTTTCTTATTACTTGAAAGGCCTGACAGAGGTCACAAATCTTAGACCTATACCTGTTAAACTAACAAGCAGTGAGTTTTCTAGTGACGAAAATATGTACTTTATGCTCGTTATGAATGGAAGGTCAGCAGGTGGATTTAAGAAAATTTCACCAAATTCTGAGATTAACGACGGACTCCTTGATGTAATGCTGTTTAAAGAAATGCCAATTTTGGAATTTGGTCCGCTGCTGGTTAATATATTACAGGGAAATCATCAGGAAAATAAGAATGTTATCTATTTTAAAACAGATAATTTAGTGATAGAATCAACGGAAGATGTTTCTACTGATATTGATGGAGAAAAGGGAGAAAAATTCCCATTATATTTCTCCGTATTACCAAAGAAGCTTAGGATTTCAACTTTGTATCAAGATATGAAGGGACCCTTCTGGTAATAATATTAATGAATGACTTGAATTGGCAGGCTTATATAGTTCTGCCATTTTAAATAGGAGAGTTTTTATGGCAAAAGTTTTAGTAGGTATGAGTGGTGGTGTGGATAGTTCTGTATCAGCATATTTATTGCAGCAACAGGGATATGAGGTAAGTGGAGCCACCCTTAAGCTTTTTGACAATGAAGATATAGGCATTGAAGATAAGGAAAAGACATGTTGTTCTTTATCTGATGTACAGGATGCCAGGAGTGTGGCAAGCAGACTAGGCTGCAGACACTATGTCTTTAATTATGGGGAATGGTTTTTAGAAGATGTTGTAGGAAAATTTGCAAAAAGTTATGAAGAGGGCAGGACACCCAATCCCTGCATAGATTGTAACCGATATATAAAGTTTAGCAGAATGCTTGAAAGAGCCATGTTTTTAGAATTTGACTATATTGCTACAGGGCATTATGCACAGATAGAAAAAGATGCTAAATCAGGCAGATACCTTTTGAAAAAAGGTGCAGACGTCACAAAGGATCAGAGTTATGTTCTTTATACTTTAACACAAGATGAATTATCGAAGACATTGTTTCCATTAGGAAGTATGAATAAGACTGAAATTAGAGCAATAGCAGAGCGTGAAGGTTTTGTGAATGCAAAGAAAAAAGACAGTCAGGATATTTGTTTTGTTAAAGACGGAGATTATGCAGGGTTCTTACAAAATGTTATGGGAGTGAAATCCAAACCAGGTGATTTTATAGATAGAACTGGCAGTAAAATAGGTAAACATCAAGGTATTATACATTACACAGTGGGACAGAGAAAAGGGCTTGGACAAACCTTTGGAAAGCCTGTTTATGTCTTATCAAAGGATAAAGAAAGCAATACAGTAATGCTGGGGAGCAATGAAGAGCTTTTTGCAGATGGAATGATTGTGGAGGACATCAATTTAATTTCTATAGCTGAACTAACGAAGCCTTTAAGAGTAACTGTTAAAGCAAGATATTCAATGGGTGAAGTGGGGGCTACGATTTATCCAATAGAAAATGGAAGAATTGAAGTTGAGTTTGATGAAAAACAGAGAGCGATAACTCCAGGGCAGGCAGCCGTCTTTTATGATGAGAATATAGTCGTTGGTGGAGGAACGATTATAAAAGCGGTTTGTAATAAGTAGCAAAGAGCTATATAAGGAGGTTTACATGCACGGGCTAACACTAAAAATGTCTCAAACTGAAGATTATGAGGCATTAAAGAAATTGTATATAAAGAATGATTTAGAGTTGGATCCGAACGATCCAATGCCAGATGGAGTTATTAAAAATTGGAAAATAACTCATGGAGAGGAAGAATATTTAGCGGCGGGTCTGACATTGGCAAAGTATAAAGATGAATATGTGATAGATGGCATTGCGGTGGAACCAGAATACAGGAAGATGAAAATTGGTAAAATTATTTTAGAAAAAGCTGTTTCTGAAGTGAAGGCCTTAGGAGGAAGAAAAATCTTTTTAGTAGCAAGGGCACCTGAGTTTTTTAGAAAACAAGGATTTGTTACTATTGATAAGGAAGAGGCACCAAAAGTATTTGATTGTTTGACTTGTCCGCAATTCGGTACAAAATGCCATCCAGAGGTTATGAGGCTAGATTTAGAGTAATGGTTATTTGCATATAATCAGAATGAATTAATAGGGGACTGCATATTATGGTAGTATCATTTTTAATCGGAGGATATTACCAATGAAAATACTTTCTAGACTATTTGCGGCATTAATTATTATAGCCGCAGCAATATGGATTTTTCAAGCAATAGATGTTAGTGCTGTTATAAATCAGGACAGAAAACTGCCTATATACAATGTGCAGACTTCTGAAAAGAAAGTCGCTATCAGTTTTGATGCTGCTTGGGGCGATGATAGAACCATGGATATTTTAGATAATCTTGATAAGTACAATGTAAAAGCAACTTTTTTCCTTGTTAAATTCTGGGCACAAAAGTATCCACAAGATGTGAAAGAAATACAGAAACGCGGCCATGAAATAGGCAATCATTCGGCAACACATCCTGATATGACAGGACTTACTTCAGAAAAAATTTCAAGTGAGCTAAAGGAAACTTCAGATGTTATCCAAAAAATCACAGGGCAGAAAACTACTTTATTTAGGCCGCCTTTTGGAGCTTACGACAATCATGTTATAGAGACTTGCGAGGCAGAAGGATACAAGGTTATCCAGTGGTCTGTTGATAGCCTGGACTGGAAAGATATTTCTACAGAACAAATTGTTGAACGAGTGACAAGAAATGTAAAGTCAGGAGATATCATTTTATTTCACAATAATGCAGAGCGGGTAAGTGAATATTTGCCGTTGGTTTTAAAGAGCTTGCAGGATCAAGGATTTAAGATTGTTCCAGTAGGTCAGCTGATTTACTATAAAGATTATCATATGGACCATGCAGGAAAACAATGTGTACTCTAAAATAAAAAAATAAAATCCACCTAATAAAAATAAAATTTTATTAGGTGGATTTTTTATAGTTTTTTAGAATATATAATAATATTATTGTTTTTAGAAACATCTGCTAATCGATTAAACTTAAATGATTCATATAAGGATATGGCAGATTTCATACATGGGAGTGTTTCAAGTATCATTTCTTCATATCCTTGTTTTTTTCCTTCAGACATAACCTTTTTAAGTAGTTTCTTTGCTATACCCTTTGATCGATATGCAGGTTTTACATATAAACGCTTTACTTCACAAACCGTATCATTTATAGGTTTTAGAGCAATGCAACCAGCTACATTACCGCCTAAATAGGCAAGATAAAGCCTTCCGTATGGCAATGAATATAAGCCAGGCAAACTGTCCATCTCTTCAGTGAAAGAATCAAAACATACGTCAACATCTGGTATTTGAGAATATTCAAGGAATATATTTCGTACTTCTTCTAAATTATAATAAGCCGTTCTTATATCAAGGGGACGCTCAAAACGATTCTTTAATTTTAAATAATGATTATAATTACTTTTATCACCTTCATTATCCATAAATAGGCAGTAAGGAAGACTGTCTGTTTCTCTATGCTTAATGACACAGGTACAGCACTTGCCATTATTAGGACAGGTCTTTTTTGGACATGCACACTCTTTAACATTCTGACAGCTCATTGTCAAACCAGCCTTTCGTTAAATTGGCGAATTTCACCAGTATAAGCATTACTGGAACTTCTACCAAAACCCCTACAATCGTAGCTAAAGCAACAGGCGAAGAAGTACCAAACAATGCAATAGCAACAGCAACTGAAAGCTCAAAGAAATTTGAAGCACCAATCATTCCTGCTGGAGCAGCGATATCGTGTGGCAGTTTTAGAAGTTTTGCAGCAATATATGCTATAGAAAAAATTAAAAATGTTTGAATGACTAAAGGTACCGCTATTAGCAAAATATGCGTAGGATTATTTAAAATTATATTTCCTTGGAATGAAAATATTATAATAAGAGTTAAGAGTAATCCCAATATAGTAGTGTTGTCGAATTTGGGGATGAAAATATTTTTAAAATATTCTTCACCTTTCTTGTTTAGCACATAATTTCTTGTTAAGAAGCCACCGACTAGTGGAGCTACAACAAATAAAATAACGGATAGAAATAATGTATCCCAAGGCACTTCAACGTTAGAAACTCCCAAAAGAAATTTTACAATGGGGACAAATGCAACTAGTATAATTAAGTCATTAGTTGCCACCTGAACTACAGTATATGCCGGATTACCTTTAGTAAGATGGCTCCAAACAAAAACCATTGCAGTGCAAGGAGCTGCACCTAGCAAAACTGCACCAGCTAAGTAATCTTTTGCAAGATTTGCAGGAATAAGGTCAGCAAATATTATATAGAAAAAAACATAAGCTATGCCAAACATTGTAAAAGGTTTAATTACCCAATTTATAACCCAGGTAATAAATAAGCCCTTTGGATTTTTCCCTATATCTTGTATGCTTTTAAAATCAACTTTCAGCATCATAGGATAAATCATTATCCATATAAGGATTGCAATTGGGATTGAAACATTTGCATACTCAAATTGATTTAAAAATTCTGGTATGGCCGGTAGGAATTTACCGACCAGAATACCTGCAATCATGCATAGAATTACCCATAGCGTTAAGTATCTTTCAAAAAATCCGATTCCTTGTGTTTTGTATTCCTTGCTCATACAATTATCCTTTTATCTTTTCAAGGATTTTCACTACTTCTTCCGTTTTTAATACTTTGCCGTAGGAAACAACCTTGCCATCAATAACTAAGGCCGGTGTAGACATGACGCCATATGAAGCAATTTGTGAAAAATCAGTAACATGATCTATAGTTGTATCCATGCCAAGCTGTGCTAAGGCTTCCTTTGTGGCTGCTTCAAGCTGATTACACTTAGCACAGCCAGTGCCTAGTACTTTTATAGAGGAGCCTTCTTGTTTAGCAGCTTCTGCATCAGCCATAGTATCAGCATTACAATTTCCGCCACAGCAACACCCACTTGTTTCTTTTTTCTTTCCCAATTTAAATAAAGCCATTATATATACCTCCTAAATTTTATTATTAGTTTTATTAAATAAATAAGAATTGGAATGCATTGAATGTATATCCAATAATAATGATTCCAACAGCTACTATACCGACAAATGCACCCAGCAGCTTTGGTTTTACAGCCTTACGCAGCATAATCATCGACGGTAAGGATAGTGCAGTGACCCCCATCATAAAAGATAGGATGGTTCCAATACCAACCCCTTTGGAAGATAAGGCTTCTGCAATAGGTAACGTTCCAAAGATATCAGCATACATAGGAATTCCAACCACTGTTGCGAGTACAACGGAAAATGGATTTTTTTCACCTAAAATCGCCTGAATTATTTCTGCAGGAATCCAGTTATGGATTAAAGCACCAATACCTACCCCTATGAGGACATACCAGAATACTTTTTTTACGGTTGAAGTCACTTGCTCTTTTGCATAAATTGCACGTTCCTTCTTTGTTAAATCCGGCGATTCTATATCAACACTATTTGCGGTCATAATAAAGTCTTCAACATATTTCTGCATACCCAGTTTTTCAATTAGTGTGCCACCAATTACAGCAAGTATTAAACCCACAATAACGTAAGCAACGGCAATTTTCGCACCAAAAATACTCATTAAAAGGATTAGACTTCCTAAATCTACTAAAGGAGAAGATATCAAGAAGGAGAAGGTAACTCCAACTGGAAGTCCTGCACTGGAAAAACCAATAAATAGGGGAATGGAGGAGCAGGAACAAAAAGGTGTTATGGTTCCAAGCAATGCAGAAAGTATGTTTGCTGTAATTCCTCGAAAGTGACTAAGAATTTTTTTAGTTCTCTCTGGGGGGAAGAAACTTTGAATATATGAAATAATGAAAATTAATATAGATAACAATATAAAAATTTTAACGACATCATATATAAAGAATTGTAAGCTTCCACCAAGTCTGCTATTTAAATCTAAACCGCAAGCAGCAAGGCCTTCCCCTATAAGTGTATTAAGCCATTTCATTCCTAAAATTTGATTCTGAAAAAAATCCCAAATTATTCGCATGTGCATATACCTGCCTTACAAGAATTTAATTCATTTATAAAGGTTTGAAAAGAATGTAAAACTTCAGCATTTAAAGTATAATGTGACCACTTTCCATCTTTTCTCATATCAACCAAGCCACATTCACATAAAATCCTCATATGATGAGATAGAGTGGGCTGAGTAATCTCGAATTTTTCCAGTAGTTTGCAGGCACATTTCTCACCATCTGAAAGCATTGTTACTATTTGAAGTCTATTGGAATCCCCGAGGGCTTTGCAAATAACAGCATAATCAATAGTATTCATATTGTTTGCCTCCTTAAAAATCATATTTTTTACCATCATATTGATTAGTATCTATATGTATTATATGCAACATATAGATAAACGTCAATGCATTTTTAAATTTAATTATAAATTGAAATGGTTGAAAATTCTGTAAAATTATGCTACAATAATTACATAACAAGGGAAAGGAAAGTGATATGCATGAAGGATTACATCAATATTGAAAAAGTCAACACTTTAGATGATGGGACTATGAATGTGCTGATGAAAAACGGAAAAGAAGCTATTGTTGAGATAGTTAGGCTTAATGAAAAATTTCAGGCAGCAATTTATAAACTTTTTACTCCTGAACTTGGAGAAATACCTAAAAAAGAAAGTACTTTTGCAAAGCTTGGCAAGCATGAAATATACAAGGAATGCGCAAAAGAAGCTTTAGGATGGATTGATCAGAATCCATTAGAGTTTACAGAACCAGAAGAATTAAGAAAAATAAAATAGTATACAGTGAAATTAATAAAATAAGCAATGTTTTAGAAGCGAGTGTGCATAAATGTATACTCGCTTTTTATGTTGCCGTAAAAAAACTATGACGCTTGTGCGTTTTCTGAAAATTAAGACTTTAAATATTTGCAAAATAACACTTGAATATGAATAAATATGCATGTATAATCATGCAATAAAGTTAATTATATAAAATATTTATTCATAAGTTAGATATAAGGAGGTACTTAATATGAAGAATATAAAGAAATGGATGGCAGTAGTTTTAGTGGGAGTTATGGTATTTGCATTCGCAGCATGCGGTCAAAATAAAGTGGTGTATAAAGTAGCGATGGAACCTACATTTCCTCCCTTTGATACAACAGATACTGAAACAGGAGAACTTAGTGGCTTCGACGTAGACATGATGGAGGCTATTGCAGCAGATCAAGGCTTTGAACTTGAATGGGCAAACATGTCCTTTGGAGGGCTAATAACAGCCTTACAATCAGGAAATATTGATATTATTGCATCTGGAATGAATGCCAGCCCAGCTAGAAGAGAAAAGGTTGATTTCTCTGAAACTTACTATGATTCAGGCCTGGTTGTTGCTGTAAAGGCTGGAAATAAAACAATAACAAGTATAAAGGACTTAACTCCGGATATGAAGGTTGGAGGGCAGATTGGTACAACTGGTGCGGATAAGTGCAATGAACTTCAAAAGGCTGGAAAGATTAAAGAAGCTAAAATATATGATGGATTAGATGTAGCTATGATGGATTTGCAGAATGGAACTATTGATGCATTAATCAACGACCTCCCTGTAACAAAGGCATATATGACTGCAAAACCGGGAACTGTAGAAATTGTAGGAGATGTGCTCAATGCAGAGTCTTATGGAATAGCCGTTAAAAAAGGAAATAAAGAATTGCTAGATAAAATAAATACGGGCATGAAGAACATAAAGGAAAATGGTACGTTTGATAAGCTTTATAGTAAGTGGTTTGAATAAGTGATAAGCAGGTTTGTCTTTATGGCAAACCTGTTTTGCTGATTTTAGTATAGGAGGAATAACTTTGGGAAATTACTTAACCGGTATAAAGGTTGCATATAGTGGTATAGGGGTCACACTGCAGATAACGGCAGCAGCAGTTATCATTGGGGTAGCGCTGGGGTTGCTTATTGCCATGTGTAAACTTTCAAAATATAAAATTATTAGTCTGCCAGCGGCTGTCTATGTGGAACTTTTGCGAGGAACCCCGCTTATTGTACAGGCGCTTATATTATATAATGGAGTGCCAACGCTGCTTCAGGCAAATGGAATCATGTTTAGATGGGATTATCCTGTTATAGCAGGTATGCTTGCATGTGGTATAAATAGTTCAGCTTATGTGGCTGAAATTATCCGTTCTGGTCTGCAGGCTATAGATAAGGGGCAGATGGAAGCTGCAAGATCTTTGGGAATGACACAGCTTAGTGCTATGAAGCTTGTTATCATACCTCAGGCATTTAAAATCATTCTGCCAGCTTTAGGAAACGAGTTTATAGCATTAATCAAGGAAAGTGCCGTATTGTCGGTGATCTCTATTACTGAAATAACTAGAAAGAGTATGCTTTGGTCATCTGCAACATTTTTGGCATGGCCAGCTTACTTAGGAACTGCATTTGTATATTTGAGTCTTACAATTCCACTTTCAAGAATTGTAGTATATTTGGAAAGGAGGATGGCACAAAGTGATAGAAGTTAACAATTTAACTAAAAGTTATGGAACTCTACAGGTTCTAAAAAATATTGATGTGAAAATTAACGAGGGTGAGGTGGTTTGTGTCATTGGCCCTTCCGGTTCTGGAAAAAGTACGTTCTTAAGATGTTTAAACTTGTTAGAGGAACCCACAAGTGGAGAAATTTATATAGATGGCCAGCAGATTAATAAAAAAGGTGTAAATTTAAACTCAATGCGCCAAAAGCTGGGAATGGTATTTCAGAACTTTAATTTGTTTCCCCACATGAAGACACTTGAAAATATTACACTGGCCCCTATGAATGTAAAGGGAATGTCAAAAAAGGTTTCGGAAAAGGCAGCTATGGAATTGCTTGATAGAGTAGGACTGGCAGATAAAGCTCAAGTTTACCCAAGTTCTCTTTCAGGGGGACAAAAACAACGTGTGGCAATTGCCAGAGCTCTTGCAATGCATCCTGAAGTCATGTTGTTTGATGAACCTACATCGGCCCTTGATCCAGAAATGGTGGGGGAAGTTCTTGAGGTTATGAGAGATTTAGCTGAAAAAGGTATGACTATGGTCATAGTGACCCATGAAATGGGATTTGCTAGAGAGGTTGCAGATAGAATATTATTTATGGATGAAGGAATCATTATGGAACAAGGAACTCCCGAACAAATTTTTAATCATACCCAAAGCGAAAGAACTAAAGAATTTTTAAGCAAAATTTTGTAATATAGAGTCGTTATGTGGTAAACTATGAGTAAATAAGTGTGGAGGTTAAAACATTGAAAAAACGAGAAATATTCCATGAAATTGCTGATAGTATAGACGAAGGTTTGATTTATGTAGATAAAAAAAGAAGATTTCAAGTATTTAACCATAAAGCTAAGGAAATAACGGGTATTATTTTTGAAAATGCTGCTTTGCATCCGGAAGGAAAAATTGAAAACGGGGATATCGTTATTATTACAGATAATTCCATCGGCAATGATGACGGTAATTTGACCCCCGAGGATTTATCATTAATTAATATAAAAGATAAGGATATAAAGTCTGGAGATGCTTTGCTGGCAATAGGTGTATACCAGAATTCAGAGATGAAACCTGCATATAAGTATATCCGTGGCAATAGTATCACCTCACAATTCGAACTAAGCAAAAATTATTTAGGATTTTCAATTTCAGCAGTAATTCTGCCCAAAGAAGGGTTAATGCGAATTTCTGTAAATAATATTGATTATGACATGAACTTTCTAAATTCTGTAGGGCATATTGTTATTATTGACGGTAAAACAGGACAAGTTAAATTCTTTCAGGAAAAAGGGTATACGGTGCGAAAAGAAGCGTTAAAGGAAGTGCTGATGGGATGCCAGTATTTATCGAAGGGAACCCCCGGAAATGAATTGGAGGTTATTGGTTCTACAATAGAGGATATTTTTGAATATAATGATTTATTTAAGAAAATGGACGAAATTTTAGAAGGCAGATGTGATGGTATATGCAGCACGGTTTATGAGCTAAACAAAAGGCCTGGACTTTGTTCTATTTATCCTGTGTGTGATGAAAATGGAGTGGATGGTGTTGTACTAAAAATAAGAGATTTATCCAGGATGGAAGAACTTCTTCAGGATCGGAACGAAATCATTATTGAAATGGAGAAAAAAAGCCAAGATTTTAATCGATTGTATATGGATATACCTACTGATGCTTTTGAAAATTTTGTAGGAAATAGTTCAATTATGAGGGAAGTAAAATTCTTTGCGTATAAATCCTCTAAGACAAAATTTAATGTACTTATCACAGGAGAAAGTGGAACTGGAAAGTCCCAGTTAGCCTATGAAATCCATTGTATGTACAATAAAAATGCACCCTTTGTTGAAGTGAATTGTAGCGCCATAGCCCCCAATCTTATAGAAAGTGAACTATTTGGGTATGTAGCAGGTGCATTTACAGGAGCTTTACCGTCTGGGAAAATGGGCTACTTTGAACAGGCAAATGGCGGCACTATTTTCTTAGATGAAATAGGAGAGCTTCCTATGGAAATGCAGGTTAAATTACTCTATGTGCTTCAGAATAAAGTAATATACAGAGTGGGTGCAACTAAACCCACCCATGTAGATATAAGAATCATTACTGCAACCAATCAAAATTTGCAGGAGGCTGTAGCAAATGGTACTTTCAGGCAGGATTTATATTATAGAATCAATGTGTTTCCTATATGTATACCACCTTTGAGAGAAAGAAAGTCAGATTTATATGTCCTTATTAATAAGATTTTAAATAAAATCTGCAATAACTATAGTCTGGAACCTAAATTATTTTCAGGACAGGCATTAAGCAAAATCATGCATTATAATTGGCCGGGTAATGTACGTGAACTGGAGAACGTTATCGAGAGAGCAATAACCTTATGTGATTCCAATCTTATTTATCCGGAACATATAAACATTGTAGAAGCTCAGCCACAGATGGCAATGAATTTTAAGGAAAGAGTGCAGCTGGCCGAAAAAGAAATTTTAGAAAGTGCCTTAAAAGAATATTCAGGGGATAAACAGAAAATAATTGAAGAATTAGGCATATCTAAGTCTGTTTTTTATGATAAATTGAAACGATATGATATAAAGTGATAAAAAGGTGCAGCATTGAATTTAATTCAAATGCTGCACCTTTTCTTATCTTTTTATATTGTCAAAACAAATACTTTTGGTTTTAGTGTTTATATTGCAGTGAGCGCCAAGCGGCAGGGTCATATTTGGATTCCCGTGTCCTGATTGGATGTTGTACATCACTGGAATGTCTATATCTGCCAAGGCATCTCTGAATATGTTTAATTCCGTATATTCAGGAATATCCTTATTGGGGCAGTCGGTAAACTGACCAAGCAATATACCAGCACAGGATTTTAATTTGCCTGAATTTTTAAGCTGGTATACCAATCGGTCAATACGGCTCATGGTTTCACCAACTTCTTCAATAAACAGAATTTTGTCCTTGGTATCCACTTCATAAGGAGTACCCATGGAAGCACCTAACAGCGCAAAATTGCCACCTACCAGTGTGCCTTCAGCTGCCCCGTCTTTAAGAACTTTTATTTCATATCCTTTAGGATTACAAAATTCATAAGGCGCATCTGCATTCAATGCTTGAAATAAACTTGCCTTTGACTCATTATCAAAGTCATCAACCATATTTGACGAAACCATAGGACCATGAAACGTTACAAAGTCGCATATTTGGTTGAATATAAGATGAAAGCTGGTAATATCACTATATCCCACAAAAATTTTAGGATTATTCTTTATTAATTCTAAATCAAGATATTCAATTGCCCGGCTTCCACCATCACCGCCTCGTACGCAGAAAATGGCATCCACTTCAGGATCTGCAAACATACTATTAATCCATCTGCCCCTGGTTTCGCCATCGTCGGCCATATAACCAGCATAATTACAAGTTAAATTATCTGCTGTTTTGACTTTATAACCAAGCTGCTCTATGGCTGTCTTACATTGAGCTTCACGTTCTTTGGATATGGCAGAGCTGGGACAAATAAGTCCTATGGTTGCACATGGTTTTAATTGTTTAGGATATTTCATATAAAAATCTCCTTCTTAACAAAATATGTAATGTAATATAATTAATATGCTTAGAACCACATAACATTTACGATAACTGTTGCAGCGATTAATGAAGCTAAGTCACCTAAAAGACCTGCAATAATTGAATGTCTAACATTTGTAATACCTACAGCACCAAAGTATACAGCAACAATATAGAATGTTGTTTCTGTTGAACCAAGAGCTACTGAAGCAATTCGACCAATCTGGCTCTGGGTACCATAAGTTGAAAGTAGTTCACTCATCATACCTTCAGCACCGCCGCCAGAGAAAGATCTCATAATGCCCATAGGTAAAACCTCACCAGGCAGACCGATTAAACTTGTGATTGGATTAAGAATATCTGTCAGCCAATCCATAGCTCCAGATGCACGGAACATACCAATAGCAGCCAGCATACATACTAAGTAAGGAACAATCATCACGGCTACACGAAGACCTTCTTTAGCTCCTTCTGTAAAGACTGAATAAACTTTAACACCTTTTGTAAGAGCATATACTGGGATTACTAGTAAAATTAACGGAATCGCATATGCTGAAATTGCATTTAATACCTCTGTCATAAGAATTTTCCTCCTTGTTACCCTCTGTTACTATAGCTTAATTGGATCATTGCCAATATAGTTTTCATTAATTTCCAATGTTCCTGCGGCTATTTCTTTTTGAATAATGGTTTCTAGTTTATATCTCTTCAGCTTACCTAAAAGAATTGTTGCAATAATACCTGTTGCAGTGGAAATGGTTGTAGCTAAGATAACAGGACCTATAATTTCAGTTGCACCTTCTACCTGAACGGCAGAGCGCAGTGCTAGTGCAGTTACGGGAAGTAATGTAATGGAAGTTGTCGCGATTGCAAGCAGCATACATTGAGCATCTGTGGCAATATGTTTCGTTTTATTTAATGTCTGTAAATCTGCCATAGCTTTTAAACCAAAAGGTGTTGCAGCATTACCAATACCTAAGATATTGGCAGCAAAGTAAAGTGCCATAGAACTCATAGCTGGGTGGTTAGCTGGAACTTCTGGAAAAAGTTTAGTCATAACAGGTCCCAAAATTTTACCTAACTTTTCGCAAAGTCCGGCAGCTTCCATAACTGACATAAGACCGGTAAAAAATACCATAACGCCAATAAGTCCGAATACAATTTCTACTGCTGTATTAGCAAATGAAAATAAAGCTTCCTGTACATCACTGATACTCCCAGTGACAATACCTGCGATGACGGCGATGGCTACAAGCCCCGTCCAAATGTAATTCATCATTGTAAATAACCTCCTAATAATAAAATTGTAAAAAAATATAATGAATTTTCACACTTTAATAAATATGCAAAAATGATGCCATGATAGAAAAATAATATATAAACTAGTAAATGTAAATAAAACCTATAAAAAAGTTTGCTTTATTTAAATAAAGTGCATTAAATAAGTAACGCATGACTGAAAAAAGTGCTAATAACAGGACACGATTCCTAAAAATAGGACAAAACATTAACGCGGTATTCATTATTAAAAACATTATAAAAATTAATTATTGATTTTATGTAATATGTTGTCATATACTTGTCCTTGAAAGCTAGAAGGGAGTTATATAAAATGGAAAAAATAAAGTATTACTATTCAGCGATGTCCAAACAAGTATTTATCTTGATATTAAGCCTCTTAATTGTAACTCGATTTATTTTATTTGTACAGGTGATGACTTATAACATAAATGATTACGCGGGGGAGATTAATATACAAGCCACATTAATATTATATTTGGTATATTTATGCATATGTGTATTCTTTTTCATAGCCTACAAATTCTTTTTCACCATGTTTGATGAGAACAATGCCACGTATTATAATAAACTGTTGAGAAAAGAAGTAACAATTAATTTAAATAATGTGGAAAGAGCACATCTTGTTAAAAAGGGAATTTATTTATATGAGGATTCAAATGATAAATCTGCTTTTTATCTACCGTTCTTTAGATTTGGAGTAATATCTCCTGTGGGTGTTGATAACTTTTATAAGGTATTAAAACAGAAAAATATAAAAATAGAGAAGGAATTTACTATTCTTCCTGGACACGGTAAGAGATGGAAATGGGTATCTGTCTTATATACTTGTCTGGCGTTATTAGCATTGGGCTCTGAAACACAGACTTTAGCATTAGTTGTAGCAATTTTTAAAAGCCATTAACCTAGTGGTAAGAATACATAAAAAAGGCTGTTGTAATTTTTACAACAGCCTCTTAAACATAAAAAGAGTTATTTACCTAAATTTTCTTTTAAAATTCGAAGTGCATTTCCATTACAAATCTTATCCAATTGATCATCTGTAAAGTGTTTTGATAAAGCAGATAAAAGCAGAGGATAACTTGCATAATCTTTAAATTCTAATTCACAGTCGATACCGTCAAAATCAGAGCCCAGTCCAACAGACTCTATACCAGCTTTATCTACCATGTATCTGACATGTTCAACAATTTGGTCAATGGTAGCGTATTCTGAATCTTCTTTAAGAAAAGCGGAATAGAAGTTTACGCCTGCCATTCCTCCTTGGGTTCCTAAAGCTTTTAATTGATTATCCGTTAAGTTCCTTCTATGGTTGCATAAAGCTCTCGCGCAGGAGTGTGAAGCAACAAAAGGCTTTTTGCTATATTTTGCTACATCATAAAAACCACCTTCAGAAAGGTGAGAAACATCTATGAGAATACCTAAACGATTCATTTCTTCAACTACATCAATACCGAAAGGCTTTAGTCCACGGTTATGCTCAACAGGGTCATCACTTGAAGGGAATCCTATGGTGTTTTCAAAATTCCAGGTTAAAGTGATCAGTCTGACTCCTTTATCAAAAACCTCTTGGACTCTTTCAATTTTATCTTCCAGAATAACACCATCTTCTATAGATAAAATGGAGGAAATCTTGGAATCTTCAGCATTAGATAAAATATCTTCCGCACAAAAAGCAGGTCTTATGTAATTGGAATTTAGCTCTAACTGTGTTTTATAGGTTTCATAAACCTTATTGAAAATATCATAGGGCGCCATTAAAGCTTTTTCTTTTGGCGATATAAAGATAGCAAAAAATTGGGCTAAGGCGTTACCTTGCAAAAGTTTATCCACACTAATGTGGCCAGAATTGGTTGAAAGTGTATAACTAGGGTTCCTATAGCACTCTAAGAGAGTGTCACAATGCATATCAATTATTTTCATATTTCTGTCTCCTTTACAATAATATTATGATACACTAATAATTAAGCAAGAACCATACCAAACAGACCATATTTGGCATAATAATTGCGTAAATCTAATATATAATGGTATTTTGTTCAATTAAAGGAAGAAGGATTGTATAATGAGTTGCAAAGGTGATTTAGTAAGATTGTTGGATTTAGATGAAAACTTCATTATAGATTTAAAATATGCAACAACTGACAATTTTACGAAAGAAAAAATTTATAAATCAGGAGAATGTTATATACATAAAAATGCAGCCAACCTTTTAATAAAAGCAAAAAATATGTTTTATAAAGATGGTTATAGAGTAAAAGTCTGGGATGCATATAGGCCTATCAGTGCCCAGGCTAAATTTTGGAGCATCCTGCCAGATAATAATTTTGTGGCAAAACCTCCCGATATGGCTAATATTAAAGAATTTAAGACGAATCATATGAATGGATTATGTGTAGATATAACCTTAACAGATATGGGAGGAACAGAGCTTGTCATGCCGTGCGAGTTCGATGATTTCTCTCCCAAGGCATCATTATCTTGCCTTGACATTTCAAAAGAGGGACGAAAAAATGCAGAGTATATGAAGAGCATAATGGAAAGTGCAGGGTTTACAGCCTATGAAGGTGAGTGGTGGCATTTTTATGACAAAACCATAAAGCCAGTTCCATATATGGATTATGAAATATAAAGGGGTAGCTTATGAGAACAAGAGAAAGAATCGATGAAATATTTGAAGAAATTGTTGGAATCAGAAGAGAACTGCATGCTAATCCAGAACTCTCACAGCAGGAGGTTAAGACATCACAAATAATAAGTGAATTCTTGACAAAATATGAAATTAATCATGAAACAGGAATAGCAGGACATGGCGTGGTTGCTATGATCAAAGGCAAAGGAAAAGCAGTGGAAGGACAAAGGTTCTTTACTATAGGCATAAGAGCTGATATGGATGCACTTCCTATTGATGAAAAAATGGATGTACCGTTTAAATCTAAGAAGAAAGGTATCATGCATGCTTGTGGACATGATATCCATACAGCTGTACTTTTAGGAACAGCCAAAATCTTAAAAGAGATGGAAGACACCATTCCAGGAAATATTAAATTGTTTTTTGAGCCAGCAGAAGAAACCATTGGGGGCGCAAAGCAGATGATAGAAGCTGGATGTTTAATGAACCCAACGGTAGATGCTGTTATAGGGTTACATATTACACCAGAGGTTGAAGCAGGAATGGTTCAATTTCGAAGAGGAAAAATGAATGCAGCATCTACGGAGTTTGAAATCACAGTAGAAGGCATTGCATGTCATGGAGCACATCCTGAAAATGGTGTGGATACCATTGTTGCAGCTTCTAGTTTGGTCTGTATGCTTCAAACCATAGTAACGAGAAATCTTGCACCTACAAATCCAGGAGTTATAACTGTAGGACAAATTCATGGAGGAAATAAAAATAATGTAATAGCCAAAGAAACTGTGATTTCAGGAATAATCAGAGCATTAGACAATGGTGCAAGAAACTTCATGAAAAAGAGAGTGAAAGAAATAGTTGAAAATGTGGCGTGTGGACTTGGAGCTAAGGCAAAGGTTCAATTTACGGATAGCTATCCTGCACTTGTAAATAATGATGAACTAGGGGATATCCTTGAAGCGGCAGCGGAAAAAATTTTATCAAAAGAAAAAATATGCTTTTTACAAGAACCAAGTCTTGGTGCTGATGACTTTTCATACTTTTCAGAAGCAGTAAAAGCGATATATTTTAACATTGGCTGTTTGGACAAGAATGAAATAACCCATCAGGCACTCCATAGTGAATTGCTTAATCCAAACGAGGAGTGCATAAGGACAGGAATGCTTATGGAAGTATTTGGAGTGCTGGAGCTCTTTCAACAAATGAAATAGTGAAAATCAATGTGATATGGAATGTTGGAGGTAGAAATGTTAAGAGATACAATAGTACAAGTAGATTTAAAAACAATTGCTTACAATATGGACCGAATTTGTGAAATGGCTGGTAATGGTGTTGCTGTAATGCCAGTTATAAAGGCGAATGGATATGGGCATGGAGCAGTTGGTATTGCGCCTACTTTAATGGAACATGGTGCATCCTACCTGGCAGTAGCGACCTTAAACGAAGCATTAGAATTAAGAGAGAATTATAAGGATTACCCTATATTTATTTTGGGACACACTCCAGACAGATTGTTGCATTTTGTGGTGGAGAAGGATATTACACAGACTATTTTTTCAGAGTCTCAGGCAAAAATACTATCGCAAGAAAGTAAGAAGGCTGGTAAAAAGGCAAAAATTCATATAAAGGTGGATACTGGTTTTCATAGACTGGGAACTGATAGCATTGCAGAGTTAAAAGAAATCTGTTCATTTAGTGAAATAGAGATAGAAGGAATTTTTTCTCATTTAGCATTAGTCAATGATGAGGAAAATAAAAAACAATATACAAAGTTTCTGAACATAATAGCAGAACTAGAGAACCAAGGTATGTGTTTTAAATATAAACATATTGCAGATAGCATTTCTGCTGTGGACTATCCCGAATACCGCATGAACATGATTCGGCCGGGAGCATTAGTCTTTGGGCTTAGGGGATTTCATAAAGGATTTGTTGACGTTAGGCAGGCGTTAACTTTTGTTACTAGAATATCACAATTACATAAAGTATCAAAAGGGGAGGGGGTTGGTTACGATTATCTTTGGAAAGCCCCTAAAGATATGACTATCGGAACACTTCCCTTTGGCTATGCGGATGGATATCCACGCAATCTGAGGGATAAGGGGTATGTCACCATTAAAGGAAGCAAATGCCCGATTATAGGGGTAATCTGCATGGATCAATGTATGGTGGATCTTTCAGCAGTACCCGAAGCAAAAGAAGGAGAACTTGCTATTATTTATGGAGATGGAAGTAACCATTCCATGACCATTGAAGAGGCTGCAAAGCTTGCAGAAACAAATAAAAATGAAATTGTTGCAAGAATAACAGCAAGACCTCCGAGAGAATATATAGAATAAATACACTTTAATATATAAAAAATGGCATACAGAGTAAATTCTCTAAGTATGCCATTTTTTATTATTGATTACATCGATTAAATAATTCTAAAGAGGCTTTCCTAATAAATGGATTAAATACACTTGGAATGGTTTCATTTGATATAAAGCATACAACAAAAGGTTGTTTTGCATAAACAATTCCCACATCATTGGAAATGTTGTCGTCATCACCTGTTTTACTGGCAACTTTAGTTCCTACGGGCAGCATTTCCTTAATTTTGTGTTTAATCTGTTGTCTAAAAAGAATTTCTTTAATTTCTTCGGAAACCTTCTCATTCACAAATTCATTTCTGTAAAGCTTTTCTAAAAGCATTCCGATTTCTGCTGGAGTTACAACGTTTTGAATGCCTCTTTTAGAAGCTTCTGCGTCAAAAAGTCGTCTGTTTACTCGAGTTTCATTAAGCCCTATGGAGGCAAAACCCTCATTTAAAGCAGTGGTACCAAAATATGAAATAAGTACGTTAGTTGCGGTGTTATCACTGATTGTAATCATTAAGTTGCAAAGTGTTCTTATATCAACGAGGACTTCTCCTGTGAAAGAATTTAATGCGCCACAGCTTGGCATTTTATCTGCATCTTTTATTAAAAGCTTGGCATTTAAATCAACTTTGCCTATACTGGCTAATCTGAAGATTTCCATGAGGATGGGAAGCTTTATAACACTTGCAGGGATATAGTGATCATTTTCATTAAAACTAAGAGTATCGCCAGTTATCATGTTTTTATAGAAAAATCCTGCATGACCTGGCATGGTGTTCATTTCATTTAAAATACTATTCATAATTATATTTCCTTTCCATTATTACTTATATTACCAATAGCAAGTTTAATCCACTTGCCACTTTTAAACCGATAGAAACATAGAACTGCTTTAATAATTTCTGCACAATAAACGCATGCTACTGCAGTGGGCAGGGTTGCATTAAAAAAGTATACAGCTGTAAAAACTGTAGGGACAGCTATAATCCATGAGGTTCCTAAATCTACAAACATACAGAAGGCAGTATCTCCTGCACCTCTGAGAATGCCGCAGACAAATAAATAACCAAACATTTTAGCCATGATAAATAGAGAAAATACTTTAATGCTTTGGCTAATCATAAGTGTTACTTCGGTATTAAACTTATAACAGTTTGCGATTAATGTACTGCTAAAGAACATAATAAACGTGAATATGATTCCAAGTATAAATACTATTTTAATAAATAATTTACCATCTTCTTTTGCTTCCTTTACATTGCCTTTTCCAAGCTTTTCGCCAATTAATACCCCAGCAGCATTTGCATAGCCTCCAAAAAAAGATTGATATACTTTACCTACAATAACCACTATTTGTGCACCAGCAAGAGCTTGGGAACTAATTAACCCATAAGCGATATAATACATAGAGTTCGCAATACTCCAACCACCTTCGGAAATCATTACAGGCATAGACATTTTTAATACACGTTTAACATCTGATTTAGAAAAATCGCATAATTCCTTTAATGAGGCGGCCAGAGGATGTGAACGGTCATGATATATATAGATTAAAAAGCCAATGAACTCAAAGCTTCTGGCTATAACGGTTGCTATAGCAGCACCTGATACTCCCATCTTTGGAAATCCAAAATTTCCGTAGATAAGGCAGTAGTTTAAAACTATGTTTGTTAAAATAGCAAAAATGTAGATAATAGTAGTAACCATTAGTTTTTGAACGCTGCGGGAACAAAGGCTTATAACATCTGCAAGGCAGGTTATTAAATAAGACCAGGCTACAATTCTTAGGTATGTTGTTCCTTCTTCTATTATATTGGTTTCTCTTGCAAAAATCCAAATTAAATGAGGGGCAAAAATCCATATTAAGATAGAAGCGAAAGTAATAAATATACAAACACAAGTATAATTTATCCCCATAACTTTGCGGATTCTGATAGAATCGCCAGCCCCCCAGTATTGTGCTATAAATACGCAGGAACCACTGCATAGACCGTAAACACTGATAGAAAGTATATAAAACACTTCATTTGCTGCACCAACTGCAACTAAAGGTTCGGTGCCTAATTGACCAATCATTAAAGAGTCCACTAAGTTTAAGCTGATACCTATGGACAACTGTATCATAATAGGGATAGCTATAGTAAATATTCTTTTTATGTATTCTTCATCGGTTTTTAATAAACAGCATAATTTATTCATCATGAAAGCCTTTCGTCAGTATACGTCTATATAAAGCAAGAATGATACCAATATAAGTTTATTTCTTTAAAAGCATTAATATTAGAAATTAAACACATGAATATTAAAAACAGGAATTCTTTCCTGAAATTCGGACAAAAAGGAGAGGCGCCATACTGCGATAAATAAGAAAAGAGTTAAAAATATAAAGTCATCTTACTAATATTACTACATATTGCTAAAAAAATAACTTGGCATGACAATTGCTTAAGTTAATTGCATATGAAAAATGTCGTAACTGCTTAATTGCGTAAATTAAGTACAGAGAAAGAAATTGATGAGGTTTAGGGAGGAACAAAATGATAGCAGAAATAAAAGAAAATGTGTTGTATTTTGATGGATGTAGTACGGTAGAACTAGCGGAGAAATATGGTACACCATTATATGTGTATTCAGAAAATGCCATCTTAAAGGAGTGCAATGAAATAAAGAACTGTTTTTTGGATAAGTATGAGAATACTAGGGCTGCTTATGCAACAAAAGCATTTTCGTCTATAGCAATGTGCAAGATTATGGACAGAGAAGGCTTCTGTATGGATGTTGTTTCAGGAGGTGAGTTGTTTACAGCGATTAAAGCTGGTTTTCCAGCAGAAAAGATTGAGTTTAATGGAAACAATAAGCTTAAAGAAGAATTAGAGTTAGCCGTAGATTATGAAATAGGAAGAATTATCATAGACGGCCTTCAAGAATTAAGCTTAATTGAAGAAATCTGTAAAGAAAAAAATAAAAAGATGAATGTACTTTATAGAATAACACCAGGTGTTGATAGTCATACTCATGACTATATAACTACTGGAAAAAAGGATTCTAAATTTGGGATCCCTCTAGACGAAGAGGTTATTTATCCTGCAATTGAAGCAGCAATTAACAGCCCATATGTAAATTTTAAAGGAATCCATTTTCATGTGGGTTCTCAGTTATTTGATAACCGTTCTCATTTGCTTGCATTGGAGACAACATTACAACTAGTAAAAAAGACGAAAGAAAAATTTGGTTTTGACATTACAGAATTAAATGTGGGCGGCGGTTTTGGTGTGACTTATACTGATGAACAGAGGAAGTCTTACGAATATTTTTTAAAGCCAATTATGGAAAGAATAATTGAATTTTCCAATGAAATGGGTATGGAAAGGCCTGCAGTAGTAATCGAACCAGGCAGAAGTATGGTTGCTGAAGCAGGAATTAATTTATATAAAGTAGGAAGTATTAAGAATATTAAAGGAATTAGAAAATATGTTTCCATAGATGGTGGCATGACAGATAATATAAGACCAGCACTATATCAGGCAGAGTACAAGGGTGTTATTGCCAACAAAATGGATAAGCAAGCGGATGAAGTGATTACTGTTTGTGGTAAATGTTGTGAATCGGGTGACATTTTAATTAAGGATGGCAAATTTGCAGAGGCAGAGGCCGGAGATATTTTAGCAATATTCTCTACAGGAGCTTATGGCTATTCCATGTCAAGTAACTACAATAAAAATCCGATTCCAGGAGTGGTACTTGTTAAAGATGGAAAATCTGCAGAGATGATAAAAAGACAAAGTTACGAGGATATGATTGCTAGAGAATGTTATACAGAACTTTAGAGTTTAAATAAAGTTCTTATAATAAGTTATTCCTAAAATTTAATAAAAGAGGGAGACATTATGAAAAAAAGAATTTTGAGCATTATGTTATCGCTGGTAATTGTCGTTACCATGAGTTTTGGAATGACGTCTGCTGTATTTGCGGCAGATATGATGAATCCTACTATGATTAAGTCACAGGTAGATGGTAAAAGTGTAAATCTTAGAGCCTATAGTGCGTCATATGAAGGTAATAACTTTATTTGCATCAGAGATTTTGCAAATGCAATAAACGGAAGTGAGAAGCAGTTTAACATTACCTATGATAAAAACAAAAATGCAGTAATGATAGTAAAAGGACAGCCGTATATTGCCGTAGGTGGTGAAAATCAGCCTGGAAACAGAAGCGTGGAGTGGTCAAGTTCATCTGTGCCAAAGCTTTATGTTAATGATAAAAAGGTACAATATACATCATACAGTATTGAAGGAAATACTTATTTTAAGATTGTAGATTTAATGCAGATTTTAAATATAAATGCAACATTGGATGATTCAAATAATACAATTAAAGTGGATACAAAAAAAGATTTTGATGTAGATTTTCAAAAAACTGCGGCAAGTGGGTATTTTGATTTCCTTCATGGCACAGTCCTTGGAAATGCAGCAACAGGTGAGATCATTTATTCAAATAATGCAGAGAACAAGGTAGCGATTGCAAGTACCACTAAAATAATGACTTACCTGCTAGTAAGGGAAGGTATTGATAAGAAACAAATCTCATGGGATGACGATGTGGTTATATCAAAAGCTGCTGAAGCAGTCTCTTCATCCGAAGATGGAGTGATCCCTATGAAGGCTGGCCAAAAAGTAAAATTGAGTGATTTAATGAATACGATGCTGGTTGTTTCGAGTAATGAATCAGCAACGGCTTTAGCAGAACACTTAAGTGGATCAGAAGCTGCATTTACAAAGCTTATGAATCAAAAAGCAAAGGAATTGAAACTTGACAGTGCAGAATTTTATAATCCGCATGGACTGCCTGTATACACTTCAAATTTATTTGCTGCAAAACTTCAGAATCGCATGGACGCCAAAGATTTGTTTGAGCTGAGCCGATATGTTATAAACAAATATCCTGATATATTGGATATTACCAGCAAAACTGAAATTTCTGTAGACAGCTTGAATTTTAAAGACGTAAATACAAACAGACTGTTATTCAATCTGAATGGAGTGGATGGTCTTAAAACTGGAACTACAAATAGGGCTGGGTGCTGTATTATCACAACTATGCCAATCCAGAAGGGTGACAAAACAGAAAGAGTTATTGCGATTGTGCTTGGAGCAGAAGATAGTGCAGAACGTGCAGAAAAGCCAGCAATTTTACTTCAATATGCAAAGCAATATTATTCAAATAAGTAAAAATAATTGTATATGAGGGAGGTCTTGTATGAAATTTACCAAAATGCAGGGGGCAGGAAATGACTTTATCATTATAAACAATATCGAATTAAACATTCCTATAGAAAAATTATCTGATATTGCAAAAAAAGTATGTGAAAGAAGAGTTTCTGTTGGGGGAGATGCCTTGATGGTAGTAGATCGACCAGAAAAAGGCGGAGACTTTCAAATGAGGTTCTACAATTCAGATGGTACCATTGGAGAAATGTGCGGAAATGGTGCAAGATGTATTGCTAGATATGCTTATGAAAATAAGATTGCAGATGAATCCATGGTGATTGAAACCCTAGCGGGTGATGTGTTAGCATGGAGAATGGATAAAAGAAAATATAAAGTTCGTCTAAATAATCCTGAAGTTATAAAGCTGGATAGCAACGTCAGCATTGATGGTATGGAATATGAATGTTCGTATATTGAACTTGGAAATCCAGGATTACCTCATGCAGTTGTTAAATTAGAAGGTCTTGCAGATTTAGATAAAAAGAAGTTGTTTGAATTGGGCAGGAAAATTAGAAATTACAAAGAATTCCCTAAAGGTGCTAATGTAAATTTCTATGAAATTATAAAAGAAAATGATGTTAAAATTAAGACTTTTGAACGTGGTGTAGAAGATTTTACATTAGCTTGCGGCACGGGTTCGGGGTCCACTGCAATCATATTAACTTTAAGGGGGGAGGTTGTAAAAGGAAAATCTGTTAATTTACATGCACCTGGAGGAGTACTATCAGTAAATGTTGAGCTAAATCAAGAGACAGTAGAAAATCTTTATTTAATGGGAGACACAAATATCGTAGCAGTTGGAGAAATAATGGATGAAGATTTAACGATCTAAGGAAATTATAACTTTGTTTGCGAAAGGAGTTTCTGATATGGAAACAGTAGAGAAGAAAAGTTTTTGGCAGAATTACAGATTCCCAATTATTTTGCTTTTGGGTATAGCTGTAGGAAGTATAATTGGTCTTGTTATGGGTGAAAAGGCAGTAATATTTAAGCCTTTTGGTCAGATTTTTATTAACCTTATGTTCACAGCAGTAGTACCCATGGTATTTGTGACTATTTCCAGTGCGGTTGGAAGCATGTTAAACATGAAACGTTTAGGGAAAATTTTAGGAAGCATGTTTTTAGTATTTTTCGTAACAGGCTTAATAGCTTCCTGTGTAATCTTTACAGTGGTTACAATATTCCCGCCAGCAGCAGGAGCAAATATTCCGCTGGAGGCAGCAGGAGAACTTCAAAAGCTTTCATTGGCTGACCAAGTAGTGAAAGCTATAACTGTAGATGACTTTGTTGGTTTGATGTCAAAAGCAAACATGCTGCCACTTATAATATTTTCAATTATGTTTGGTTTTTGCGTAAGCACAGTTGGTGGCGAGGACAATAAGATTGCCAAAGGGTTAGATGCACTTTCAAAAGTCTTTATGAAACTGATTGGGATTATTATGTTATATGCACCAATTGGATTAGGAGCATATTTTGCAAGCTTAATCGGAGAATTTGGACCTCAGTTATTAGGTGCTTATGCAAAAGCTATGGCAATTTATTATCCGGTATGTTTCTTGTATTTCTTTATTGCTTTTGCAGCGTATTCCTACTTTGCTGGAGGAAAAGAAGGTTTTAAGAGATGCTTCAGCAATATAATGCCCCCAGCAATCACTGCATTTGCAACAGGAAGCTCTATAGCAACACTTCCTGTAAACTTAAATGCTGCAGGTAGAATGGGTGTACCAAAGGATATCAGAGAAATTGTATTACCAATTGGTGCTACTATGCACATGGACGGAACATGTTTATCTTCAATCCTTAAAATTTCATTCTTATTCGGCATTTTTGGACAAGATTTTACAGGTGTTGGAACATTCTGCACAGCAGTACTTATTTCTGTTTTAGGTGGAGTTGTTATGTCCGGCGTCCCTGGAGGCGGATTAATTGGAGAAATGCTAATCGTCAATTTATATGGATTTCCACCAGAAGCATTCCCTATTATTGCAACAATAGGATTCCTGGTTGACCCGCCTGCAACTATGGTCAATGCCACAGGAGATTCTGTAGCTTCAATGCTAGTAACAAGACTTGTGGAAGGTAAAAACTGGTTAAAGAAGGATAATAATGAAAATCAAGAAGATTCAGCAGCTTAAAGGGGTGAATTAAGTGAAATATAATTTTGATGAAATTGTTGACCGAAGTAATAATTATGCGGCTAAGTATGACGAAAGAAAAAAGAAATTTGGAACAGAGGATTTATTGCCGCTATGGATTGCCGACATGGATTTTAAAACTGCACAGCCAATTATTGATGCTTTAGAGGAACGTGCTAAACAAGGAATCTTTGGATATACATACAGACCGGACTCTTATTATGAAGCCATTTGCCAATGGCAGTTAAAAAGGAACCATAGATTCATAGATAAATCTATGATAAGTTTCAGTCCAGGAGTAGTTCCTTCTATGTCCGTATTAGTTAGAGAACTAACGGAGAGCACTGATTGTGTTCTGATACAGACTCCTGTATATTCTGAGTTTTATGATGTAGTTGAAAACTGGGGAAGAAGAGTTATAGAAAATCCATTGATAGAAAAAGCAGGTAAATACAGCATTGACTTTAACGATTTAGAATCAAAGCTTGCTATGGGACCGAAGCTGTTTATATTTTGTAATCCCCATAATCCTGTTGGCCGAGTGTGGAGCAAAGAGGAACTAAAAAATATAGTTGAACTTTGTATTAAGTACAATGTAATCATAATTGCTGATGAAATTCATTCCGATTTAATCTTATGGGGAAATGAATTTACGCCAACGGTCCATGCTTGCGAAGGTGCAGAAAAACACATTATAACCTGCCTTGCTGCTTCTAAAACCTTTAATTTAGCAGGATTGCAAGCTTCAGTTGCCATTTTCCCTAATAAGGAGCTTAAGCATAAGTTTGATTACGTATGGAAAGGAATGGATATCCTTCGAAACAATTGTTTCAGTTTGGTGGCCACAGAAGCAGCCTATAAATATGGAGAGGAGTGGCTATCACAATTAATTCCTTACTTAGAACAAAATATGTTGTTTATTGATCAGTATTTAAAGGAAAATATACCACAGATAAAGTTTACTATACCTGAAAGTACTTATCTTGGCTGGCTTGACTGCAGAGAATTAAATATGATGCAGCAAGAATTAAATGGCTTTATGATTAATAAAGCAAAGCTCGGACTAAATGGTGGGAACACCTTTGCGCGTTCATTAGAAGGGTACATGAGGATAAATGCCGCATGTCCACGAAGCATTTTGAAACAGGCGTTAGAACAGCTAAAAAGGGCCATTGCAGAAGGTTAAAGGCAAAAGTTGAGTTAAAATAAAAATATTCTTTATTGACAAGTATAAATTAGCGTGTTAGCATAGGTACAATGTGATTTGGAGGAAATATATATGAACATGAAATCTTTACAAATTTGTATAGAACTAAAAAAGAATACGGTCCTCTTACTATTAGCCGACTTAGTTTAGCAATTGCGTTTATGTAGATAAGATAATGCTTATTTCACTATTATAGATGCGATTGCGGTTTTAAGTGATTGCATCTATGATGGCTAATTTATATTGGATATAAAGATATAAAAAAGTATGCCTCATAGATTTTATGAGGCTATTTTTTATTAGTTAAGAATAAAACAAGTCTCATAGGTTAATATGGGACTTACATACATCCTAGGTTAAAGAAGTTCCATAGACTATGGGACTTTTTTTATTATAAATATTTAACTTAGGAGGGTTATGATGAAAGAAAAAAGACAACAATGGAGTTCCAAATGGGGATTTTTGTTAGCAGCAGTTGGTTCTGCAGTAGGTTTAGGAAATATATGGAGGTACCCGTATGTAGTATATGAAAATGGAGGAGGTGCGTTCTTAATCCCTTATTTCTGTGCCATTTTTACAGCAGGGATTCCTTTGCTAATATTGGAATATGGTATGGGACATCTATATAAAGGCTCTACGCCTCTTTCTATATCAAGGGCAAATAAAAAATTAGAGTGGATTGGCTGGTGGCCTATCATTAGCTCATCTGTAATTTTATGTTACTATTCCATGATATTAAGTCTGGCTGTAAAATATATAATTTTTAGTGTAGATAAAAGGTGGGGAGAAGACTCCAATGCTTTCTTTTATAATGATTTATTGAAAATATCTGACTCACCACTAAATTTAGGTGGTGTAGTATGGCCTATACTGATGGGAATCCTAGTGATTTGGATTATAAACTGGTTTATTTGTTATAGAGATATCAAGTCAGGTATTGAAAAAATCAGTAAAATTTTATTACCTTGTTTATTGGTGATCATGATAACCATTGTTATAAAAGGTATTACTCTGGAAGGAGCATCAATTGGCTTAAATGCGCTATTTACGCCTGATTGGAATGCGGTTAAAAATCCACAAATATGGATTTCGGCATATGGACAAGTATTCTTCTCACTAAGTATAGCAACTGGAATTATGATGACCTATTCAAGCTATCTGCCGGAAAAAACAGATATAAATAATAGTGCATTTTTAACTGCGTTTGCAAATAGCGGGTTTGAATTTTTATCGGCAATAGGAGTCTTTTCAATATTAGGGGCAATGGCAGAAAGTCAAGGTGTAGGTGTAGAAGATGTTGTAAGCAGTGGAATAGGCCTGGCCTTCATTGCATTCCCTAGTGTTTTTTCAATGATGGGCATGTGGGGAAATATATTAGGCGTATTGTTTTTTGTATGTTTAGCATTTGCAGGGATTACCTCTGCAGTTTCTTTGGTGGAAGCCATATCGGCTTCCATAATTGATAAGTTTGGGTGGAAGCGTAAAAGAGTTGTGACAATTATGTGTATAGCCGGATTTTTTATAAGTTCAATTTTTGCAATGAATGCAGGATTATATTTATTGGATATTATGGATAATTTCATAAATAACTATGGAATTGTTGTGGTAGGATTGCTGGAATCTGTTATGGTAGGATGGATAATTAAACCGATAGTAATAAGAGAGCATACCAATTCAATTTCATATTTTAAAATAGGAAGCTGGTGGGACATAATTATTAAATATGTGACCCCTGTAATCTTGTTGGTAACATTAGTGAAGACCATGATAACAGAATTTAAAACGCCTTATGGAGGGTATGATGTATTATCACTATTCATATATGGATGGTCAATCATAATTTTAGGAATTATTGGCGCTGTGTTAATAAGCAAAAAACAATGGAAAAAGGGGGTAAACCTTTAATGACAAATCAGGCAATTTTATTTTTAGTACTAGGAATGACTATTCTTTATGGTGGGCTGGCGATCACCATTGTGATCTCATATAAGAACAAAGACCAATAAGTCAATGTTAATAAGGGCTTGTGTGTATTTATTTTTGATGCAGTAATTAGAATTTTGAGAATAAAACTTTGCTATTTTAATAAAATGTAAAATAGCAAAGTTTAGTGCTGCATTAGAAATAAGGGGGAAAAGTAAATGGAAAACGGTCAGCTTCAAGGTACTGTGTTAGATGAAAACAGATGCGAAACAAATAAGGCGGTACTTCAGGGTGTTGTTTTAACTGAACTAAGGTTCAGTCACAAGTCTTATGGTGAAAGTTTTTACTTATTTGAGGTGGGCATAGGAAGAAAAAGTGGATATAGAGATGAAATAAAAGTAGTTATTTCAGAGAGACTAATATGGGATATCTGCATTAATATTGGTATGCGGGTAAAAATAGAAGGACAAATAAGAACATATAATGAAGAAACGGAAGGGAAAAGCCGATTAAACATTGTAGTTTTTGCAAGAGGAATCGAGTCCATTCCTGATACCGATAATGACGAAAATTACATATACTTAGAGGGCTTCCTGTGTAAATCTCCAATAAGAAGAACTTCTCCTTTGGGACGGGAACTTTGTGACATAATGCTTGCAGTAAACAGAATGTATAATAAATCAGACTACATTCCTTGTATTGCATGGGGTCGAAATGCAACGTATGCAGGTGGACTTGAAGTGGGAACGAAGCTGTCAATTATGGGGAGAATTCAAAGCAGGGAGTATAAAAAAAGAGATGCAGATGGAAATATCATAGGTAGGATTGCCTATGAGGTTTCTATACTAAAAATTGAAGAATAACTATTGTAAATAAATCCTACGGCATAGGGTAAAATAGTAAAATAATAATTTTATTATGTAAGAATTTATGGTATAATATAGTGCCTAATTCTATGTATTGGCAAGAAATGGAATATATATTTAATATTAAACATAAAACCGTATGAACGGAGGAAATAAAAAAATGAGAATACTATTAGATGGAATGGGTGGCGATCATGCACCTTTGGAAATTGTAAAGGGCGCAGTAGAAGCTGCAAAAGAAATAACCCATACTATTGTGATTATAGGTGATGAAAAGAAAATAGCAGCAGAATTAAAAAAATATAAATATGATAAAAATCAAATTCTGATAGAACATGCAAGTGATGTTATAGGCAATTGTGATGCTCCTGTAAAGGCTGTGAGAACTAAAAAAGAGTCTTCTATGGTAAAGGGAATCACCATGGTAAAAGAGGCAAAAGGAGATTTGTTTATTTCTGCGGGGAATTCTGGGGCATTAATGGCAGGAGGCTTATTTATATTGGGCAGAATACAGGGTATAGATAGACCAGCGATGGCCAGTATATACCCTATACTTGGTGGACAGGCATCCCTATTGGTTGATGCAGGAGCCAACTCCGAATGTAAGCCCGATAATCTTTTAGAATTTGCAACTATGGGCAGTATATATATGGAAAAAGTTCTGGGAAGAAAAAATCCTAAAGTTGGGCTTGTCAATATTGGGGCCGAAGAGACCAAAGGAACAACTGTTACCAGGGCTGCCCATGAACTTTTAGGCAGAAGCAATTTAAACTTTGTGGGAAATGTGGAAGCTAGGGACATACCATTTGGTGCTAGTGATGTGATTGTCTGCGATGGCTTTGTGGGCAATGTAATATTAAAGCTTACTGAAGGAATGGCTCTTACTGTTTTAAAACAGTTAAAACAGAAGCTTACATCTGGTTTTAAAGCCAAGCTTGGTTCAGCCCTTTTATATGACAAACTAAAAGGGTTAAAAAGTGAGTTTGATTATTCAGAATATGGCGGAGCTCCAATTTTAGGAGTTAAAGGACCTATTGTTAAAATGCATGGGTCATCCAATGCCAATGCAGTTAAAAATACTATTCTGAAGGGTATTCCGTATGCTGAGCAGAACGTTGTTCAGACTATTTTGGATTCTGTATTAGAACTTGAGGAGATAAAGATAAGTGAATAATCTTGATTTTCAAAAGAATATTAAATATGAATTTAAGAATGCCAATTATTTGGAGAAAGCATTAACCCATAGTTCTTTTGTTCAGGAAAAAAACGAAAGATGTGGAAAAGATAATGAACGCTTGGAGTTTTTGGGGGATGCGTTTTTTGATGCAATTATTAGCGAAGAACTGTTTAAAAAGCTTACCAAGGTTCCTGAAGGAAAATTAACAAAATTGAGAGCCTCAATAGTATGTGAAAAATCTTTAGCAGAACAGGGGAAAAAACTCAATGTTGGGAAGTTTTTAAAAATGGGAAAAGGCGAAGAACACATGGGGGGCAGAGACCGAGATTCCATTATTGCGGATGCTATGGAAGCTATTATGGCAGCCATTTTTTTGGATGGAGGTTTTGACGAAGCTAAAAATTTTGTGCTAAGGACCTTTGAAGAAACTATAGAAGATGCAGTATCAGGGAAACTTACAAAGGATTATAAAACAGAACTACAGGAGAGCCTGCAAACTAATGGGGACGTAAAAATATGTTATCAGATAGATAAAGAAGAAGGACCTGATCACAATAAGACTTTTTACGTTTCACTTTTTGTAGACGGAAGACAAATTGGAGAAGGCGCGGGCAAGAGTAAAAAAGAGGCAGAGCAAAGTGCCGCTAAGTACGCTTTAGAAAGTGGTGGAGACAAATGTATTTTAAAAGAATAGATATGCACGGATTTAAGTCATTTGCCGAACCGGTTTCCATAGAGTTTAATCATGGTATTACGTGTATCGTCGGACCCAATGGAAGTGGTAAAAGTAATATCAGTGATGCACTGCGCTGGGTACTTGGAGAGCAGAGCCCCAAAACTCTACGTGGTGGGAAGATGGAAGATGTAATCTTTGCAGGAACCGCTAATAGAAAATCTAGAGGTATGGCAGAGGTAGTACTTGTTATAGATAATTCGACAGGCATACTACCTATTGACTATAGTGAAGTGGCTATAACAAGAAGGGTTTTCAGATCTGGTGAAAGTGAATATTATATTAATAATAATCAATGCAGACTGAAGGATATCCGTGAACTTATCATGGATACCGGCATAGGTGTTGATGGATATTCATTAATTGGACAAGGTAAGATTGCAGATATAGTCAGTAATAAGCCAGAAAGCAGAAGGGAAATATTTGAAGAAGCAGCAGGAATTGTAAAATATAGAAGCAAAAAGGCCGAAGCTGAACGCAAGCTTGACGCAACCAATGCTAACCTTGAAAGAGTAAATGATATTGTTGGTGAAATTGAAGGCAGAATCAACGGATTAAAAGAAGACAGCGAAAAAGCGGTAGAATATTTAGCTCTTAGAGATACATATAAGGAGCTTGAAATAAATATCACCTTAAAAAACATTGAAAATCTTGAATTAAAAAATGAATATTTAAAGGACGATATCACTGAACTGGCTTCGAGTATAGACAATTTGAAAGATGAAAGAGTTAGTTTAGATAAAGAATTAGCAGATAGCAGAACGAAAAGTGAAGCTTTGGAGACTTTAAATAATGAAGCAAGAAATAAGCTGGTAAAAAGCATTGAAGAAATAAATCTACTTGTAAATGAAGGAAAATTAAAAGAAGAAAAACTTGCTTCCATGGAAAAAGAAGGAGCAAGGTTAAATAGTGAATTGGAAAGCTTGGATCAAAAGCTGGAAAAGGAACAGCAAAATTTACAACAACTTATTAAGACAAAAACTGAGATAGACATGAAGATGGCAGAATTAAATAATCAGTTAAAGGAAAAAATTGATATTTACTCTAAACTGATTTCACAACAAACTGCTGCCTCAGCTAAAATTGATCATGATAAAAATAGTTTGTTCAAAATTCATAGCGAAATAAGTGCAAAAAAAAGTGAAATTAATAGTCTAGACAATCTAAAAGGTACGTTGGACAGACGAAAAGAAATTTTATTATCGGAAAAGGATTCTGCAGATAATCAAAATGATGATATTATAGTTGTACAAAGAGATGCGATAAAGAAAAGAGACACTTTGAAAGCAGAATTTCAAAGAATTACAGAAGACTCAAAAAGATTAAAAGAAACATATAATTCAGCAGTTCTAAAAGAAAAAGAGCTAACTAGAAAAACTGAGGACATAAGAATATCAATAGGTCAGCTTTCCACACGTAAAAAGACTATTGAAGAAATGGAAAGCAACTATGAAGGGTATAACTATGCAGTAAAGTATGTTATGAAAAACAGCTTTAGAGGTGTACATGGAGTTGTGGCTGATTTAATTGAAGTTCCACAAGGTTTTGAAATAGCCATTGAAACTGCTTTGGGAGCATCTATGCAGAATGTTGTCTGTCAATCCGATGCAGATGCCCAGAATATTATTAAGTCGCTTAAAGCAAATAAAGCAGGACGACTAACCTTACTTCCCATAGAATCTATCAGAAGTAATGCATACAAATGTGATAGTGCTCTGCGAAATGCTCCGGGATTTCAAGGACTTGGTGCTGACTGTATAGAATTTGATAGTAAATATAAGAGTGTAATCGAGTATTTATTAGGAAGAGTTATTATAGTGGATACACTGCCCAATGCAGTAAAACTTTCAAAACAGGTTTCAGGAGGACTTCGGTTTGTAACTCTTGAAGGTGAAGTTATTAATTCAGGTGGAGCAATCACAGGTGGTGCTTTTAAAAATAACTCGGCCAATCTTTTGGAAAGAAAAGGTGAAGTTACAGCGCTGCAGGAAAAACTGGATAAGGCTGAAAATGAAAGGGACAAGCTGATAAAAGAGCTTTCTGAAATTAAGAATAATATAACCACTTATACTAGTGAAATTCAAACATTAGAAAGACAACACAGGGAAACTGAACTGGATTTACTTTCTTCTGAAAATAAGATTTCTGTTTTTGATGGTAATATTAAAGATCTCGTGGAAGGTGAAAATAAAAGACAAAGAGAACTGGAAAACATACAGAGTGAGCAGAGTTCTGCTGAGAATATGATGGCAAAGCTAAGTTTGGAGATTGATGTTGGAAATCAACAGATTAAGGAATTAGAGAGTGAAATTGAAAGACAGATTTCAGAACTTGAACAGTCAAAAAGTAGAGTTGAAGAAGGCAATGAAAGTATTACAAAGGCGAGAATTGATGTTACCGCTTGTGAAAGTGAGAAAACCAATGTAGATTCTTTAGTAGGAAGAATAAATCTTTCTATTAAAGAAATAAGCGAAGATGTCCAGGTCAGACAACTTTCATTGGAAAAGTTAAGAGAAGATAGAGAACTTTTGGTAAATGCAGGGACAAGTGGTGTATCTGTAAAAGAAAAAGAGGAAGCCAAGGCTTCTTTAGAAACTTATATAGAAGAAATCACCCAGGAAAGAACTGAACTTACAAAGAAGTTAAATGAGAAATCGGCAGCGAGAGATTCTATTGAAGATAAGGTGAATTCTTGCCAGACTCAGAAATATGAGTTAGAAATAAAGAAGGCTAAGAATGAAACGCAGCTGGATTCTTATAAGAATAAACTTTGGGATGAATTTGAAGTTTCCTATTTACAGGCTATTGAATTTAAGAAGAAGGAATTTAATATGCATGAGGCTGTAAAAGACAGCAGAGAGATAAAAACTAAGATTAAATCACTAGGTGAGGTCAATATTGGTGCTATCAAGGAATATGAAACAGTTAGCGAAAGATATGAATTTTTATCAACCCAAAGGGCGGATATATTAGGTGCGATGAACTCGCTTAAGCAGATTATTGAAGATATGGACCGGACCATTCGTATTAAGTTTAAAGAAAGTTTTGATGCAATTGTTGAAAACTTCGAAAAGGTGTTCCAGGAACTATTTGGTGGTGGACAGGCTATGCTCAGACTGGAAGATGAAAACAAACCGCTTGACTGTGGTATTGAGATTGTAGCACAACCACCAGGAAAGAAACTTCAGAACATAAATCTTATGTCCGGTGGTGAAAAAACCATGACTGCCATCGCTTTAATGTTTGCAGTACTTAAGGCAAAGCCTACCCCATTCTGTATACTTGATGAGGTTGAGGCAGCTCTTGATGATGCAAATATTGAACGCTTCGCAGGGTACTTAAAAAACTTTGATAATATACAGTTTGCTTTAGTAACCCATCAAAAGGCTACTATGGAACATGCAGATGTGCTTTATGGTGTAACTATGCCAGAGCAGGGAATTTCCAGGGTGCTGTCCCTTAAGTTAGGAGACAGAATCGATTTAGGATAAATATAATTTAAAGATAAAGGAGAAATAGATGTTATTTGAAAAACCAAAAAAGTCGTTTTTCGGTAAGTTGTCTGAGAAAATTTCAGAGGTTTTCTTAGGAAGGACTGTTGATGAAGAATTACTTGAAGAGCTTGAAGAGGTCTTGATTACTTCAGATATAGGCATGGAGACCACGATGAAGATTATAGGACAGCTCAGAGAGGATGTTAGAAAACAGGGACTGACTACAGAACAACAAGTTAAGGATAGAATTGCCAGTATTATAGAGGGGCTGATTGATAAGGGAGAAAATCATCAGATATGTCAGGAAATTCCCTTGGTAGTGCTTATGATTGGTGTGAATGGAGGAGGTAAAACTACCTCCATAGGGAAGATGGCCAATAAATTTAAACAAGAGGGAAAATCCGTACTGCTTGCGGCAGCGGATACTTTCCGAGCAGCAGCTGGAGAGCAGCTAGAACTTTGGGGAGAAAGAGTAGGGGTAAATGTTATCAGCCATCATGAAGGAGCCGATCCTTCAGCGGTAATATTTGATGCCATTCAGTCAGCAAAAGCAAAAAATATAGATATCCTTATTTGTGATACAGCAGGAAGAATTCAGACTAAAAAGAACCTGATGGTAGAGCTTGAAAAAATGAATAAAATTATTGGAAGAGAATACCCAGAGGCAGCTAGAGAAACTTTATTAGTGCTTGATGCTACAACTGGGAAAAATGCCATTTCACAGGCTAAAGAATTTGGCGAAATTGCAGATATTACCGGCATTGTTTTGACAAAGCTTGACGGAACTGCAAAGGGTGGTATAGTTATAACCATAGCAGACGAGTTTAATATGCCCGTCAAATTTATTGGCATAGGCGAAGGAATGAATGACTTAAAAGAATTTGATCCGGCGGAATTTGCAGGAGGACTATTTAATGAGTAAACCGTTAGTTGCCGTAGTAGGCAGACCGAATGTAGGTAAATCTACATTTTTTAACAGAGTTGTGGGTAGGAGAGTTTCAATAGTAGAAGATACTCCCGGTGTTACCCGTGACAGAATTTATGCAGAGGCAGAATGGTGTGGTACCCACTTTGCACTGATTGATACCGGTGGTATTGAACCAAACACAAGCGATGTAATATTATCCCAAATGAGGGAGCAGGCTGAAATTGCCATGGAAACTTCAGACATTATTTTGTTTATGGTGGATGGCAAAGATGGTCTTACTCATGCAGATACAGAAGTTGCTGGCATGCTTAGGAGAACAGGAAAACCGGTTCTTGTGGTTGCAAATAAAATTGATAATCCAAAGAATCCTCCTGACCATTTTTATGATTTTTATGAACTTGGACTTGGTGAAGTTTTACCTATCTCGTCAGCCAATATGTTAGGACTTGGTGAAGTTCTTGACAAAATTGTGGAAAGTTTCCCAGAAGGACAAAGAGACGATGATGAGGACATTACAAAGATTGCAGTTATAGGAAAACCGAATGTTGGAAAATCTTCAATTATTAATAAATTGGTGGGTGAAAACAGAGTAATCGTTTCAAATATTGCAGGAACTACAAGAGATTCTATAGATACCCCATTTGAATGGGATGGAGAAGAGTTTATTCTGATTGATACAGCAGGTATAAGAAGAAAAAGTAAAGTAACCGAAAATATTGAACGTTATAGTGTTATCAGAGCGGTTGCCGCTATTGAACGTTGTGATGTCTGCCTGCTTATGATTGATGCTGTTGAAGGAATTACAGAACAGGATAAGAAGATTGCGGGAGTTGCACATGAAGCGGGCAAGGGCATTATGGTTGTTGTAAACAAGTGGGACTTAATTGAAAAAGATAATCACACTATGAAGAATTTTGAAAAAGAAATTGCTAAAGAACTGCCGTTTATGTCTTATGCACCTATGGTGTTTATTTCTGTTCTTACCGGACAGAGAGTAGATAATGTTATGTCTATGGCGAAAAACGTTGCCGAAACAAGAGCTATGAGAGTGCCAACAGGTCAGTTGAACAGTTTAATAGCAGATGCAACTATGCTTCAACCGCCTCCATCAGATAAGGGCAAGCATTTAAAAATTTATTATGCTACTCAGGTTGGAGTAAAACCACCACTTTTCTCTTTCCAGATAAACAAGAGAGATTTAATGCATTTTTCTTATGCCAGATATCTTGAAAATAGAATTAGAGATGCGTATGGCTTTAAAGGGACTTCGTTGAAGTTTGTATTTAGAGAAAAGGGCGAAAAGGAAGAATAAATGGAAACAAAAGTTATAATCATAAGTGTAATTGCGGTGATTGTATCGTACTTTATGGGTAATATTTCGCCGGCGATTTTAATTGGAAGACTGCATGGCATAGATATAAAGAAAGAAGGCAGTGGTAATGCAGGAACTACCAATGTACTAAGGGTTTTAGGCAAAAAGGCAGCCATTGCAACTTTATTGATTGATATTTTTAAAGGTGTATTTGCAGTATTGCTTGGAAAATTAGCTGGCGCATACTTTTTAGAACCTGAGTTTGCACCATATATGGCTATGGCATGTGGTCTTGCAGTTTTCTGTGGACATATATGGCCGATAGTTTTCGGGTTTAAAGGGGGAAAAGGTGTTGCTACAGCCTTTGGTGTACTGATGGCTGTGTCTCCCTTTTTAGGGCTTGCTGAATTGGGCATTGTTATAGTTACTGTAGCCCTAAGCAGAATGGTTTCATTGGGTTCTGTGGTTGCAGCCATATCCTTTCCGTTTATAGCAAATTATTATGACCCTAGATATTTAGGCTGGGGATTACTTATGGCATTAATTGTTCTTTATAAGCACAATGCCAACATATCAAGATTAGTAAAAGGTGAAGAGTCTAAAATTAGTTTTAAAAAATAGGAGGCTTTAGGCATAGGAAAAACTGTTTTATGATTGGTTTAGTTACTGTATTCATAAAACAGGGTTCATCCTATATCTATTTTATGTATACCTCCAAAAAAATTACACAAGATTAATTCCAGTATTTAAAATGGCAATTATACAGTAGTCTATCTGATTTTTACTAATATTTGATTTTCAACCCTATATTGCATTTCGCAGATATCCGCAACTGCATTATTATGAGTTACAATTATCAAACGATAATCTTTGGCTTTTAACTCTTCAAATAATTGTAAAATCTCTATTTCTGTTTTCTCATCTAATGATCCTGTTGGCTCGTCTGCCAATAATAGTTTGGGTTCTTTAATAATGGCTCTTGCAATTGCAACACGCTGAGCCTCCCCACCAGATAATTCATCAGGGTATTTTTTACCAAATTGAGATAATCCTACCATAGCTAAAGCGTTCTTTACCCTTCTTTTGATTTCACTATTAGGAATATGTAAATCTTGTATCGCTATGGCTACATTATGATTTACATTTCTATCCTCTAGTAAATTATAGCTTTGTGTGATAATTCCTATGTTTTGAAAACGGTTTTGGGTCATTTCTGATTTCTTCATCATGTGACCTTCATAATAGTATCTCCCTGTATATCTAGTATCCAATCCTGATATAATATTTAACAATGTAGTCTTTCCACAACCACTTCTACCTTGAATAGAAACCATTTTTGCGTCTTCCATATCAAAGTTCAGTTCACTAAAAATTATTCTTTCTTCCTTATTTGGCATGTTGTATGACTTTTTTATATTTTCCAATTTTATCATGATATCTGTCTCCTTTATTGTTCATTATCTTTATTATCACGTCTATGCAGATATAGCAAAAACCAATATATACTCATCATCAATGTCAAATTGATGAGGGCTAAATATACTGCACATTGCACAAATAACCAAAGTTTACAATAGTAATAAATAATCAGTAAGATAAAGGCTGCAATGTATGGAAAACTCATTTCCCTAAAAATCATTCTATGAATTTCTTGTTTTGAGTAGCCCAAAATTGTATAAACCTCATAAATATTTCGCCTTCTTTGATATAGGAAATATGAGATGCTGCCCATGATAAATGTAGTGATACATATCAAAAGAACTAAGACTGCAGTAATCAAATTTTTATTTGCCTGAACAGTTGATATCACCATATTATACTGTACAGCAAATATCGGAATACCTATAAGTGTATATTGGTAGTAACCTGAATGTTTTGATAACTCACTCAATTTGTCCAAGATAAATTGTAAAGCACTATCACTATTTTGCACGACAATATTCCCATTAATCATAGAAGAATATAGTATACCTCTAAAATACTTGTCCATATTTTCATATCCTTTTTCCGGATATGGCACTAATATATATTGATCTAAGCATCGTCTGACTTCATATTTATGATATATGGTAGAATCTGTTTGTAAGAAACCGATGACTTGAAACTCTACATTCAACGAATAAAAATTGGCTTCAATAATATCTCCAATATGATAGATTCCTTCATAATCAGCACCTAGGATAACAGGTATTTTATTATTGGCGTAATTTATTTGATTCCACTTAAAATATGACCCTTTATCAATTTTTAAGTGATAAAAATCAAAAGCTTTTTTATTTATCTGCACACTTTTTATATCTTCATATAATTTATCATTAAATTCAAGGGAGTTATCATTTCCATCCTTAAATTTATTATCCCCTTTGAAATCAGTTACCGAGATTGATTGATCACAGGTTGATAGGAAACTAAAAGACTTTTCTCTATTTAAATCATCGTAAAATGTTTTCAGTCCTGCCATGGATTCATCTGAATCTCTGAAAGCATAAAAGCTATCAGCATCATCAAATAGATAGATGAGTTCATACATTGTTCTATCTGAATATAAGTTTTTAAAATTATTATCAGTATTAAATAAATCCCGTGAAAAAAGCAAGAAGGTATAAATAAGACCTAACACTAAGAACAAAATAACAGTTTTGAAAATTATCAGCGAATAATTATTATAAATATACCATCGGAATTCTTTTAGTTTCCACATTTTTGCCTCCTTAAATTTAGGTACAATTCAGTCACAATAAAAGAAATGAGTAGAATAAAATAGTAGCTAATATTTTTTAGTAAGATATCAATATTTATTAATTCTGGCATAATAATATAAGTAATTCCTATACTGGTAATAAAAATTAAAAAAAATACAGAACTCACAAACCAAAGCTGTTTTAACCATATTTTATATTTTGTTACACCAATTAGATATTTAATTTCAGTTTCCTTCTTGAATCCTAGGCTTATAATGATTCCACTTAATATAAATACTAAAATAGAAAGCCAGTTACTTAGCTTTATAATCCATTCAGTAAAAAATTGATCGTTAATCGGATTCCAAATATCTTTTATCGGAACATCTAAAAACTTTACATTATTCTCTTCAAATATTTGAATATTTTTAGTGCCTAATACAGTTTTTATGTTCTTATCTGTAAAATAACTGCTATCATTCAATAATATTTGATCGTCCATAAAACTGCTTTTCACAATTCCCCAATAACCGATAACTTTATATTTTTTTCCATTATAAAGGTAATACTTCTCATTTTTTTCTTCCTCTAATTTAACATTTTTACCTACAACGGCTTCCCTAGTATCTGCCTTATCAAAAAAACGTCCTTCTTTTAACAAGGGTTTCCAGCTAGTATAATCATTTGAATAATATGATCGTACAAAAGGATCTTCTTGAAATTCTCCAAACACTCGAAAAGAATACTGCTGCAACTCATTATTATTATTTATAGAGCTTAAACTCTCTATTACCTTACTATTATTTGAATACAACCTGTTCATTTCTAGATTTAATTGTTCTTCTACCATCTGGTATTCTTCTAACAAAACAGACAATAACAGTGTTCCGAGTAAAATAACACATATAAAATATTTTTTATATTTCTTCATACTTGCCCCTTGCTAATTGGAATATTTTAAAGTATGTGCTTACTTTATTACATAATACAAATACTTTTTACATAAAAAAAGGTCAGTTTCCCGACCTTTTTGACTTTAATCTACATTAAATTCCTTATCATTATCGGATAGTATTATTTTATCTACCATACTTGCTTTTAGCATGATCAAGGGATGCTCTATTAAATTTTAGCCATGGAGACTTTGTATCTGTTCCATTATAAATAATTTTCGCGCGCATGGACTATAATAATGTTTCTATAAATAATATCAATGTATATTGTACGAAATGTTGTCTCAGCTACATGAAATGTGATTTATTTGATAATTTTTGATACTTACTTGCTATATTGTGCTCACAATGTTGCTGCAAATTCCTTTTACGATTAGCAATATTAATAAAAAACTATCGTTACTGCAGCTTGATACGAAGAGAATGATCATATCACCTCACTTTTTCTAAGATTAAGAAACCAATAAAACAATGACTTTGGAACTGTGGCTCCAGATATAGATGATATAGAAGGTTAATATAGAAGTTTTGTGTGAGGAGTTGTCAGAAGGAAGGTAAAATGTCTATCTATACAACAGATGGGGCTATATATTTAGTAAGATTATGGATTTATATGGGCGATAAAGGGTAAATTATCTTGGATAAGGATATAATTTATGATAGAATTAATATGCAACAATTTATGAAAAAATTAGTAATTAAGGCGTAGCTCAAGTTTGAACTAAAATTAGTAGAGAGAACCAACAACAGAGTCATCTTGTCATATTATTAAATAGATAAGTTCCGTGAAAGGGGAAGAATATATGCACATGAAGAAAATTGCGGTAATCGGCGCAGGCAGCTGGGGGACAGCACTTGCAATTACTTTAAGTAATAAAGGCCATGAGGTAAAAATCTGGGATGTTAATAAAGAACATTTGCAGGAATTAAGGGATAATAGAGAAAATGTAAGATATCTTCCAGGAATTAAGTTCAGCGAAAAATTGCAGCCGGTAGATACAGTAGCAGAGGCGATAGATGATGCCAGAATGGTTTTATTCTCAGCGCCTGCCCAGCATTTTAGAAGTGCTCTAGATTATGCATTACCATATATTAGTCAGGATATGATTATTGTAAATGTTGCCAAGGGAATTGAACAGAAAACACTAAAGAGAATGTCAGAGATCGCTCATGATAAGATGGCAAATATGAAGTATGTTACTTTGTCAGGGCCTTCGCATGCAGAGGAAGTTGGTCTGGCCATGCCTACAACTGTTGTAGTTGCATCAGCAGATATAAAACTTGCAGAATACGTTCAGGATATATTTATGACGGATAAATTCAGAGTGTACACAAGCAGTGATGTAATTGGTGTGGAACTAGGCGGAGCATTAAAGAATATCATAGCCCTAGGAGCAGGTATTTCAGACGGCATGGGCTATGGAGATAATGCAAAGGCTGCCATGATGACTAGAGGGATTGCTGAAATAGCAAGACTTGGAGTAAAGTTAGGTGCAGATGTGCATACGTTCTCAGGTCTTACAGGTATAGGGGATTTGGTTGTAACTTGTACAAGCATGCATTCAAGAAATAGACGCTGTGGTATTATGATTGGAGAAGGCATGAGACCTAAGGATGCAACAGAAAAAGTCGGCATGGTTGTAGAAGGAATGTTTACAACAGAGGCTGCTTATGAACTTGCCCAAAGGGAAGGGGTAGAAATGCCAATTACAGAGGGAATCTATGCAGTAATAAATGACAAGATTGATGCAAGGGATGCAGTGAACCAGTTAATGACTAGGGATCGAAAGAGCGAAATAACGTATTAAAATTTTTTTTTATAATAGCGTGCATTTTGTTTGTCAACTATGGGGGTCAGATAGAAATATCTGACCCTCTGTTTTTTATTCAGTTAAAATACGAGTAAATTTATTTTTGTAAAATTAATAAAAGGTCTATATATGCTCGGAATGATGTGTGATATAAGGAGTGGCCAGTTGCAAGTTCATTAATTAAGGAATAAAATAGGGATTAAGGCTTCAAAACCTTTGGCAGAAGGAATATGGATGTTTGGTATCGTAGTAATAGGGGGAGAAATTATGGAAGGGGAAAAACAGAATTATACAGATGGGTTAAGCGAAGAAATAGTAGTGCTAAGACAGTCTGGTAAAATGGCAGCAGAAATAGCAAGTGAGGATAAAAACAAGCTTGTTATTTTTATGGCAATAACTTTTTTATTGCCTGTATTGATGGGAGTATTGATGGGGATACAATATAAACGTGGTTTTGACGTTTCAGTATTTCCGTTACTACAAATGTATTATCCTTCACTTGGGGTTATAATTGCAACATGGGCTGTAAATAAGAATGGTGAATATCCAAAAAGATTTTACGGAGGATTTGTGGCTTTAACTGCTATTTTGTTTGCATATAGTTGTTTTACAATTTTATTTCCATCAAAGGAAACAAATTCATTCTCAAATACAATTATAATGGCAGGTAGTATTTTATTATTGTTTTTGTTCTTTGCAGATGAAAAAAACATACGTGAAGCCTGTGGCCTGGGATTTAAAAATGGGGAAAAGGGGATTCGGCTAATCGCTCTATTTTTTTTACTATATATGGCAAGGGCAATAATAGGGTGTACGATTGATGGGTCACTACAGGATCTTTTTTCCAACTTTGGGATGATGTTTTTCATGACATTTATAATTCTGCCTTTAAATTTTATATTATCGTATACAGCCTTTTTTGGAGAAGAATACGGATGGCGATATTTTTTGCAGCCACTGCTCTTCAAATATCTTGGTGCAAAGAAAGGAATCTTGCTTTTAGGTTTATTGTGGGGGATATGGCATTTACCAATCAATATGTTTTATTACAGTCCTGATACATGGTTGCAAAGTATTTGTGTGCAGCTAAGTACCTGCATTGGCTTAGGAATATTTTTTGGCTATTCTTATCTAAAAACAAATAACATATGGGTTCCGGTTATAATGCACTATATAAACAATAATATGGTATTGGTTTTTATGGGAACTGATGACGTTTCCAATCAAATACTTTCTTGGAGTGATGTATCTGTCAGCGTCATTTTAAATATTATTTTGTTTGTACCGTTTATTTTCACGAAGGAGTTTTCGAAAAGTAAGAAAATGTAAAAAATATTATTCAAGAGCAGTTGAACGAGAATGCAGCCAAACAAAAAAACGCCCACAATTAGTGGGCGTGATATTTAAATCTCTTACTATCTGCAACATCTGCAACAACATATACAGCAACCACATCTACAACATCTGCGACAGCATCTGCAACATCTGCAACAACGATTACAATTACCTCTGCAGAAGCAACAGCAACAAGGACGACACATAATAGCACCTCCTTATGTTTGGTATTATATATTATGCAAAGATTAGTTGAAAAGTGATTAATTAAGTTAATCATATATACAATCTCTCCACTTGAAAACATCAGCTCTGTAGTGGTATAATATAAGAATTAACGTTTTGGAGGAATTACTTTTGAGTAAAGATAATATAAAAGAAAAAGACGTGAAAAAGTTTCACATTATAACCTTCGGCTGTCAGATGAATGAGCATGACTCTGAAACCATGGCGGGTATGCTTAATCAAAAAGGTTTTGAAGCAGAGGAAGATAAAGACAATTCGGATATTGTCATTATAAATACCTGCAGTGTCAGAGAGAATGCAGACAACCGTTTCTTTGGGACATTAGGGCAGTTGAAAAAAATAAAAGAAAAGAACCCAGAGTTTGTCGCATGCGTATGTGGCTGTATGATGCAGCAACAGCACATTATTGATGAAGTGAAAAGTAAATATCCCTGGGTGGACTTAGTGTTTGGAACCCACAACATACATCAGTTTCCACAATTATTAGACAATGTAATCAATGAAAGAAAAAAAATTGTAAATGTGTGGGAAGATGGCGGAGCCATTGTTGAAGGATTACCAGCAAAGAGACTTTATGATTTTAAAGCTTTAGTAAATATCATGTATGGCTGCAATAATTTCTGTACCTACTGTATCGTTCCTTATACAAGAGGCAGGGAAAGAAGCAGACGACCTGAGGAAATTATTAAAGAGGTTAAAGGCCTGATTGAAACAGGAGCAAAAGAAATCGTATTGCTTGGGCAGAATGTAAATTCCTATGGTGTAAGTAAACACGAAGATGGTTACTGTGCTGATGAAGAAAATGGTATGGATTTTGCTGATTTGATTTATGCTTTAAATGAAGTAGAAGGCCTTGAAAGAATACGGTTTATGACTTCTCATCCAAAGGACTTGTCGGATAAGTTGATTCAGGCCTATAAGGATTGTGATAAACTTTGTAATGCCATCCATTTGCCAGTACAATCAGGAAGTGATGTTGTACTGAAGAGGATGAATCGAAAGTACACAAAAGCGGATTATTTAACACTTATAGAAAAACTAAGAACAGCTGCACCTGACGTAGCCATTACTACGGATTTAATTATAGGGTTTCCAGGTGAAACAGAAGAAGATTTCATGGAGACCATGGATTTAATTGAAAAGGTCAGATATGATTCAGCGTTCACTTTTATATATTCTATAAGAAAAGGAACTCCCGCAGAGAAGTATGAGGACCAGGTTCCAGAAGAAGTTAAGCATGAGAGATTTAACAGGCTTTTAGAAAGAATAAATCAAATCTCAGGAGAAATAAACAAAACTTATGAAGGGACAGTACAAAAAGTTCTTGTGGAAGGACCAAGTACTAGCAAAAAAGGGGATAAAACATTAGCTGGTCGAACTGAAACAACAAAACTTGTGAACTTTTCAGGTGATGAAGATTTAGTGGGACAGATTGTTAATGTGAAAATAACTGAAGGTAAACAATTTAATTTGAAGGGCAAGCTTGAAGGTTAAGATGTTAGTTAAAAAAGCCCCCTTTCATATGCTAGGCAAGTGTCTATGAAGGGGGATTTTTATTATGTAGGAAATGGAAATAAATATTTCCTACATAATAAAAAGGAAGTGCGGAGTGGCGAAGCCACTTTTTTTATAATCACTTAGATTGTGAAAATACACATAGTTTTTTTTATTTTTATGTGGGAAAAACTAGAAAGATGTGAATGCATATTTACAAAAGTATTATATCATAAATGCATTGATATTTAAACATTTTTTAGACATAAAACTATGTTAAAAAATAAACTTTTTAAATCTTCAGACAACTTCTTTCTGAGGGTTGTATTTGAAAAAAACAGCGTATATTATATAGTTAGAAAAAATTTTTTAAGGAGGCTGATTATGAAAACCATTATGACAGGAAATGAAGCAGTAGCGAGAGGGGCCTATGAAGGCGGACTTGTTTTTGCTTCTGCTTATCCGGGAACTCCAAGCACAGAAATATTGGAAAATGTAGTAAATTACAAAGATGATATCTACTGTGAATGGGCTCCAAATGAAAAGGTTGCTATGGAAGCTGCTATTGGGGCTTCAGTAGCAGGAGTACGGTCTATGGCAGCTATGAAACATGTTGGTGTTAATGTTGCTGCCGATCCGTTATTTACATTTGCTTATACAGGGGTCACCGGTGGATGTGTACTAGTTTCAGCAGATGATCCAGGTATGCATAGCTCTCAAAATGAACAAGACAATAGGAATTATGCTACTGCTGCCAGACTTTTAATGCTGGAACCATCTGATAGTCAGGAATCAAAAGACTTTATGAAATTAGGTCTTGAGCTTTCAGAGAGATTTGATACTCCAGTTTTACTTAGAATGACAACGAGAGTATGTCACAGCAAAGGACTAGTTGAGCTTGGCGACAGAGTGGAAATGCCTATAGTAAAGTACGAAAAAAATATTAAAAAGTTTGTAGCTACCCCAGCAAATGGAAAGGTTATGAGAAAAAATTTAGTAAAAAGACTAGCAGATATGGAAGCTTATTCGAACACTGCTGAAATCAATAAACTAGAATATAATGGAACAGAAATTGGTGTTATCACTTCTGGAATCTCTTATCAATATGCAAAAGAAGTTTTCGGAGAAGAAGTTTCATACTTAAAGCTTGGTATGACATTCCCGATGCCTATGGATCTTATTAGACAATTTGCAAGTAAGGTAAAGAAGATTTATGTTATTGAAGAAATGGATCCATACATAGAGAATCATCTGAAGATGGCTGGTATTCAATGCATTGGGAAGGAAGTAATTCCAGAATATGATGAATTAAATCCGGATATTGTGAGAACAGCTATTTTCGGAGAAAAAGAAGAAGGCATTAAAGTAGGGAAAGAGGCTGTTGTAAGACCTCCAACACTTTGTGCAGGTTGTCCACACAGAGGTTTCTTCTATGCACTTAGTAAGAAAAAGAATGTAATGATTACGGGAGACATAGGATGCTATACTTTGGGTTCAGCACCTCCACTTTCTGCTATTGATACCTGCTTCTGTATGGGTGGTAGTATCAGCTCTGGACATGGGGCTGCACAGGCATTAAAGAAGGCTGGAAATCAGAATCTAAAGGTGGTTTCTGTTATTGGGGATTCTACATTTTTCCATTCAGGCATTAATAGCTTAATGGATGCGGTTTACAACAAGGGATGCAATACTTCTGTTATTCTGGATAATCGTATAACAGGGATGACAGGGCACCAGCAGAATCCAGGTACGGGTTATACTTTAATGGGCGAAGAAACTACCGAAGTAGATATTCCAATGTTATGTCAGGCTATTGGAGTAAAGAAAGATAATATTTACATAGTAAACCCAAATAAGCTTGATGAAGTCAATAAAGCATTAGAAGAAGCAATAGCAAAAGATGAGCCGACAGTTGTTATTACAAAATGGCCATGCATTTTAAAGAAGTTCAGTCCACAGGATAAGAAAGATTTTGATCTATCTCCAAAGAAATGTACAATTAATCAAGATAAATGCAAAAAATGTAAACTTTGTGTAGGCGTTGGATGTCCAGCAATTCATTCTGGTGAGAAGATTGAAATTGACCAGGTGCCTTGTACAGGTTGCACTGTATGCATGCAAGTTTGTCCATTTAATGCAATTGAGGAGGTTTAGACATGAGTGAAGTAAAAAATATTCTATTAGTAGGTGTTGGCGGACAGGGAACTATTTTAGCCAGCAAAATTTTGTCTGAAGGCTTGGTTGAGGCTGGATATGATGTGAAGATGTCTGAAATTCACGGAATGTCACAGCGTGGGGGAAATGTAAGTACTCAAATTCGATATGGAAAGAAAGTCTATTCCCCAATTGTAGGAAAAGGTGAGGCTGACGTTATTGTAGCTTTTGAAAAAATGGAAGCTTTGAGATGGATTGAGTACCTTAGAGCCGATGGAAAAATGGTAATAAATGATTATGAAATTCCATCCGTGCCTATTTTAATGGGGAATGCTGAATATCCACAAGGGATTCTAGAAGAATTATCACAAAAAGCTTCTATTCTTGTTATAAAAGCTGCTGAAATTGCGGAGGAATTAGGAAACAGTAAAGCTATGAACATTGTTTTATTAGGGGCGTTAGTAAATGCTATGAAGGTAGAAGGTGTAGATTGGAAAAAGACTATACAAAACAATGTTAAGAAAGGATTTGAGGAACTTAATTTAAAGGCTTTTGAAGTAGGATATAATCTTTAAACAGTAAAATAAAAACAGAAGAAGTAGTTGAAGTTATTGTAGGTTGTAGGACAGATGTCCTATTGGAGGTATTGCCATGAATGAAAGAGAAAAGTTTGGCTCGAGGTTAGGCTTCATATTAGTTTCTGCTGGTTGTGCCGTTGGTCTTGGTAATGTTTGGAAATTTCCTTACATTACAGGGCTTTACGGAGGAGCAGCATTCATTTTGATTTATTTGTTATTTCTTGTTATATTGGGACTGCCAATTATTGTAATGGAATTTGCAGTAGGACGTGGGAGCCAAAAAAGTGCTGCTTCTTCTTTCAGGGTTTTAGAACCTGAGGGAACAAACTGGCATTGGTTCGGGTATATTGCCATGGCAGGCAATTATCTGCTGATGATGTTTTATACGATGGTTGGCGGATGGATGCTCTATTATTGCTTTAAATCAATAAGGGGAGATTTTACTGGATTGTCACCTGATCAGGTAGGCGTAGATTTTGGTGCAATGTTAGGTTCACCTGGTACGCTTACGATTTGGATGATTATTGCAGTTTTAATTTCTTTTGGAATTTGTTCAATGGGGCTAAAAAATGGTGTGGAAAAGATAACAAAGATTATGATGATATGCCTGATTGGCTTGATGACTATATTAGTTATCCGATCTGTAACCCTTGAAGGAGCAGGTGAAGGTTTAAGCTTTTATCTAAAACCTGATTTTGGAAGAGCAATGGAACAGGGTCTTGGAAGTGTTGTATTTGCAGCAATGGGGCAGGCATTCTTCACCTTATCAATAGGTATGGGTTCCATGGCTATATTTGGGAGTTATTTGGATAAGTCTCGTTCTCTTACAGGGGAGGCCATAAGCATTACAGCACTGGATACATTAGTGGCTTTATTAGCCGGTTTGATTATTATCCCCGCTTGCTTTGCATTTGGAGTAGAACCAGGTGCAGGTCCAAGCTTAATTTTTATAACATTGCCGAATATTTTTAATCATATGACAGGAGGACGTTTATGGGGAGCATTTTTCTTCTTATTCTTGTCATTTGCAGCTTTAACTACTATAGTAGCAGTATTTGAAAATATTATTTCTTATGCTATCGATTTATGGAACTGGGAAAGAAAAAAGGCTGTTTGGATTAATATAATAGCTATTATAGTATTGTCGATGCCTTGTATCTTAGGGTTTAATGTTTGGAGCGGATTCCAGCCGATAGGTGCAGGAACAAATATAATGGACTTAGAGGACTTTGTTGTATCTAATCATGTTTTGCCTTTAGGCTCTATGGTTTATCTGATGTTCTGTACATATAGATATGGATGGGGATGGAAAGGGTTCTTAGATGAGGCGAATGCTGGGGCAGGAATGAAATTCCCGCTAGCAGTTAGATGGTACGTTTCATACATCTTGCCACTTATAGTACTGGTTGTATTCTTTAAGGGGTACTGGGATAAGTTCCATTCAGGAACAGCTATGGTAATTGCAGCTGCAATCGTTGGAGGACTTTCCTATATCGTATTTTCTAAGAAAAAAGGCACAGTTCCAAGAGAAGGTTAATGTTATTCTTGTTTGAGGAGATGATTTTATGAAAAATTTTGATGAGTTAATTCAAATTGTTCACAAAAATCCTCAAAAGAAAAAAGTAGTAGTGGTGGCTGCTCATGATGAGCACACATTGGAGGGAATTAATAGGGCTTATGAAAATGGCATTATTATACCAATTTTAATCGGTAATAAGGCCAAAATAGAAAGCATTATTAAAAAAGAAGGTTTTTCTTTTCTGGAAGCAGAAATTATTGATATAAATGATGATATTGAAGCTGCCCGGGTGGCGGTTCAAATGATTCGTGAAAGAAAAGCAGATTTCATAATGAAGGGTAAACTTCAGACAGCAGATTTATTGAAGCAGGTAGTAAATAAAGAGTATGGTTTAAAGGCATCAGAGGTTATGTCTCATGTAGGGTTGTTTGAAGTACCTAGTTATCATAAATTGATTGTAATTACGGATGGAGGTATGCTCCCATATCCAGATTTACATCAAAAAGCTATGATTATTAAAAATGCATTGAGTGTTCTAAGCAAATTGGGGTATGACATGCCGAAAGTAGCGGCACTGGCAGCTGCTGAAGTGGTAAACCCTAAGATGAAGGAATCAGTCGATGCAGCTGAATTAAAGAAAATGAATCAAGAGGGGGATTTAACAGACTGCATTGTTGAAGGACCTATCTCGTATGATTTAATGATAAGCAAAGAGGCGGCAGAGATAAAGGGATATGAAAGTCCCGTAACAGGTGATACTGATATTCTTCTGACACCTGATATGACAACAGGGAATCTTCTGGCGAAGTCACTTATGTGTAGTGCAGGAGCTAGAATGGCAGGAATTATTGTAGGGGCGAAAGCTCCAATCGTTCTCGTATCCAGAGGCGCCAGCTCGGAAGAAAAGTATTTTTCAATAGTATTGGCAGCAGCGGCATCCGAGTAAAAAACAGGAGGCAAAAAAGTATGAGTTATAGAATTTTAGCTATTAATCCAGGGTCAACATCTACAAAGATTGCTTTGTATGAAGATGAAACTAAGATTTTTGAAAAATCGCTGTCCCATACTGCTAAAGAACTAGAAGCATTCGATGAAGTTCTGGATCAGTTTGAATTTAGAGAGAAAATTATATTGGCTGTTCTTAAGGAAGAGAACATAGATATAAAGACTTTGGCGGCAGTGGTTGGAAGAGGCGGTATGCTTCCAAATATGAAGTCAGGTGGGTATGTAGTTAATAAAGCCATGTTAGATTCATTCTGGGAGGGGCTTGCCTCTCCCCATGCCTCTAATTTAGGCGCATTGCTGGCTTATGAAATTGCAGAACCTTTAGGCATTCCGGCGTATATTTATGATTCAGTTACTTCTGATGAGCTTGAAGAAATTGCCAAGATTACAGGTATGCCAGAAATTAGAAGACAAAGTATGTGCCATGTATTAAACATGAAAGCAGTATCAAGAAAAGTTGCTAAGGAGTACGGAAAACAATACGAAGATATGAATATTTTAGCAGCTCACCTTGGTGGAGGTATAAGCATGAGTGTACATCATAAAGGGAAAATTATTGATTGTATAAGAGATGACGAGGGTCCTTTTTCACCAGAACGATCAGGCAGTTTACCCATGCTTTATACAGTAGATTTATGTTATTCAGGTAAATATACCAAGAAAGAGATGATAAAGAAAATAAGGGGAAATGGAGGCCTGAAAGCTTACTTAGGAACACAGGATTTGAGAGATGTGGAGGCTATGATCGATGATGGCAACAAGCAGGCTGAAATTTTATTAGAGGCACAGGCATATCAGATTGCAAAGGGAATTGGTCAGATGTCTACTGTCCTTGGAGGAAAGTATGACTGCATTATATTGACAGGCGGCATGGCCTATTCAAAGAAACTCACAGATATGGTTTCTGAGAGAGTAAAGTTTATCGCTCCTGTTGAAGTGTCCCCGGGAGAGGACGAGATGGAGGCGTTGGTTTTAGGAGCTTTAAGACTTGTAAAAGGACAAGAAAAAGCAAAGTTATACGTACACCCATAAGAGGAGGTTGAAAGAAATGATTGCAAAAAGTATGGAAAGCTATGTAAAGGGCAGTTCAGCTATCAGAGCCATGTTTGAAGAAGGTGCTAAACTGGCAAAAATATATGGCAGGGAGAATGTATATGACTTTAGTTTGGGAAATCCAAATGTTGCACCTCCAGAGGAAATAAAACAGTCTATAATTGACATTTTAGAAGCAGAAGAGCCTACATTTGTCCACGGATATATGAATAATGCTGGGTATGAAGATGTAAGAAATACCATAGCACAGCATTTAAATAAGCTTCATGGTACACAGTTTACAGAAAAAAATATATTGATGACTGTTGGGGCAGCAGGAGGCTTAAACGTAACGTTTAAAACTCTGATTGACCCAGAGGATGAAGTGATTGCATTCGCGCCTTATTTTGGCGAATACAGAAGTTATGCTGCAAATTATGGAGCAAATCTGGTGGTTATACCACCAAATCTTCCTACTTTCCAGCCAGATTTAAATAAACTGGCACAGAGTATTACAGCAAAAACAAAAGCCATTATAATCAATTCACCTAACAATCCTACAGGTATTGTTTATTCAGAAGAAACAATTAAACAAATGGCTCAAATTTTAACGGATAAAGAAAAGGAATTTGGAACAGACATTTATTTAATTGCAGATGAGCCATATAGAGAATTGGCTTATGATGGAGTATCCGTGCCATATGTTACTAAATATTATAAGAATACAATTGTTGGTTATTCTTATAGTAAATCATTATCTCTTCCAGGGGAAAGAATTGGATATCTGGTTATGCCTGACGAACTTTCAGATTTTGAAAATATTATCAGTGCAGCAACCACGGCAAACAGGATACTGGGTTTTGTAAATGCACCTTCTATTATGCAGAGGGTTGTAGCAAGATGCATTAATTCAGCAGTGGATGTAAATATTTATAATAAAAATCGTGAAACTTTATATAATGGATTAATTGAAATGGGATATGAATGCATAAAGCCAGAAGGGGCATTTTACTTATTCGTTAAATCACCAATTGAGGATGAGGCAGAATTTTGTAACATGGCTAAAGAGCATAGAGTTTTGATTGTACCAGGAAGCTCCTTTGCATGCCCAGGTTATATAAGAATGGCTTATTGTGTATCTTACGATACGATTATAGGTGCTCTTCCTCAAATGAAAAAGGTTATGGATGAGGTAAAAAATGGAGCCACAAAAAAGTAATAACCTGATACCGATTTACTGCGTTACAATAATTGCTGCATTTGTAGTTGTCTTAATTATACCACAACTAAGAGAGGTATTTAAAGCGGTTACAACTGCACATCCCTATGTTTTAGGGTTTGTAAAATTTGCACTTCTAGCAACGATTGGTGAACTCTTTGCTATAAGGCTTTCCACAGGTATGTTTACTTTGCCTAAGGGAATCATTGCACGAATGTGTGTATGGGGTTTTTTAGGAGCAGTATTAGCACTCTTGTTTAAGCTTTACAGCAATGGTGTATTAGCTATAATGGCTATGGGTTTGTTACCAGGAGGAGAAAGTAAATTTTTATTTGCACTATTTTCAAGTTGTGCAATGAATTGTACTTTTGCTCCAACTATGATGGTATTTCACAAACTTACGGATAAGACAATCGATATGAAGGCAAATGGAGAGAACCTTGTTTCTCTGAAAAATGTTGCTTCTAAAGTAGACTGGCCAGGCCTAGTCGGATTTACTATAGCAAAAACAATTCCAATATTTTGGATTCCAGCACATACAATATCTTTTATGCTTCCGGGGGAATACCAAATAATAATGGCTGCATTTTTATCAATTGCACTGGGTTTAATCCTTGGTATAGGTGCAAATGCGGACAAAAATAAACTTACAGTAAAATAAAATAGAATAACTTGGATACCCCTCTCATATATTGTATCAGTATCGTACGGAAGGGGTATTTTTTTATGGAGAATTTGAACATATATGAAAGTATTTGGGAAAGGACACAGGGCGATATTTATGTTGGCATCGTTGGTCCTGTTAGAACTGGTAAATCAACTTTTATTAAAAGATTCATGGATTTGCTTGTAGTGCCTAATATTGATAACACATATATAAAAGAACGGCTACAAGACGAATTACCACAGAGTGGGTCGGGTAAAACCATTACAACAACAGAGCCTAAATTTGTGCCTGCAGAGGCAGTTCCTTTTCAACTAGAAGGAAATATGAACTTTAAACTACGTATGGTGGACTGCGTTGGTTATATGGTACCTGGAGCACTTGGACATATTGAAGAGGGTAAAGCACGCATGGTAAGTACCCCTTGGAGTGCTAATAAAATGCCTTTCGAAGAGGCTGCAGAAGTAGGAACCAGAAAGGTTATCAGAGAACATTCTACAATAGGAATTGCAGTAACAACAGATGGGAGCATAGGTGAGATCGAGAGAGAAGCGTATTTGGGGGCAGAAGAACGCGTTATATCGGAATTACAGGAATTGAAAAAACCGTTTGTAGTCATTGTAAATAGTACGGAACCATCAGGTAAGGCCGCCATTGATACAGTGGAAGAAATAAGGGATAAATTTAATGTTCCTGTAAGAGCTGTAAATTGCGCAAGAATGAGTGAGGCTACTGTAAAAGAAATACTTACAGATGCGCTTCTGCAATTTCCAGCATCTCAGATTAATTTCTATTTTCCAGGATTTGTGGAAGGTCTTACAAAAGAACACTGGATTAAAGCTGCAATTATTTCTGGAATTAAGGATTGGATTAAAGAGCTAGATAATATTGATCAGGTGAAACAGTCGATTAGTACACTGGAAGATGGACAGTTAATCTCTGGGATTACTATTTCAAATATGAACTTAGGGACTGGAGATATAGACGTTCAAGTAGAAATGGTAAATGGTTTGTTCTATCAAGTAGTTGAAGAAATGATGGAACAGCCAGTTAAAAATGATTATGAATTTTTTGAGCTTTTAAAAGAGTTTGCATCTTCTAAAAAAGCTTATGACAAGCTTAAGGATGCCATGGTACAGGTTGACGAATCTGGATATGGAATTGTCCAGCCTAAACTTACAGAAATGGTTTTAGATGAACCGGAAATATTTAAGCAGGGGAACAAATACGGTGTATGCCTCAGAGCAAAGGCGCCATCTCTTCACATAATCAAAACAAACATTTCAACAGAGATATCTCCAATTGTAGGCACGGAAAAACAATCTGAGGATTTAGTTAAATACTTGCTTACAGAATTTGAAAGTGATCCTTCAAAGATTTGGGAAACCAATATATTTGGAAAATCACTTCAAGAAATGGTTACAGAGCAAATGGAAAATAAACTGTCAAATGTCCCAGAACATATTCGTGGAAAGGTTCAGAAATCATTACAAAAAATCAGTGACGAAGGAAAAGATTACTTTATATGCATAATATTATAAAAGATAAGTGTAGTCAGGGGATGAAGCTTGAATAAATAGAAGCAAGCTTGGACAATGAAAGATAAGTTTGGATAGAGCCTCTTGTTAAATATGGGTATTGGTGATACGATACCTAATAGAAATAGCAGGAGGTTTTTTTATTTAAAGACCATCTTATTACATAACAACGGTACGAAACGTGAGAAAGAGGTTAATTCATATGATTTATAATAATATTCTTGAAGCTATTGGACATACACCTATGATTCGGCTAGCTCATATGCCAGATCCTAATGGTGCCGAAGTATTAGTTAAATTTGAAGGATTAAATGTAGGGGGCTCTGTAAAAACCAGAACTGCTCAAAATATGATACTTTTAGCAGAGCGCCAAGGACTAATCACCCCAGACACCATCATCGTTGAGCCTACCAGTGGAAATCAGGGGATAGGTTTGGCATTAATCGGCGCTGTAAAAGGATATCGTACGATTATCATTATGCCTGATTCTGTAAGTGAGGAACGGAGAAAATTGGTAAAGCATTATGGCGCTGAAGTTGTCTTAATTCATGATGCAGGTGATATAGGAGCATGTATAGAAGAATGCCTGAATACAGCCCTAAATATGCAGAAACAAAATCCAGATGTTTTTGTACCTCAGCAATTTGAGAATCCAGCGAATCCCATGGTTCATAAATATCAAACGGGTACTGAAATTTTGGAACAGGTGAAGGGACCAATTCATGGATTTTGTTCAGGGGTTGGTACTGGTGGAACAATATCCGGAATTGGAGAAGTATTAAAGGCACAGAACCCAGACATTGAAATTTGGGCAGTAGAACCGGAAAATGCAGCAATATTAGCTGGTGGCACCATTGGTACACATTTACAGATGGGGATTGGTGACGGAGTAATTCCTAAAAATCTAAATCAGAGTATATATAATGATCTCTATATGGTCTCAGATGTGGAGGCAATACAGACTTCTAAGGATTTAGCAAGAAAAGAAGGCATCATGTGTGGAATTTCAAGTGGCACGAATGTGGCAGCTGCTTTAGCTTTAGCTGAAAAATTGGGTAAAGGTAAAACGGTGGTAACCATTTTGCCAGACACAGCTGAACGTTATTTTAGTACACCATTGTTCGACGAATAAAAAGAAAATATACGGGAAGAATGGAAAACGGCAGTCTTATCGATAAGACTGCCGTTTTATTCACTTTTCGACTAATACTTACAATAATTGCCTTTACTGTTTTGTAGAAAATTGATATAATATAAGTTGGCTTACACTAGAATAAAGGAAAAGTAATATGAATAATAGCAGAAAAATAAAAAGATTGGAATTTATATTAGTTAGTTTAATTTTTATAGTAATTTTTTTAACAGGATGTAGTCAATCTGAAGCAAATAAAATTAATCAATTAATTAAAGTGGATGATGATCATTATAAAATAGAAATTGCTGAAGATGATAGTTTAGTTATAAAGCTGCCAGACGGAAGACCTAGGGTGCCGCAGTTACAATGTGAAGGTGCCAATGTAGTCCAAGCAGTTTTCTCTGATGGATATAAGGATGCAATAGCAAAGATTAGTACAGATGATCAGTATTATGTAGTAAGATTTACAAAAGATGCTTCATTAGGTTTTGAATTGCAGTACGATGATCGATACAAGTTTACACCTAAAACTCTTGTAGCAACTAAGTTTTCTAGTAATAATCCTAAAGTTGCAAAAGTCGATAATATTGGAAATGTACAAGTTGTAGGCGTAAGTGATGATGGCGCCGTGATTACTGCAACTGACGGAAAAAATAAAGAAGAATTAGTGATAACCAGAACGGTAAGAGCGCCTCTTAGCATATATCTTATAACGGGACAAAGTAATGCCTCTTATTATTATGCAGAGCCGGAATTAGCTACAGCAACAAAACCGGGTACGGCATATCATTATAGTGAACTGGCTGGGGGTGTGGAAATCAGCCCCATGAATAATGAAGATGGAACCATGAAACGCGGTAACTTGGAAGCTTCCCTAAGTAAAACTTTATATGACTTAACTGGAGAAAAAGTTTTAATGGTAAATGCGGGGGTCAGCGGAAGGAAAATGGAGACTTTCGTGCCACTCAGTGGGGAATCCTACCAATACATTAGTAAAGTATGGCAGATTATACAAAGATATATAAATGATGAAGAATTTCTAAGCCATTATGAACCACGTTTAAGAAGCTATATTTGGGCTCAGGGAGAGTCAGATAATGATACGGACGTTGGAGTATATAAGAGCGATTATATGAAGCTTCATCAAATGTTAACAGGGCCTGATTATGGATTGGACTATGGATTTATCATAAAAGTGAGGTCTATTTACCCAAATTCTGCTGAAGCACAGGAAGAACTGGCAAGTGAAAATCAGGATATTGCTATAGCGACACGTTCCTCAGATCATTTTACAGTTGAAAATGGTAAAATGCGTTTTGACGATTTGCATTACTCACAGATTGGAGACAATTTATTAGGTGATGAAACAGCCCAGACAATTGCTAAGGCATATTTAGAAGGAATAGACTCTGTAACAGGAAACTATTAATTATTAAAAATAATTAAAATCAATTATTTTTTCTTATGAAAAGTGCATAATATGAACATGAATAAAAAATATGATAAAAAACAAAGAGCTACTTTAATTGTGGTTATAGTAACCTCTTTTATAACAACTTTTACGGGAAGTGCGTTAAATTTATCCGTTCCAGCTATTGGCTCTGAATTTAGTGTTAGTGCCAGTTTAGTAGGGTGGATTGTTACTTCTTATATGCTGGCATCAGCCGCCTTTTCCGTACCATCTGGAAGAGTTGCAGATATTACTTCTAGAAAAAAAGTGCTAATAACAGGCATTTGTATATTTGCATTATGCTCACTTGCAGCAGCCTTCGCGTGGAATATTAAAATAATTTTAGCGTTGAGGGCACTCCAAGGTTTTGGTGCAGCTATGATTTTTAGTACAAACATAGCGGTGCTTATTAGTGCATTTCCAGAAGATGCAAGAGGCAGAGTACTGGGCTATTCCACTGCATCAACCTATATTGGGCTTTCTGCAGGTCCAGTTATAGGAGGTTTATTTAATCACTATTTTGGGTGGCGGTCAATTTTTATATTAACTTTTGTGGTAAGTGCCATTGTATTTATTATTGCAGTAACCAATCTTCCTCAGGATGAAAAGAAAATAGATAAACCGGATAATGATTTATTAGGTAACGTATTCTATATTGGGATGATTATTTGCATCTTATATGGATTGTCTGCATTTTCTACAAATAATCTGGCAAAAGTCATATTACCAATTGGTATTGTATCGGCTATAATCTTTGGAAAACATGAATTAAAAACCAATAATCCAATTGTGGAATTAAAACTATTTGCAAACAATTTATCATATACATTTTCAAATATAGCTGCATTGCTAAATTACGGAGCAACATTTGCTATTAGCTATTTGTTATCTATATATTTACAAGTAGTTATGGGGTATAGCTCTCAGACCGCTGGTATTATTTTAGTGGCTCAGCCAGTAATAATGGCTTTATTGTCGCCTTATGCAGGTAAGTTGTCTGATAGAATATCACCATTTAAGTTAGCCTCTTTTGGAATGGGGCTGTGTACTATATGTTTACTGTTTTTCTCTTTTTTATCGAAAAGCTTTCCATTATGGAGTATTATCGCAGCTTTGATCGTAGCTGGCGTTGGATTTGCTTTTTTTTCTTCACCAAATACAAATGCGGTTATGGCATGTGTAGAAAAAAAAGATTATGGAGTAGCATCGTCTATATTAGCGACCATGAGAACAATAGGACATACTTCCAGCATGGCAATTGTAACTGTAGTAGTAGGTATATATATGGGAAGTTCGGCACTGTCAGAGGCAGAGCCACAAGTGTTAATAAAGACAATGCATATGTCTTTTATTATATTTACAGGAATCTGTGTTATAGGAACAATTATATCTTTAAAGAGAAAGTAGTAAAATACATTGTATTTTGGAGAGTAACATGATGTTTAATAAGAAGAGCAAGGATGCGATAGAGGAGGAAACCTCTCAAAAAAAAGAAAAAGTAAAGAAAGCTAAAAAACCAAAACCAACACCTCATGAGAAAGCGATTAAGAACAAGCAAAAGGTGGAGAGGGCAGCCTCAGCAAAAGTAAGAAGGGCAGATGCAAAAGTTAAAAAGGCTGAGCAGGATATAAAAAATAAAGAAAAAGCTGCTGCAAAAAAAATAAAAGACCAAGAGAAAAAAGTTGAAAATAAAATAAAGGCAGAAGAAAAGAAAATTGAAAAACAAGAACAGAAAAAAGAGCAACGGGTAGCTGATAAATTAAAAAAGAAGGACGATAATATAAAGAAAAAAGCCGAAAGGATGCAGCGAAAGGCTGAACTTGCAGCTCGTTCACCATTGCAGAAAAAAGTTGACAGACGGTTAAAGATGAGAAAGTTTTTAGCGATTGTATTGATTTTACTCATTTTAACAGGACTTGTTTTTGCAGGAATTAAGTTCGGTCCGAAACTGATGGAAAAGCTTAATATTCCAGAAATCAATTTTTCACAGATTACAGATAACATAAAATCAAAGATTCCTTTCTTAAATAAAGAAGATTCGGAAGAAGAAAGCACCCAAGGTAAAGAAGCTTCTAAAGAAGAGACTAAAACCAAAGCAGCAAATGCACAAACTACAACAGCGGAAGCAATAACAGATAATAAAACTTTATACATAAGCGGTACTTCTGTATTAAAAGATTTTTATACAGAAGCGTTAGGAGAGTTTCTAGGATTAAGTAAAAAAGAATTAAAAGAACATTCTATCGTTGCATCCACAAACGATGCTTATACTAATCTGATAAATGGGGATCAACAAGTTATTTTCTCCACATTTCCAACAGAGAAGGAAACTAAAATGGCTGAGTTGGCTGGAGTTGATTTACAGCCAATCCCAATTTTAAATGGAGGGTTTGTTTTTTTTGTTCATAAGGATAATCCGGTAAAGAGTTTAACTACGACTCAGTTATATAACATCTATTCAGGTACTATAACGAATTGGAAAGACTTAGGCGGTAAAAATGAACCAATTGTAGCATATCAGCGTACCGATAACTCAGGAAGTCAATTAGGCATGAATAAATATGTTATTAATAAGAATGAGATAATGAAAGCATCAGATCAAATGAAAGTGTCAGATACGAAGGATATCATAAAGGATGTTTCATCCAATACGGGTTCAATTGGCTATTCCTATTATTATTACCTAGCAAAAAATAAAAAAAGTGATGATGTTAAAATAATTGCTGTTAATGGAATCCAGCCAGATAAAAAAACTATTGCAAGTGCAGAATATCCATTGACAACATATACATATGCTATTGTTACAACAGAGGAAAACACGAAGAGTTTAACGGATGTGATAAGTTCTGTTGATGACAAAGTTGATGCAATGAGAGCCACGGAGTCTGTTGAAACAAAGGATGCTACAAGTGATAGCAAAACTACTGATACAGCTGTCAATGCAGAACCTCAGCCCCTGAAACTGAAATTTATTAAATGGATATTAAGTGATGAGGGACAGAAAATGGCAGAACAGAATGGTTTTATAAGGCACGATAATAATAAATAAAGGGGTGACCATATTGTATTCAGTTTATTTTATTTTAAGCCATATACCCTATTTTTTAACAGTACTATTTATTGTCAATATGGTCATTGCATGTACGATTATTTTTTTAGAAAGAAAAAATCCCTCTGCAACATTGGCATGGATTATGATATTATTTTTGCTGCCTGTGGTGGGAATTTTATTTTATTTCCTATTTTCGCAGAACCTTTCTAGAAAAAAGATTTTTAAATTAACACGGTTTGAAGAAGAAGTTATCAACACGTCTCTTCAGACTCAGATTACAGAAATGAAAAATGGGGAATATGTTTTCACTACTGAAGCAGCTAAACGTTGGAAAGACATGATTAGGCTTAATCAGGTATATGGACAGGCTTTCTATACAGAAGACAACAAGGCCACCATTATTACAGATGGGAATCAAATGCTGGATAAGTTGTTAGAAGACATAGAAAATGCGGAGAATACCATTAACATCCAATATTTTATTATAAAGAATGATCCTGTTGGAAGAAAATTAATTGAAGCATTGACAGACAGAGCTAAGCAAGGTATCGAAGTCAGATTACTTATTGATGCAATGGGTGGCAGGCAGTTTTCTAAAAGAACTGCATGCATACGAGCCCTTGTGGAGGCTGGAGGGCGTGTGGCTTTCTTCTTTCCACCTAAGTTTAAACTTATAAATATGAAATTAAATTACCGAAACCATAGAAAGATTGTGGTTATTGATGGAGAAGTTGGCTATATTGGAGGGTTTAATATAGGCAAAGAATATTTAGGAATGAAGAAAAAGTTTGGTTATTGGAGGGATACTCATCTTAGGGTTCTAGGCGGATGTGTTCAAGATATTAATGCCAGATTTTTAATGGATTGGAGATTTGCGTCAAAAGAAGAACTAATTCTCTCTGAAGCATATTATAGTGATATAATAAAGGCAGGCTGTACAGGAGTTCAGATCGTATCTTGCGGACCTGATGAAGGAAAATCACAGATAAAGCGTTGTTACATGAAGATGATTACATCTGCAAGAAAAAATATTTATATTCAGACACCATATTTTGTTCCAGATAATAGTGTATTAGAATCTTTAAAAATGGCTGCACAATCAGGTGTTGATGTAAAAATCATGATTCCAAGTATGCCTGATCATATGTTTGTATATTGGGCAACCTATGCTTATGCAGGAGAATTAATACATTCAGGAGCAAGAGTTTTTGTTTATGATAAAGGATTTCTTCATGCTAAAACTATGGTTGTGGATGGAGAAGTGGCGTCCATAGGTACTGCCAATTTTGACGTTAGAAGTTTTAAATTAAATTTTGAGGCAAATGCCTTCTTATTTGATGAAGGCGAAGCGTATAAAATGGAAGCTATATTTGAAAATGATATGGCTGACTGCCATGAACTTACTAAATCAGTTTATAGAAACAGGGGCCTGGTAATAAAGTTTAAGGAATCAATCGCAAGACTTTTAACTGACATACTGTAAGGCTAAAACTAAAATGATACCCGGAAGCACGGCGCTGCCGGGTATTTAAGTATGATATGTTTATTTAGGAATACAGAGCTTCATTCCTACTCTCAAGTTATATGGATCAATGTCAGGGTTTGCTTCCATAATAGCGTTTAGCGACACCCTGTGCATTTTGGCAATCATGTATAAAGTATCACCTTTTTCTACTGTATATAAAGTACCTTGGCATACTGGGTCTGTAGGCTCCATAGTTTCTAGCTCACCAGGAATGCAGATTTTCATCCCGATTCTTAGATTGTATGGATTCCTAATTTTATTTGCCATCATTAGATCACAAACAGATACGTTATAATTTTTACAAATAGAATAAAGTGTGTCACCAGGTTTGATTGTATAAATTGCCACACAATAACATTTTCTTTTCATATTACTTCAATTCACCCCTTGCGTAATTTCATATACTATATACTATTTGCGTAAACTGTATTTTGTGATAAAATGTTGAAGTATAATTTTGAATTGAATAAATACCTGAAAGGAATGATAATATTTTGAAAAGATTTTTTAATCCAACTTTTTTAGTTTTAATTCTTATAATGGCGGGCATGTCATTTACGAATGGACGTATGTCAAATCCGATAGACTGGTTAATGAGTATGCTGCTTTCTTTGCCAGCCATTATAATAGGTTTGTCTTTCCACGAATTTGGTCATGCAATTGCGGCATATAAGTTAGGTGATATGACGCCCAAATACCAGGGGCGTGTAACTTTAAATCCAGCTGCACATATTGATCCATTTGGATTCTTATGCTTGATGATTGCAGGATTTGGATGGGGTGTACCGGTTCAGATTGATATGAGGAACTTTAAAAATCCCAGAAGGGATGGGTTGATTGTGTCTATTGCAGGGGTAGTGATGAACCTTTTAATTGCAATAGCAGCTGCTGGAATTTTAAAATTATTTACCCAATTTGCAACTACATTTATTTTTTATTCTTATATGGGTGGTGTAGTTCAACAGATACTGGGAAATATTATTTCAATAAATCTGGTACTTATGATTTTTAACTTATTGCCTATCCCGCCGCTTGATGGGTTTGGCATTGTAACAGAACTGTTTAATCTTAGAAGTACAGAATTATATTATAAAATATATGATAAAGGCTTTTTAATTTTAATGGTTCTAATTATATTAGATATAACAGATTTTATACTTACTCCGTTAGTAACCTTATGCTGGCATGTTTTAGTAATGATGTTTAATTTACCGTTATATTAAGAGTGCAAAAATCCTCCTTTGACTTGAGCGTTAGGGAGGATTTTTTTAATTAAAAAATTTCAATCAAAAACCTTTAAATTTCAGTGCATATTAAGGAGTTGTTAGCACTCTGTGTTAGTGAGTGCTAAAAAGGTATTTACTTTTTGATTCCGCAGGTATAAGATAGCAGTATAAGGAAAAAACATTTAAGGGAGGGATAAAAAATGAACTTTGATAAATATACACAAAATGCACAAAGTGCAATCATGGATTGTCAGAATATAGCCATTCAAGAGGGACATCAGCAGCTGGATGGAGAACATTTACATCTAGCTTTGATGCAGCAGCAAGAAGGTCTTATTCCCAAACTGATTAATTATATGGGAGTAAATACTGAGAATGTAGTACGGGATTTAACAGAAGAACTAGAGAAATTACCTAAAGTGGCAGGAGGTAATGACGATATTTATTCAACTAAACGACTTAGTAAACTTTTAATGGAGGCTGAAAAGATTGCTTCTAATTTTAAAGATGAGTATGTAAGTGTCGAGCACATATATTTAGCACTACTGGATGAAAAGCAAACCCCATCTTCAAGAATATTTAAAAAGTATGACATCACAAAGGAAAAATTTTTGCAGAATTTAACTAAGGTAAGAGGAAATCAAAGGGTTACAAGTCAGAACCCTGAAGAAAACTATGAAGCTTTAAGTAAATATGGCAGAGATTTGGTTGAAATGGCAAGAGAAGGAAAGCTGGATCCGGTTATAGGTAGAGATTCCGAAATACGTCATGCCATACAGATATTATCAAGAAGAACCAAAAACAATCCAGTTTTAATTGGTGAACCTGGTGTTGGTAAGACAGCTGTTGTTGAAGGACTGGCACAAAGAATTTTAAATGGTGATGTACCAGAAGGACTTAAAGATAAGACTATTTTTGCCTTAGATATGGGAGCTCTGATTGCAGGGGCAAAATTCAGAGGTGAATTTGAGGAAAGGTTAAAGGCCGTATTGAATGAGGTTGAGAAATCTGAAGGCCGTATCCTATTGTTTATAGATGAAATTCATAACATAGTAGGTGCAGGCAGAACAGAAGGCTCTATGGATGCGGGTAATCTGTTAAAACCAAAACTTGCCAGAGGAGAATTACATTGCATAGGGGCTACGACTTTAGACGAGTATAGAAAATATATTGAAAAGGATGCTGCCCTTGAAAGACGATTCCAGAAGGTGCTGGTAGATCAGCCTACAGTGGAAGACACCATTTCAATTTTGAGAGGTTTGAAGGAACGCTTTGAGATTCATCATGGCGTGAGAATTACAGATGGAGCTTTAATTGCCTGCGCTACACTTTCTGATCGGTATATTAGTGACCGATTTTTACCGGATAAAGCCATTGACCTTATGGATGAAGCGGCCTCTAAAATAAGAACTGAAATTGATAGCTTACCAACTGAATTGGATGAGATCTCCAGAAAGATTATGCAGCTGGAAATTGAAAAACAGGCACTTTCAAAGGAAAAGGATAAGGCATCACAACAGAGGTTAGAGAACTTAGAAAGAGAACTTTCTGAATTAAAAGATGAAAATGCTTCTATGAGAGCACAGTGGGAAACGGAAAAGAAATCAATCACTGATCTAAAGGCGGTAAAACAGCAGGTAGAAGATGTAAAACATCAGATAGAAGATGCAGAAAGGAAGTATGATTTAGAACTTTTAGCAAAATTGAAATATGGTACACTTCCTGAACTTGAGAGAAAGCTTCAGGAGGCTGAAAGTGTGCAGAAAGAAAAAGCAGAAAGAAAGCTTTTGAAGGAAGAAGTCACAGAAGAAGAAATTGCAGAAGTAGTAGCTGGATGGACTGGAATTCCGGTTAGCCGTTTGGTGGAATCTGAACGGGAAAAGCTTTTGAAACTGCCTGAAATTCTTCATAAAAGGGTAATCGGTCAGGAAGAAGCAGTAACGGTGGTGTCAGAGGCTGTTTTACGTGCCAGAGCAGGTCTTAAAGCCGCTAACAGACCAATCGGTTCATTTATCTTTTTAGGACCAACAGGAGTGGGTAAAACTGAACTTGCAAAATCTCTTTCTGAATCGCTATTTGATACTGAGAAAAATATGATTCGTATAGATATGTCTGAATATATGGAAAAACATTCTGTATCAAGACTGGTAGGTGCTCCTCCTGGATATGTAGGCTACGACGAAGGCGGTCAGCTTACTGAGGCAGTCAGAAGAAGACCCTATAGTGTAATTTTGTTTGACGAAATAGAAAAAGCACATCCGGATGTATTCAACATTTTGCTACAACTTCTGGATGATGGACGTTTAACAGATAATCAGGGAAGAACTGTAGACTTTAAAAATACTATAGTTATTATGACTTCCAACATTGGCAGTCCATACTTAATTGACAATATTAAGCAGGATGGAACCATAGACCAGAAAGTAAAGGAACAAGTTTCAGATGAAATGAAGAAATATTTCAAGCCTGAGTTCTTAAACAGAATTGATGATATTGTTGTATTTTCTCCACTTACAGAAAGTCAAATTACTAAGATTATTGATATCTCAATGATTTCACTGAAAGCAAGATTAGGGGAGAAGAATATAGCTATTGAACTTACGGATGCGGCAAAAAAATTAATTGCAAATGAAAGCTATACACCTGCTTATGGTGCAAGACCTGTTAAGAGATACTTACAAAAGTATGTGGAAACGGAAATTGCAGCTATGATTATAAAAGGTCAAATAATGGATGGAAGTAAGATTTTACTTGATTCAGATGGTATAAAGTTACAATTCAAAATTTAGAAATAAAAATTATTTAACAAGCTTTGGGACTATTTAAATGTAAGTAGTAATCGTTACATTAGTAGTACCAAAGCTTTTGTTATTTATGATGATTGATAATCCTTTAATCTTATAATATATAAAATAGAAAATTTTTCTAATATAAAAATAAGCGACTTTTGTTGTAAAAATATAGTAAACGTAGTATAATTCCACAAAAGATTTAAGGATGGGCACAATTTTGATGAAAAAGATAATGAGGATTGCATTATCCTGTTGCTGCTGCTTGATGATTGGATTAAATTCCTGCATGGTGTTTGCAGCCAATGAAAGTAATCCCAATTTAGAATACATAAGGATGAGCAAGGAACTAGCTGATCAGATTGATAAACTACTGGAGCAGGGCAATTTTTTAGAAGATAATACGCTTGCAGTTGAAGTGAATTCCAAGGTGGCTCCAGGCAAAAAACAGGCAGTTGATACAAAATCAAATAGTGTAGCAGCCGATGAATTTGCTGCAGATGCAAATAATTCTAATATTAACCTGTTTTTAACCCAATGCAGCGATTACTTGACTTCAGGAACAACCGGGCAGTTAAAAGGATATAAAAAATCAGATATTGTCTACCTGACTGAGCTTACAGAGTATGTTACAGTACAGGAAGCCCCTGATGTAGTAAAAGCTCGTGAAAAGGCTAAGGAAATTGCAAAAGAAATAAAAAGTCAGACTACTTCAGAAAAGGAAATGGTTCGGCTTGTAAATGAATATATAACAGAAAACACATTATATATTAAAAATTATAATACGGAAACTCAAAAGTGGCTATGGTCTTCTACTGGGCCGATGCTACATGGAGAAGCTGTATGTATGGGATATGCATATGCGTTCAAGAGCATTTTAAATGAGCTGGGTATTCCCACAGAAACCATTATTGGGGAGTCCAGGAATGGTGTTAACCACGCTTGGAGCAGATGTAAGATAGACGGGAAATGGTATTATAACGATATTACTTTTAATGATCCTGTTGGAGGAAAGCCTACTGAAGATTACCTATTGTTAAGTAAAAGTGCATTTTACAAAAAAACCGGACATAAGGCAACTTATGATCTAAATGAAAAAATAGCAGATAATGTTTATAATACGATTTATAGAAACGACCAAGAGTATGAGGCTGGCGTGTTAAAAGATAAAGGGTTATTTATGGGAGATGAAAGAGGATTCCGGCTTGCAGATGGATTAACCAGAGCAGAGATGACGGTCTTACTGACCAGAGTAGCAGGTGGCACTGCTGAACTAGAATCAAAGGGGGATTTTTATTCTCAAAAGTGCGTATTTACCGATGTACCTGCTTGGGCTAAGAAATACGTTGGTTACTGTTATGAAAAAGGGCTTGTGAAGGGAATTGGCAAAGGGTTGTTTGCTTCAAATAATAAAGCCAGCAAGCTGGATTTTTGTACAGTGATGCTTAGGGCAACAGGGGTTACTGAGGGGTATGAATACAAAAACTCAGATGTAAAAGCGGTGGATTTAGGTTATATCAATGAAGGAAGAACTGCTTTTGCAGATTTAAACAGAGCTGATGTAGTACATGTAATATACAATGTAGATACATTAGGCAAGATGTAAGTATAAAAAGTTTGGGGGATAATGATATATTAAAAGCGTGTTGACAAGATATTTTGAATATGCTATAAACTTTATATAAACTGTTTTTGCGACTGACGGAATTTGGTGGATTAAACCACCAGGAAACAGAAACAGATCAAATGCCGACCGTCTGGGCAGTACTGCAATATATGTGGTGCTGCCTTTTTATTTTTTGGCAGCCCGAGGCAGTATAAGCATAATGTTGAAAAGGAGTTGGCAAAATGAAAGAATGGGCAAGTTTTAAAAAAGGCAATTGGAATGAAAAAGTTAATGTAAGAGATTTTATTCAAAAAAATTATATACCCTATGAAGGTGATGAAGAGTTTTTACAAGATCCTACACCACGTACTTTACGAATGAGGGAAAGATTTGAAGAGCTTCTTCGCATTGAACAGCAAAATAAAGGTATATATGCCATTGACACAGATACTGTAATTACTTCTACAGCTTTTAAGCCTGGATATATTTGTAAAGAAGATGAAATTATAGTAGGATTGCAAACTGACGAACCGCTGAAGCGTGCCTGCAATCCATTTGGAGGGATGCGTATGGTGCACAATTCCTGTGAAGAGTATGGTTATAAAGTATCTGAAGAAATAGAAAAACAATTCCGTCAGCATAAAACACACAATGAAGGGGTTTTTGATGCCTATACAGAAGATATTCTTGCAGCAAGAAAGGCGGGCATTATTACAGGGCTTCCAGATGCGTATGGTCGTGGACGTATCATTGGAGATTATAGACGAGTTGCTTTATACGGGATAGACTATTTGATACAAATGAAAAAGTCAGATAAATCAAAGCTGGGGCAAAGTGGTATGACATCAGAAAAAATACGTATCTCAGAAGAACTGGCTGATCAGGTAAAAGCTTTAGAAGACATGAAAATCATGGCATTACAATACGGTTATGATATTTCAGGTCCGGCGAAGACTGCAAGGGAGGCTGTCCAATGGCTATACTTTGGTTATCTAGCAGCTATTAAAGAGCAAAATGGTGCAGCTATGAGTCTTGGCCGAGTTTCAACCTTTCTTGATATTTATTTTGAAAGAGATTTGGCGGAAGGAATTCTTTTAGAGGAAACTGCACAGGAAATCATAGATGATTTTGTAATGAAATTAAGAACGGCAAGACATTTACGTACACCAGAGTACAATGAATTATTTGGTGGGGACCCCATGTGGATTACAGAGGCAATCGGTGGAATTGGTGAAGATGGCAGACACATGGTAACAAAAACCAGTTATCGTATGCTACATACATTATACAATCTTAGACCTAGCGCAGAGCCTAATTTAACCGTTTTATGGTCCCAAAATCTCCCACAGAATTGGAAGAATTATATTGCTAGGGTATCTATCGAAACCGATGCGCTGCAATATGAAAATGACGACATAATGAGACCAATTCATGGGGATGACTATGCGATAGCCTGTTGTGTATCGGCTATGCGTGTAGGCAAAGATATGCAGTTCTTTGGGGCTAGAGCAAATTTGGCTAAATTGATGTTGTATGCAATAAATGGCGGTATAGATGAAATTAAAAAAATACAAGTTGCACCCAAGATGCCTATATGGGAAGAGGAATATCTAGAGTATGATAAGTTAATGGAACGAATGGATTACTATCGACCATGGCTTGCAAAGACCTATGTGGATGCATTGAATATTATTCATGCTATGCACGACAAATATGCATATGAAAAAAGTCAGATGGCATTGCATGACAGTGAAGTCCGTCGTTTGATGGCATTCGGTGTGGCGGGTATGAGCTGCCTGGCTGACTCGCTTTCAGCTGTAAAATATGCTAGGGTTAAATGTGTACGAGATGCTGATAGTGGACTAGTAACAGATTTCCTAGTGGAGGGTGGTTTTCCTATGTTTGGCAATGATGATGACCGAGTTGATGACATTGCCAGTGAACAGGTAGAAAAATTTTATAGGTCTTTATGTGAATATCCTTTATACAGAGATGCAGTGCACACCTTATCTATTTTAACCATAACCTCTAATGTAATGTACGGCAAGAAAACTGGAAATACACCTGATGGAAGGTGTGCAGGAGAACCCCTTGCTCCGGGAGCAAATCCAATGAGCGGTCGTGAAAAGAGCGGAGCTATAGCCAGCTTGAATTCTGTTGCAAAATTGTCTTATGACATATGCCGCGATGGAATTTCAAACACTTTCACTATAGTACCCGATGCACTTGGTAAAGAGGAGGAGGAGCGAATCAGTAAACTGCTTGCTCTTATGACTGGTTATTTTTCACAGGGTGCTCATCATTTAAATGTAAATGTACTCAACAGAGAAGTCCTGATGGAGGCTTATGAACATCCGGAAAAATATCCGAACCTTACTATCCGTGTCTCAGGGTACGCGGTAAATTTCTATAAGTTATCCCGTGAACAACAAAGAGAAGTGATTGCCAGAACATTCCATACTGTAGCTTAAAAGTTCGCAGATAATACATAAAAAACATCATCCCAATAAAAGGATGATGTTTTTTTGACTAAGTTAATATACACTAATGACCGCATTCGTCACTATGCTGATGTTCATGACAAACAGATCCTGTAGATTTTAAATCACCTTTAAGATATCTTTCTACAGCTGTTTGTGCGTTACCAGCTGCACCTACTATAACTTTAATATTTTTTTCATTAAAAATATCAATAGCGCCACCACCCATGCCGCCTGAAATAATAACATTTACTCCTAAATCATTTAAATAATTAGGTAAGAATCCTGGTTTGTGTCCAGGATTAGCTACGGACTGACTTTTAATAATCTGACCATTTTCGCAATCGTAAATAATAAAACTTTCACAATGCCCAAAATGTTCTGTAACCATTTTACCTTCGCTTGCAACTGCAATTTTCATATAAATACCTCCGTGATTTTACAAATTTAAATTAATTATTAATAGATTATATTTCAACTACAGTACCTGTAGCTAAATATTGAATTTTATTCTTCATAATGCCTTTTAAGGTTTTGAAGGCTTCTAAACCAGTGCAGTGACCTGTGAATCTCCCCAAAACATAGCTGTGGTGTTTTGGAAAACTTTCTTTATGGAAGTTGCTGCTGCACAATCCAAATCAATTACACTTTGCCCACTATTAATTGCTTTAACAGCAGTTTTAGTACGCCCAAAAGACATACATACAGTTGTATTTAAGTTGTTTTCGTTTACTGGAATTGCAATTTTCATATATTATCCTCCGGATTTGTATTATTTGTTTCCTTAATATTCTGACCAAATCTGTATTTGTGGCAATGTCCACAAAAATTCTTCTGGTCATTTTCATTACATATCTGGTAGTCGCCGCCCTCAATTTTTAATATACAGCCTTCAATCAAAAATTTTGACATCTTTTTTCGGGCATCATTATATATTCGTTGTACTGTTGTGCGGGCTACATTCATTCTATCAGCACATTCTTCCTGCATAAGCCCTTCAAAATCTATTAATCGAATCGTTTCATATTCCTCAACTGTCATTGTTATTACTTCATTATCAAAAATAGAAGAATTGAGAGGAACAAAAACATTTTTTTCAGGTAAAGAGCATACTTTACGACATTTACGAGGTCTTGGCATATTAATCACCTCCTTTGGATTAATGACATATGTTCATTATATGTATAGTATAACTTGTTTATGACATATGTCAATAACTTTTCATAAATTTATTAAATTGGTCTTTAACATTGAAAAAACATACTAGTATATAGAAAACACAATTGACATATGCCCATAATAAGGTTCCATACAACCTATGCCTAAAGTATTAGTATCATGCAGGAATCATCAGAAGTATCACTAACTCAGCTAGACTTTTATAGAATTTAATATTACACTATATAATATATAAATTTAAAGAAGGGAAAATCTGAAGATGAACATAAATAAGGTTTGGGCCATATATTTTAGTCCCGTTGGAAATACGGAAAAAATAATTTGCGCTATTGCTGATTCCATTGGAGAAATATTGGATGTAAAAGTTAAAAAACTTGACTATACTTTGCCTGTTGCACGAGAAGATAAAAAATCATTCTCAAAATCAGATCTTGTAATTTGGGGCACACCAGTTTATGCGGGTAGAATACCAAATAAATTGTTACCCCATGTGCAGAATAATTTTACTGGAAATGATGCTTTAGCAGTGCCGGTAGTTGTGTTTGGAAATCGTAGTTTTGATGATGCTTTAGTTGAACTTCAAAATGTGTTGGAAAATGACGGGTTCCATACAATTGGGGGAGCTGGGTTTGTTGCACAGCATGCTTTTTCGGACATACTTTCGGTGGGTAGGCCTGATAAATCAGATATGGATAAGGTTCAAGAGTTTTCTGAGAGGATAAGCGAAAAAATCAAGGGGATGGAAGATATTCCACAACCTATTTATTTAAAAGGCAATCATCCTCCAAAGGAGTATTATACGCCTAAAGGACTTGATGGAAAACCAGCCGTTTTCTTAAAAGCAAAGCCTAAGACAAATCTTGAAAAATGTAATAATTGTGGTATTTGTGTTAGCAATTGCCCAATGGGCTCCATTAATAAAGAAAATCCTTCGGAAATAACAGGTGTTTGCATCAAGTGTCATGCATGTATTAAAAAGTGTGGACAGAAGGCTAAATTCTTTGATGACGAAGCCTTTATATCACATAAATTAATGCTTGAACGTGATTTTATACCTAGGAAAGAACCAGAATTGTTTATATAGAATTACATATTGTTACTAACTTTTTAAGTCAGCCTGCTGATGGTATTGTGGACAACAGTTTTCGAACGATTATCCAATATCATCAGTTTTTTTATTAGAAATAATAATTTGTCATAATGGTTTAATCAATTAAGATTGGTGACATAGTCACAGATTACAGTGGAAAATGTGGTTATAATTACCATAGGTTATAATTTAGAAACAGTAAAGTAGGATAAAATATGAGATTCAGTAGATTTATAAAAGATAGTATTAAAAAATTTTCAATTCAAATAGTATTATTGATTTTAATAAGTTTGGCTATGTTACAGTTTCTTGCTGTATCATTTATCAGTTACAATGTATTAAAAGAAGTGGGGGTTAAAAGTGACATAGCTGAATTGTTCTTTTTCAAACTAATTACTATTAATGTAAGTATGACTATATTGTTTGTTTTAATCGTATTCTTAGTGATTAAGATATATAAAAAAATAAATAATTATGCTTTTTACAGTTGCACAACAGGTCTGCCAAACAAGAATTATGTATTAAATAATTTAATTGGTGAAATAACAAGGATTAATGAATTTTCTGCGCTGATTAGTTTAGATATGGATAATTTTAAGGCAGTTAACGATACCCTTGGACATTTAGCAGGGGATGAGCTTTTAAGACAAGTTGGCAGAAGGCTTAAGCAGGTTATTAAACTTCAGGATTGTATTTGCCATATAGGTGGAGATGAATTTTTATTTTTTATAAAGTCAGCTAAAAATGAAGCCGAAGTGGAAAAACTTGCCAATAAAATTATAAATGTATTTACAAAATCATTTGTTATAGATGGGAAAAATGTAGATTATGTTACGGCAAGCATTGGTATAGCATTGATACCTAAGGATGGTGAGGATTTCCAAGGCTTATATAATTGCGCAGACGATGCCATGTATAGTGTGAAAAATTCTGGGAAAAACAGTTACAGATTTTATAATGAAAATATGAATTTACATATATATGAAGAATCAATAAAAAAGAAGAAAATCAAAGAGGGAATAGAAAATAAGGAATTTAAAGTTTATTATCAGCCTAAAATTTCAAAAGAAGGAACTTTAATGGGTGCAGAAGCCTTGGTGAGATGGATTAAAAGCGATGGTAATATACTCCTTCCTTCTGAATTTATTAGTTTTGCAGAAGAAAATGATTTAATTAGTGCCATTAGTAATCTTGTAATTGATGAAGTATGTAATAAATTGCTTTTATGGATAGAAGAGGGATACAAGGACTTTACCATTTCAATAAATATTACAGCAGAACATTTAACAGATGAAAAAAACTGCAAAAATATAATTGAAAGAATAAATTCATTTCACATCCCACCGCAATATATAGAACTTGAAATCACAGAGTCAATGATTATAAAAGATTTTGATGAAGCATTAAAGAATATTCAATTGATTAAAGACTTTGGAATAAAAATTTCTATGGATGATTTTGGCACAGGGTATTCTTCATTAAATTATCTGAGGAAATTACCTATAGACATTGTTAAGATAGATAAATCCTTTATTGATGCTATTAATGAGGAAGAAAAAGACAGAGTGATCATTCAAAATATAATAAACATTTGCCATAGTTTTAAATATGCAGTGGTGGCTGAAGGAGTAGAAGATGAGGAGCAGTTTAAAACACTGAAAAAGATGGAGTGTGATATATTTCAGGGATATTATTTTGGAAAGCCTGTTGATGAAAATGTTTTTGAATCAAGGTTTCTTCACCAGTTAACGTTACATTAAACAGAATAAAATTACTATAGTTGTATAAAAAAGGAGAAATGAACAGATGACTCATAAATTTGATGTTAATAATAGAAATAAATTAGATAGTCCAAAACGGAGACAAATGTTACCAGTTAACAAAGTGGTAACAGAAATTGGATTGAAAGAAACCGATCAAGTAGCCGATATTGGTTGTGGGATTGGGTATTTTTCTATCCCCTTTGCTACAGTAACTAAGTCAAGTGGGCTGGTTTATGCTTTGGATGTTGAAGCTCAAATGCTTGAAGTCATTGACCAAAAAATTGCAGAAGAGAGTTTGTCTAACATTCGAACTGTTTTAACCGAAGAATATGATTTTAAGCTGGAAGAAGAATCTGTCTCCTACGCATTTATGTGTACTGTCCTGCATGAAGTAGTTGATAAAAATAGGTTTATAAATGAGGGTAAGCGAATTTTAACTGAGGGAGGAAAGCTTGCTATTGTTGAATGGGTAAAGTGTGAAAGTGATTGGGGCCCTTCAATTGGCCACAGGTTGGATAGTCTTGATGCACAACAGATTCTTTTAGATTGTGGGTTTAAAGATATATCTAAAGTGAAATTAAACGAACATTTTTATATTTTGAAAGCTACCAAATAAACAATCTATTAAATAGTAAAAAACGGAAACATTAATAGTAGTATAGGGTTAATATATGAAAGGAAGTACGAAAATGGATTTAAAAGAAACGATGAAACAAAAAACATTTGTCATTGTTGGAGATACATTAAACGAAGAAAAATATGCTTACAAGATAAAAGAGCGGATGAAAGAGCGGGTTATAAGGTTTATTGCGTAGGAAAAGAGTTGGAATCAATAAATGATATTCCAGAGGATATTAATGTAATTGATTTATGCATTAATCCAATCAAAGGATTAAGTTTAATGAAAGAATGCAACAAAAAGTTTGAAAATATAGTAATTCAGCCAGGAGCAGAAAGTGAAGAACTTTTTAATTTTCTAAGAAAGAATAAATTGCCGTATATTGAAAGCTGTTTATTAGTAGGGTTAAGTGTATATCGCTAGACTGCAAAGAATTCCATTACCGTTTTAGAGTAAAATACAAGAACCAGAGTAAATGAATGGAACAATAGCAGGATATAATCTCACATGGTTAGTAAGGGGAACCATGTGAGATTATATCCTGTATTTTTATACAATAAAAAACAACTGAATAAAAATCCCTTGAAATGGAAAATAAGTAGGTATATAATAAATAGTTGCAAATGCAAACCATTTGCAATAGTCTAAATTAAATATAAACATAAGTATAAAGGGAGATTGCATGAAAAAGAGAAAAATTGCTATTATTGCAGGATGCTTATTTATTGTTGCAAGTTTATGTATATTGGCTGGCTGTGGCGATAATCAAACTAAAAGTGATAGTAAAGAACAGGCAAAGGCTGCAAAACCAATTGTTGCAGTAACTATAGTTCCAGAAAAGACTTTTGTGGAGGCTGTTTGTGGAGACTTGGCAGAAGTGATTACTATGGTTCCTCCAGGAAGCAGTCCAGAGAACTATGAACCAAAACCTCAGGAAATAGAAAAGTTTTCAAAGGCAAGTGTGTATTTTACCATAGGGGTTCCAACAGAAGAAGCAAATATATTACCTAATGCTGGAGACGTAAAAATCATAGCTCTTCAGGATAAAGTAGCTGAAGTTTACCCTGATAGAACCTTTGAATCAGGAGAAAGGGACCCACATATCTGGCTTTCACCTAAAAGAGCTAAGGTTATGGTGGAGACTATTGCCGATGAAATGGGTAAAATTGATAAGGCAAATGAAAAAATATATGCACAAAATGCAAATAATTATATAAAACAATTAGACAAATTAGATCAGGATATAGCAGCTTCCCTGAATGGTGTGAAGAACCGGAAGTTCCTTGTATATCACCCTGCTTTTGGTTATATTGCAGAGGATTATAACTTGCAAATGTATGCGTTAGAGGAAGAAGGAAAAGAATCTACCATACAGCATTTAAAAGAAATGGTTAATCTTGCCGAAAAAGAGAATATTAAAGTTATTTTTTATCAAGAAGAAATTGATAGCAGTCAGTCGGAGTCTTTTGCAGAAGAAATCGGAGGCAAAACAATGAAATTACAACCTTTAGCGGCGGACTATATTGACAATTTGAAAAATATGGCACAAACAATGGCGGAGGTAATGCAGTGAATCGAGTTGCTGTTAAAATAGAAAATTTATCGGTATATTATGGACAAACACCTGCGATTTCAGGTGTTTGTCTTGATGTTAAAGAAGGAGAGTACCTAGGTATAATAGGACCAAATGGAGGGGGTAAAACGACACTCCTAAAGGCCATATTAGGGATTATACCTATAAATAGCGGGAAAATTGAGATTTATAATGAAAAAATCGGTAGAAATAGAGGAATGATAGGATATGTTCCCCAGTTTGCGGTGATGGACAAGCGTTTTCCTATTTCAGTGCTTGAGGTAGTTTTAACAGGAAGGTTAAAGCAAGGTCTCTCGCCGTTTCTCAAATTTAGTAAGGAAGATAAAGTGAAAGCATATAGAGTGCTGGAACGAGTTAGTATGCAGCATTTAGCAGACAGGCAGGTATCAGAACTTTCAGGCGGAGAATTTCAAAGAATGCTTATTGCAAGAGCTTTGGCCATAGACCCTAAAATCTTAATTCTAGATGAACCTACTGCAAGTGTTGACGTAAAATCAAGGGAACAAATATACAATTTACTTGGAGAATTAAATAAAGATATGACCATTATACTTGTAACACATGATTTACTGGCTGTAGCTTCTCAAGTCAATAAACTGGTATGTCTTAATGAAAAATTAGTATATCATGGAGAACCAGAACTTACAGAGAAAGTTGTTACAACTCTTTATGGATGCCCAGTAGATTTAATCGCCCACGGTGTTCCACATAGAGTGCTAAAACATCATGAGGAGGTAGAACAACTTGATTAAAGCTATAATTGAATATCAATTTTTACAAAATGCTGTTTTGGCAGGTTTTCTTGCAAGCATAGTCTGCGGCATCATTGGAGTGATTATTGTGGAAAAAAAATTGGTGATGATGAGCGGGGGAATCGCCCATACTTCTTACGGGGGCGTAGGGCTTGGGTATCTCTTAGGATTTGAACCTATATTAGGAGCTTTTATTTTTTCTATAGGAGCTGCATTAGGTATAGGTTTTATTAAAAGAAAGGGTGGTGCGCGCACAGATGTAGTCATAGCGTTATTCTGGTCTTTGGGAATGGCTTTGGGAATCTTGTTTATATCTCTTATGAAAGGATATCCACCAGATATGACTTCTTACCTTTTCGGTAATATTTTATCTGTCACCAAATCAGACCTTTATTTTATGGTGGTACTTACAACTGTAGTAGCATTTACTATTATTGCCTTATTCCATGATTGGAAGGCATATATGTTTGATGATGAGTTTGCTTCGATTATAGGTATAAAGACTGCATTCCTTGAATATTTGCTTTTGCTGCTTGTGGCTATGACAGTTGTGGTTCTTATTCGTGTTGTGGGTATTATTTTAGTATTGTCTTTATTAACGGCTCCTGCTGCGGTGTCAGAAAACTTTTCTAATAAATTAAAAGGTAGAATCATATATGCGGTCATTTTTGGAAATATTTTTTGCTTTGCAGGCTTATGGATTTCATACATTACGAATATGGCTTCAGGGGCTTCTATAGTAATTTTATCTGTTTTATGTTACCTGTTATGCTATGGTGTACGCTTTGCAAATAACAGGCGAAAAATAAATAAAATAGAAAATGTAGAAGCAAATTAAGATAGTGGAGAACGAATGATGAAAAATAATACAATATATGAAAATATATTAAAAGATTGTGGCTTGAAAAGTACAAAGCACAGAACAACAATTTTAGAGTTTTTAGAAATTGCTAACCAGCCTGTTACTGCAGAGCAGATCTATCATGAACTAAAAGAAAAAAACATTTCTATTAATTTGTCTACAGTTTATAGGACGCTGGAAACATTAAGTGATAAGGAATTAGTTCTAAGGCATAGTGTTACCAACGAAAGTAAAGCTTTATTTGAATACAACAACAGAGTTCATAAGCATTACCTTGTATGTATAGGCTGCAAAAAAATTCTGTCCATAGAAAACTGTCCTTTATGCGAATATGAAAAATTACTTGAAAGGCAAACCGATTTTATAATAACAGGACATAAGCTGGATATGTATGGATACTGTCCTGAGTGTCAGCAAAAAGGGCTAATGGGAGAAAAATATAACTAGTTTTAGTATAATAAGGAGGTTTGTACTATGGAAAAGGGATATGTTCATATTTATACTGGAAACGGAAAAGGAAAAACTACGGCGGCCTTCGGGTTGGCTTTAAGGGCGGCAATGTCGGGGAAAAGGGTGTACATAGGTCAATTTATTAAAGGCATGGCTTATGAGGAAACAAAGTGTGCAGAATTTATACCAGGAATTAAGATCGAACAGTATGGTACAGGCTGTTTTCTTGACAGAAAACCTGATGGGGCAGATATGAAACGTGCGGAAACAGGTTTGGAACGCTGCAGAGAAGCACTTTCAAATGGAAAGTATGATGTGGTCATAATGGATGAAATCACTATTGCTATATACTTTAATTTACTTACGGATGAGCAGGTAATATCAATGATCCAACAAAAAAGTGAAGAGGTAGAGGTCATTCTTACAGGAAGGTATGCTTCAGATAGCCTAATAGAAATGGCTGACCTGGTAAGTGAGATCACAGAAATAAAGCATTATTATAAGAATGGGGTCCTTTCTCGCAAGGGCATTGATTGTTAAATCTAGTAAATACATCAAAGAATGAAACTGAAACTGTTGAGGTAGAATAAACCACTTAAAGATACTTAATCTAGTTTATGGATGTGATAATGTCACAGATAATAAAAGTAATATTGATATACTTATTAATTAGGTAAGATAAATTATTTGATAAACTGGAGGAGTTAATTTTGAAAAAGATTTTGGAATGGTGGAAAAAATATTCGTTTATTATATTGCTTGGTTTTATAGTTTTAAGCTTATTTGATTTAAGATTTGCTATAGTAGCAATTAGTTGTATGGCTGCACCAATTATTGTTGCTCTTTTTAAAGGCAGGTATTGGTGTGGTAATATATGCCCAAGAGGAAATTTTTATGATACCGTAGTTTCTAAATTTAGTAAGAAGCGAAAAGTGCCTAAAATATTTAAATCTTATTTTTTTAGATTTGCGATATTAATCTTAATGATGACTATGTTTACAATGGGAATTAGGCAGAACTGGGGCAATCTTTATGGAATCGGTTTTGTTTTCTATAGAATAATCGTTATAACAACCATAATAGGGATAATACTTTCTTTATTTTACAATCATAGGACCTGGTGTCATTTCTGCCCCATGGGCACTCTTGCATCGGTAATATCTAAAATCAAGAAAAATAAAAATGTATTGAATGTATCTTCTCATTGTGTTTCATGTAAAATATGTGAAAAGCATTGTTCATTAGGAATAATTCCATATGAATATAAAGGAGATATTTTAAGTCATCCAGATTGTATTCAATGTGGAAAATGTATAGAGGTGTGTCCTAAAGATTCAATAGGGTATACGAGTTTAGAAGGATAGTTTTTAAGCCACTCAAATGAGTGGCTTTTGCTTTAATCTTTATGAAATTAATTGTTCTGCTTTCCGTTTGTTGTAGTTTGCAATTTGTGCTGTAGTAATTGCCAGCATTTTAGGAGGTTCTGATGCAGGTTTACAAATGTGATATCCTTGTAAGTAATCCACTCCGATATCTATCAATGCAAACATGTCTTCAGGTTTTTCAATACCTTCAGCGATAACTGATATATTTCGCTGGTGTGCAAAGGAAACAATACTTTCGACCAGCTTGTGTCTATTATTGTCTTTATATAGGTTTTGAGTGATAGATATATCTATCTTTAAATATTTTGGTGAAATAATATTAAAGGAATCCTCATCATATGAACTTGTACCGTAATCATCCACTGCGATTTCACCACCCCAGTTACGAATAAAATCTAATTTAGCTTTTGTATAATCTAGATTTCCATGATCATTATCATTAATTTCTACCACCACTTGTTTTAGAAGATGACAGAAATTCCTTTCAAGGGTATTCTTGTCTTCTGTGTCAAGAATTTGATCAGAGATAGAATTTATAAATAATTTGATGGATGGCAGTGCATTTAATTGCTCAAAGGCAGTAAGTGATTCATGCCAGGTTAGTCTTTCTATTTCATAAAGCTCGACTCTTGATTTTGCAAGCTCAAATAGCTGTTTTGGATTCTTTATAGAAGGATGTTTTGATTTAATCAAAGCTTCATAAGCAAAAATTACTCCTGTTTTTGCACTGACAATGGGCTGAAAAGTATATTCAAACATCCTGTTTTTTATAAATTCTTCCAGATAAACAGACAGACCAGTTAAATAGGAATCCTTTTCATAGGAATTAAGCACAAACTCAGCAAAGGAGCCTTTTGTAGTTTTCTTTACAGAATACATGGCAAAGTCGGCGTATTTGATAAGCTGGCTATAAGATGTTGTATCATCTGGGTACCATGCAACCCCCATTGAGGCACTTAAATGTGTAATGGTATCCGGTAAATTAAAAGCCTTGTTGTTAATAGATATGTTTAATTTTATAATTTCAGCTCTAATTTGTTCTTTTGACTGGTAACCATACATAAATACAGCAAACTCATCCCCGCCTTGTCTTGAGATAACCGAGTTATTCGGACATGTTACGGTTAGTACATTGGCCATAGAACGGATATATTCATCTCCGTAATCATGACCATAGGTATCGTTAATAAATTTTAAATTATCTAAATCAATAGACACCATAGCTCCAATAGAAACAAATTCTGGATTAGAGAAAGATTGCTGGACATTAGCTTGGAAAGCTCTGCGATTTAAAAGACTAGTAAGAACATCATAGTCACGTTCAAACTCCATTTTTGTTTTTCTCAGCATTTCCTCTGTGATATCTTCAACAAGTCCTAATTCCTTATTATCTCCTTGTATAGTGGTAATCCGAATCCATTTTGAAGAGTTATTACTTCGCTCAACATGAAAAACACTACTATTTTTTGTGGATTGGTTAGTAACCAGATAACGTTCAAATTTAGACATTTTTGCTCTGAATACATTGGCAGGAATAAATCCTGTTTTATAAAGGGCAGCATCCGGCTCTTCTAGAATGGGGAAAAGGTGCTTCGTGATGTACACTGTATCTGCTTCTTTATAGATTTCAAAAATTGCCATGGCTCTTCCCGCTACATCTAAAACATTGGACATCTTAGAAGCAGTGTCTGCTGAAGTTGAACTAAGAATTTCAATTGTTTTGGCCAGTAGATCTAATTCTCTAATATTTGTCTTTCTCAATGTGACTGGATGCATGGGGTCAATATCAATCACAGCTCGGATTAATTCCTTTATAGGAGATGTAAATATTTTAATGATGGTTAAGGCCACAATAACACCAGATACAGAAGCTGCCATAATGGCTGTACCTATGAGATTACTTATATAAAAGGAACACATAAAAACTACAGCTTCGACAATAATAAGAAGAAACAGAAATAACAGTAATTTTACAGTAATAGAGTGGAAATCAAAGTGATTTGCTGCTCTCTCTAATTTTGTATTTTTATTAGCTTCTTTTGAATTCATAGTATATACCTTTTATTATAATTTATTTTTACAAACTAGCATTTGAGAATATTTTAATTTATAATTATACCACAAACTACTCGATTTATCTAAAGAAGTAATAAAAAATTAATAAATTCATATAAATAGTTTGACATTAAGACGAATTAAAAATATAATGAAATGATTGTATATCGCAGTTTGCGATAAATTACGAAATGAGGAAATGAATGGAAAATTTAAATTTTAAAGAATTAAACTTATCAGATGCAATGAAAAAAGCATTGGATTTTATGGGATTTGAGGAGGCAACTCCAATACAGTCAAAGGCTATTCCTGTGGTAATGGAAGGCCGTGACGTTATTGGACAGGCACAGACTGGAACTGGAAAGACTTGTGCCTTTGGAGTTCCTGCAGTTGAGATGATTGACTCAAAGCAACAGGGGGTACAAGTACTTGTGTTATGCCCAACTAGAGAACTTGCAATTCAAGTATCTGAAGAGTTTAGAAGTCTTTGCAAGTATAAAAAAGGGATTAAATCCCTAGCTATATATGGCGGGCAGTCTATTGACAGACAGATTATTGCATTAAAGGGTAAGCCGCAAGTGATTATAGGTACGCCAGGACGAATTATGGATCACATGCGTAGACATACATTGAAATTTCAGAACTTGAAAATGGTAGTACTGGATGAAGCTGATGAAATGCTGAATATGGGGTTTAGAGAGGATATTGATACAATCTTTGCTGAACTTCCAACTGAAAGACAGACTATGCTTTTTTCAGCAACTATGCCAAAAGGCATCTTAGAGATTGCTAATTTATATATGAACAATCCTGAGCATGTGGTGACATTACAGAAAGAAGTTACTATCAACACAATAGAGCAGTATTATATTGAGGTTCGGGAAAATTCAAAATTAGAGTTACTTTGCAGATTAGTGGATGCTAGAAACATTAAGCTGGCAATTGTTTTCTGTAACACAAAATGGAAGGTAGATGAACTATGTACTTCCCTTCAGGCTAGAGGATATTCGTCTGAAGCATTACATGGTGATATGAAACAACGTGAACGTGACCGTGTAATGAATAAATTCAGAAAAGGCCAGGTTGAGCTGCTTATAGCTACGGATGTTGCAGCAAGAGGTATTGACGTAAATGATGTAGAGGCTGTATTTAACTATGATATTCCAAGTGATGCAGAATACTATGTTCATAGAATTGGAAGAACAGGAAGAGCTGGAAAGAAGGGTGTTTCCTATTCGTTTGTATTTGGCAGGGATATTTATAAGCTTAGAGATATAGAAAGATATACAAAGTCAAGAATTACGAGGGCTAATCCACCTAGCATTTCAAGCATTGAAACTATGAAGCTTCAGTCTGCTACTGAAGAAGTAATAGCGGCACTAGCTGCAGGAGGTTATTCTAAATACACAGAAGCTATTGAAAGAATTCTTGAAGAATCTGATGATATTACAACTCTTGACATTGCCGCAGCTTTGTTTAAAATGAAGTTTAGCGAATTAGATAACAGAAACTATGCAGAATCAGACCTGGATAATGATTTTACCATAAATAAGCGCGATAAATTTAGCGATATGGTAAAAAACAAAGATGGCAACAGGCAGAGGAGCAAAAGCGGATACGGCGGAGACAGAAATAGAAACAGAGATCGAAAGAACGATTCTAGCAGGAATAAAGACGGATCGGGAAGAGATGGAAGAAGCAGATCTTATAGTAAAAAAAGTAAGTAATTATAAAAGGGAGGATTTAATCCTCCCTTTCTTCGTTTTCATCCACCAAGTCTATACCTAAATCATTTTTTAAGATTCCGCCAAAGGTTATGGACTGTCCTCCAAATTTACTACGAATAGCATCCATAGTTTTATCTAAATTTGTACTTCTTTCCCGGGATTCTATATCCTTGCTGAAAAGACTTAACTGCTCTGATTGATTTTCATCCACTAAATTAATACCGGTTATGGTGATAAGACGAATGGGATTGCCGATAGTCCATGAAGCTTTTAAAAGAGAATAAGCAGAGGTGTAAATTTCCTCCGTAATATTGGTTGTTGATTCCAGTTGTTTCTGTCTTGAAATCGTTTTAAAGTAAGGATCTTTAATGTCTATTTTTATTCCAGAGGCTTTAAGCTGATAGCTTCGGAGCCGGCTGGAAACTGTATCAGAAAGAGCTTTAAGTGAAGTCTGTATGTCATCGGTTGTAGTTAAGTTACGTTTGAAAGTGATGCCATTACCTACCGACTTGATTTTCTGTTTCTCATAAGAACGCGCAACAGGGCTTTCGTCAAGTCCATTGGCATAGTCATATAACATGGGTCCCTGCTTACCCAGCAGGCCTTGTAATACTGATTTATTAGTACAAGCTAAGTCACCAATCGTTAAGATTCCGGTACGCTTTAATTTGTCTGCAGTAGCAGAACCCACAAAGAACATTTCTGAAATATCCATAGGCCATAGTAAGCTTCTATAATTATCTCTTGATATAACAGTAGTCGCATCAGGTTTTTTGTAATCACTGCCCATTTTGGCAAAGATTTTATTATAGGAGACACCCGCTGAAAGTGTTAGTCCCAATTCACTTTTTACGGTTTCACGGATTTTATCTGCAATTTCAACACCATTTCCAAAAAGTTTTAAGCTTCCTGTCACATCAAGCCAGGATTCATCGATACTAAAAGGTTCAACCATATCTGTATATCTATAATAAATGGAATTTATCAGTTCGGAGTATTTCTTGTATTTATCGTGATGAGGGCGGACTAACTGCAGTTCTGGACACTTTTTTCGAGCAGACCATATGGTTTCCGCTGTAACCACACCGAATTTCTTAGCCAGTTCATTTTTCGCCAGAATAATACCATGCCTGCTTTCGGGATTGCCGCTTACTGCCATAGGAATACTTTTTAAATCAGGTCTTGAAAGCAATTCTACTGAAGCAAAAAATCCGTTCATGTCACAATGTATAATAGTTCTATCCATAGCTGCCCTCCTTCGATAAGTATACTAATTGTATTTTATACTAGAAAATTTGAAAATTCTAGTGTATAATTGAAAAGCTAAACGGCAAAATTTTTAAAGCATGATTTGTGTTTCATTATATTATATAAATGAGATGTAAAGGGGGATTCCTATGAAAAATGTTATGGTTTGCGTTACTCAGCAAAAGACTTGTGAGCGACTTATCAAGTATGGACATGAATTTCTCGGAAATGATGAAGGTGAATTATTTATCATACATGTAGCACATTACCAATTCAAGTTTTTGGGAAATAATCAAGAGGGCGAAGCTTTAGAGTATTTATATGAAAAAGCTTTGGAATATGGCGCAAATTTAACTGTGGTCAGGTCTAACCATGTGCTAGATACCTTAGTGGATTTAGTAAATAAGAATGACATTTCTTATGTTGTTCTTGGAGAATCAGGAGAGGCCAAAACAGCAGAGAATTTAATCAGTTCTTTTAGCGAAAAGATTAAAGACATAGCAAAATTAATTGTGGTACCAGCACATTAAGGATATAGAAATAAAGGTGCAGGGGAATGGAGGTAGTAATTAATGAGAGTTTTAACAATTATTTCAGGTGTAATAGTGATACTAACAGGCTTGTGGTGCGTAGCTAACCAGGGGGTGGCTTTTGCAGCATTAGCTTTTATATTGGGTAGTGTAATGGTTATAAATGGAATTATTGGAGCAGCAGCATTTATAAAGATGAAAAATAGACCAGATGGGATGGGATGGGCTTTATCAGATGCTTTAATGGGTATAGTTTTAGGGTGTATCGTTTTATCCAATCAGTTAGCAACGGATTTAATGATAATCATGTTTTTTGGCATGTGGATGCTGTTTTCAGGGTGCAACAGAATCGTTGGATCGCTGACCTTAAGGAAACAGGAAAATATATCCTGGAGTTGGACTATGGGACTAGGAGTTATTAGTACTTTAGCTGGAATATATTCTTTCCTAAATTCTAATTTTGCAGGAATAACATTAGGAATTCTAATAGGGATTTTCTTCTTGATACAGGGCACTAATGTATTAACATTTGGTATTGGTATGCCTCATGCAAAAAGGCATCACCATTTTTTACATAGTGAGAAAAACAAGGAGAAATAGAAATAAAAATGAATTTAGCAAGATCATATGTATTAGAATTAGTAAATGAATTTGAAGGATATAATGGTAAAAGATTTACAAAAGATTTAATGTCAGGAATAACAGTAGCAGCTGTAGCACTGCCTTTAGCCATTGCATTTGGTGTGGGGTCTGGGGCCACTGCTGCAGCTGGACTTGTTACAGCAATAATAGGCGGTATAGTAATAGGAGCACTTTCGGGTGCTTCTTTCCAAATTTCTGGGCCTACAGGAGCAATGACAGCAATATTAGTTACTTTAGCTGCGAAATATGGAATGCAAGGCATCTTGATATCCTGCTTTTTAGCAGGCGTTATGTTGGTAATAGCGGGATTTTTGAAGCTTGGCAGGGTAATATATTTTATTCCTTCTTCCGTCATAACGGGATTTACTTCAGGGATTGCGATTATAATTGCCCTGGGTCAGCTAGATAACTTTTTTAATGTTACTTCTAAAGGAAGCTTGGCAATCAATAAATTCTTTTCTTATTTCACAGGAGGATTTAATCCAGACCCATACACAGCAGCAATCGGTGTAATGGTTATAATTATCATGCTTATATGGCCTAAAAAGTGGAATGAAAAAATCCCTTCGTCATTAGCATCTCTGGTTATTGTATTGATATTTAATTATTTTGCAAAGTTTGATGTTGCAGTTGTGGGAGATATTCCTAAAACTATATTTTTACAGGATAGGCTTACTTTTCAGGTATTAAAGTCTGTTGAACTATTGGACTTTTTTATTCCCGCATTATCCATAGCAGCACTTGCTATGATTGAAAGCTTGCTTTGTGGGGCTTCAGCAGGAAAAATGAAGCATGAAAAGCTGAATGGTGATGTAGAATTGGTTGCACAGGGATTTGGTAACATAGTTATTCCACTATTTGGAGGAGTACCGGCAACAGCGGCTATCGCCAGAACAAGTGTAGCAATTAAGGCCGGTTGCGAAACAAGGCTTACAAGTATTATACACTCTATCGTTTTATTACTCTCAATGTTTATTCTGGCTCCAATCATGTCAGCAATTCCTCTTTCCGCATTGTCAGGAGTTCTTATTGTAACTGCTTGGAGAATGAATGATTGGGAAAATATTCACTTTATATTTCAGCATAAATTTAAGTCTGGTATGGCAAAATTCTTTATTACTATGGGTGCAACAGTTGTTTTAGATTTGACACAGGCAATTATCATAGGTGTGGCTTTTTCTGCAATATTAATTGTTGTAAGACTTACAGATATAGATGTTACTATTAGTGAAATTGACCGTGATAAATTAGAGAATATCGGAATAAAGATTCCGCAAGTATCAGATAAAATTAGAGTTGCTTATTTAACAGGAACAATTTTTTTTGCAGTAGTTGATAAGCTGATAACACAACTTTCTGAACTGGAAAACACCAAGGTACTGATCCTTTCCATGAGAGGAGTGCCTGTTATGGACTTATCTGGAGTTCAGGGCATGATTGAGTTAATTAATATTCTGCAGGAGCATGGAACTGAAGTTATGTTTACAAGTGTTCAGCCAAAAGTCTTAAAAAAGATGCAAAGGGCCGGAATCTTAGATATGGTTGGAAAAGAAAATGTGTTCAGCAGTGCAGAACATGCCATTATAACAGCCCATACACATTTATAACAACAACATAAAAAAGTATATATAAAAGGACTCTATCCGGTTAAACTAGCAGCATTGGCTTGCAAAATTAACCGGATAGAGTCCTTTTTAGTGGAATCGTTTAATTGTGTAAAGTTATAAATGTAACATCAGGCGGCGCCATAAATCTAAAAGGAAGTTTTGTCATACCAATACCTGAGGTAACATAAAGCTTCGTATTTATATTGTTTTCAAATTCAAATAAGCCCTTTAAATATTTTTCACCATAACGGGGAAGAAATTCTGCTGTGTAGCCGGGAATATTAATCTGACCTCCATGCGTATGCCCTGAAATCATTAAGTTTACATTGTAATCTAATATCTCATCGACCACATCGGGTTCATGACATAGAACTATATTATAAAAATCACCTCTGCCCCAGCTGGCTATAGCGGGTGAGCCTCCACCTATAAGAATGTCATCAATTCCAATAACGGCAAGATTTAAATTGTCAAAGGAATAATAATCTCCAGCAAGGACGGTAAAGCCACCCTCCTGCATGATACCTTCATATTGCCATTCAGCACCACCGCCATAATCGTGATTTCCGTATACGGCGAATTTACCTAAGGGAGCTTCAATTTTTGAAAGGCAGTTGGTTATTTTATTTACATCTCCCGTATATGTATTAAAGTTGTCAATAAGGTCACCTGCAAAAAAAACTAAGTCCGGAGATTGCTCATTTATGCTGGATATGACTTTTTCAAAATCGTCAGTTGTATACCAGTCACTAAAGTGAGTATCAGAGAAAACGGCAATTTTCAAATTGCCCTTTCCAGCTTCCAGTTGCAATTCTGGAGCTTTCAAAGAAAGCTCTACAGTTTTTAGATTGTAAGGCTCAATATATCTCGCATAGCCGAAAGCTATGGTAATTACTATTAGTAAAAGTATAAACAGCTCAAAAACTGTTTTTATAAATTTAAGCATTTTATAAACTCCTGTAATAATTAACCTGCTCTTATTTTACATAGAAAGCCTAATAATAATAACATGAAAAGTAATGGATGGCAAAAGATTTTTATTTGTGGTAAAATAAAAACGTTATGATATAAAATATGAGGTATAAAATTATGAATAGTAATCAGAAAAGTAGTAAATCATTATACGATATATTCTTTGATGTATGCATCATTGGTGGTGGAGCCTCTGGATTAGCCGCAGCGATTAGTGTTATGGAAAAGAATCCCACACTAAAGGTTTGTATTGTAGAAAAAAAAGAGGAACTTGGAAAAAAACTTCTTGCTACAGGAAATGGAAGATGCAATATTACGAATTCATCTTGTACAGATTATGAAGTCGTAAAAGATTTTTTAAATAATAGTGGAATTGTTTTAAAGGAAGAGGAACATGGCCGTATGTATCCACAAAGCGGACAGGCTGCATCGGTTTTGGAATTATTAAAATGGAGAGTCAAAAAGCTTAACGTTACTACATTTACCAATTGTCAGGTACTAAGTGTTATTAAAATTGAAGAAGAAGGCTTTAAAGTAAATATTGATTGTGCAAATGAAAAAGTCATTATACCTTGCAAAAAAATAATTTTAGCCTGTGGAGGTAAATCAGGACCTCAGTTTGGAACAACTGGCGACGGGTATGGAATAGCTAAAACATTTGGGCATACTCTTTCGAGAATATATCCTGTTCTCGTGCCACTGGAATGTGAAGGTGTAGAAAAATCTTTAAAGGGTATAAGAGTAAAGGGTAAAGCAACTTTACTGAAAAACGAACAGCCCATTGTAGAAGAAACTGGTGAAATCCAATTTACGGCAGATGGCTTGTCAGGCATTTGCATTTTTAACCTAAGCAGATATATTAAATTGGAACTGGACGATTATACTACTTTGGACGAGGCTTTTAAACAATATAGTATAGAGCTTGATTTCTTACCTGAAATGGAAGATGAGGAAGTGATAGAATTTTTAAAGGATAGAAGATATTTAATGTCAGAAATGCCTACAGAAATTTATTTGGCATCCATTATAAACATGAAACTTGGTGAGCAGATTATTGGGGAGGCATTGGAAGATAAAATCAGTACTATCGGGAATATTACTTATAAAGGCATAGAAGAAATCGCAATGCTTTTAAAAAGCAGCAGATATGTTGTTACAGGAGCAAAAGGCTGGAAAGAAGCCCAGTGCACTGGTGGTGGAATTATTTTAGATGAAGTGAATTTAGAGACAATGGAATCGAAAATCTCTGAAGGTATTTATTTTGCTGGCGAACTTCTTGATTATGATGCACCATGTGGTGGATTTAACTTGCATAACGCATGGCTTACAGGAATAAAGGCTGGAAGAGGCGTAGCAGAGGCACTTACACAAAAAATGGTGATTGGAGAATAAATGTATAGAATTAGTCAGATTAAACTAGATTTAGATGAGAATAAATCAAATATTCCAGAAAAGATATTAAAAAAAATTGGGATGGAAGATATTTCTATAACGGAGTATAAAATTGTTAAAGAATCCATAGATGCAAGAGATAAAGGCGACATTAAGATGGTTTATACTGTTGATTTTTCAGTCAATGCTGATATTTCGAAGGCAGCTTCAAGATTAAAAATTACAGAAGCTCCTGATAATAAATATAAATTTGTAGCTTTTGGTGCAAAAAATATGAAAAATAAACCAGTTATAGTAGGTTTTGGACCTTGCGGCATGTTCGCAGCTTTGATATTGTCAGAGATGGGATTCAAACCTTTAATCCTTGAAAGAGGAAACTGTGTAGAACAAAGAGTAATTGATGTTCAAAAATTTTGGAATGAGGGAATTTTAGATGAAGAATCCAATGTCCAATTTGGCGAGGGAGGTGCTGGTACTTTTTCTGACGGTAAACTTACGACACAGATAAAAGATTATAGAATTCATAAGGTACTTGAAGAATTGGCAGAAGCAGGAGGAAATGATGAGATACTATATAAGCAGAAGCCGCATATAGGAACAGACATACTTCGTCAAGTAGTTATAAATATAAGAAAGAAGATTATAAAAAATGGGGGAGAAATCCGTTTTGCTTCAAAATTAACTGATATCAAAATTACCGATGGAGCCGTGAATGCTGTACAGGTAAATGGCAGGGAATGGATAGAAACAGAAAATTTAATTTTGGCTATTGGTCATAGTGCAAGAGATACCTTTAGAATGCTAAATCAGAGAGGTATTCATATGATTCAAAAGCCATTTTCTATGGGAGTAAGAATAGAACATCCGCAAAAGATGATTGATAAAGCACAGTATGGACGTGAAGATACAGGTCTTGGCGCAGCGGATTACAAATTATCCCATAGATGCGAAAATGGCAGAGGTGTATATACCTTCTGCATGTGTCCTGGCGGAGAAGTTGTTATCGCTTCTTCTCAATCCGGAGGGGTAGTTACAAATGGTATGAGTTATCATGAAAGAAATAGTCAATATGCCAATAGTGCACTTTTGGTAGATGTTAGGACTTCAGATTTTGAGTCGGATCATCCATTGGCAGGTGTCGAGTTTCAAGAAAAATATGAAAGAAAGGCTTTTGTTGAGGGTGGAAGTAATTATAGTGCGCCTAAGTCTTCTTGGAAAGAATTTGTTGATAAAAAAGCAAATGGTAACAAAGTAAGAAATTGTCTGCCTGATTTTGCAGTAGAAGCAATGCTGGAGGCTTTACCATTTCTAGGAAGAAAGATAAGGGGATTTAATTCACCAGATGCAATGTTAACTGCGGTTGAAACCAGGAGCTCTTCGCCAGTGAGAATACTTCGAGATGAGTTCTTTGAAAGCAACAGTAAGGGCATATATCCTGTTGGAGAAGGTGCAGGATATGCAGGAGGTATAACTTCGGCAGCAGTAGACGGAATAAAAATTGCGGAAAAAATTGCAATGGAATACAGCCCTATTGAAAGAAAACAGATAGATATATAGTCGAGAGGAGAAAGATTGATTTGAAAAGGTTTTTAGCAATACTAGTATTATTAACAATGAGTTTTGGAACTACTGTTGCAGCGTTTGCTGAAACAACTGCAGTTGCATCTTCACAATATAACATAACGGATGCAGGAACATATGATATGTTTACAAATTATGTAGATGGGTATAGTTTAAATGTTGATAAAGGCATGAATGTAGACATGAGATATTCCAGTGTTGGAACGATATTGGAGAATACAAATAAAAGAATAGAAATCTATAAGCAGTATATTGGCAACACAAGTAAGGCTGGTTATATTAACTATTCAAATAAGTTCTTGAATAATACAAATGATCATGTCACGGAATATAATGACGTACAAACTATTAATGGACATTCTGTAAATATCGTGGTATGGCATAGAAATAAACTGTCAAGAGTAAACAATGATAAGAATTATTATATCTGTATGGATATACAGAAGGACAATTATTGTTACACCATTTTTGTGAAAGCAACGGACCCCATAGCTAATTTAGGAGGATACACTTATTTAATCAATAGTTTTACCACTTTCACACCAACAAAACCAGCATACATGAGAGTTGCACAGAAAATTGATATAAATGAAAAGAACTGGAATGATGAAACCAAAGCATTTTATCAGAATTATTTTAGTGATGAGGCTGATTTAACCTGGGGCATTTTTGAACCAGATACTGCTGGCTTTGATTATACACAACTGGATACCTATGAAAATTACTATGATTATGAATTCCCAATTCTTTTAAACTACAGTGAATTTGATAATACTTATAAGCATCCAAATCTTAAACAAAGGTTAGATACTGCTTATGACCATAATAAAGTTTTAGAGCTTACACTTCAGACAACCGGAAAACCGGATGGAAATATGGTATATGATGTTTTAGATGGTCAGTATGACGAATTCTTAAGAGATTATGCCCAGGTTGTGACAGAATTTGGCCATCCTGTGATGTTTAGGCTGGGTAATGAAATGAATGGAGACTGGTGCCCATATTCCAGCTACAACACATCTAAAGACACAACTATGTACAAAGAATTTTATAAGTATGTCTATAGCTTTTTTGAAAAGGCAGGAGCTCAAAATGTAATCTGGATATGGAATCCAAATTGCGTTTCTTTCCCTAATTTCAATTGGAACGACGAAATGATGTATTATCCGGGAGACAAATATGTTGATGTAGTAGGTATGACTGCTTATAATACAGGAACATACTATGCATCCACGGGAGAAAAATGGCATGAATTTGATGACTTATACGAAGGCCTTTATTATGACTATTGTGCAAAATTTGAGCAGCCACTTATGATTACGGAGTTCTCTTCAGCAAGTATGGGCGGTGACAAAAATCAATGGGTAATTAACATGTTTAATACAATAAAGAACTATGACCGTATAAAAGCTGCTGTCTGGTGGGATGGATGCGACTGGGATGCAAATGGTAATGTAGCGAGATCTTATTTTATGGATGAAAGCCCTACATTATTAAACACTTTTAAAAAGTATTTAAAAGGTTCCTGGGATAGAGATGTTTATGCATAGAATGAAAATAATAAAATTATAAATTTGGAGAAAAAATAAATATGCAAAGCAAAAAGAAACATAAAAATATAAAATTAACATTTTTTAAGGGGATTAGACTTTTGTTTATTCCCCTTTCGCTCATTATGTTTTATTACACTACAAAAGCCTGGGGGGATTCGATTGGATTTATTTTGGCTATGGGCTTTGGAGTTAGTTTTTTTCTTATTATAAATAGTACAATTGTAGACATTATAGTCGGTGAACTAAAAAGCGGGGTAGAGGAATTAATCCGAAAAGTTACCACTAGCCCAGTCCATATTGAATTTGGTAAGACTTGGGGAAGGATGAGCTTTCTTATATTCTTGCAAGAGGACAATGAGACTGTTACTAAAGTGATTTATCGTAAAGTGGTAGAGCGATTAAAGGCTTCAGAGCACTTTAGCAAAATTGAAATTGTTAGTATGGCAAATGTACCTAATTTAGAAAAAGAAACCATTGAAAAGTTTAAAAATATGATGTTAAAAAGTGCTCTTGAGATTGCAAAGAGAAAAAGAAAGGAATAATAAAATGTCAAAATGTACAACGAATGAAGTTTCATGCCCTGAATGTGAAAATAAGCAAAACTTTGTGACATGGCAAAATATCATTGCTGATTTAGATCCAGAACTAAAGGAGAAAGTGTTAAATGGAGAATTATTCGTTTTTACATGCGAAAAGTGTGGCAAAAAGTTTCCTATAACTTATCCCTGTTTATACCATGATATGGAAAAACACTTAATGTTGTACCTTACTGCTGATGCAGATTCCATAAAAGAGATGAATAAAGTTCTTTTTGACTCTCCGGAAACCTTTGAGATACAAGCAAGACAGGGGTATGTTTATAGAGCGGTAAGCAATGTAAATGAACTGGCAGAAAAAATAATGATACATGATATGAAGCTAGACGACAGAGTAATAGAAATTATAAAAATGTTGATTCTATTCAAATCAGGAAATGAGGGAATGGATGTAGACAGCATTGCAGGCATGTTCTACTATCCGTCAAAGGAACATAAACATGAAATACTAATAATGTTTGCAGATGGAAAGCAGTCTCTTATTCCCATAGATGATGATTTGATTAAAGAAACAAAGGGGAATCTTAAAGAGAAAATCGAAAAAAATACACAAGAAGGTTATCAATTTATTAATATTGAATGGGTAAGCAAGATACTATCATAATTTTTATAATAAATAACAACCTAATTTGTGATTCGACATAAACAGACATGCTAATATTTGGCAATGTATGTTATAATATAATAGCTTAAATAAAAACTGAAAGGAGGGCTGTAAAGTAAAAGAATACATATTTTACATAAACTAAACCAAATAAAATTCATAGAATAAATTTAATAATATTTATATCAGAAAGCTGTAAAGTATAAAATCTTTACTTTACAATAAACTGAATGAAAGAAAATAATTCAAATGTCACAAGTTTTAAACCGTTTATAGCAGCAGACAAAATTATGCCAGAATTCACAGTAACCTCAATTTTGTTAGGTGTGGTATTGGCCATTTTGTTTGGTGGTGCTAACGCCTACCTGGGATTGCGAGTGGGTATGACAGTATCGGCTTCTATTCCAGCAGCAGTTATTTCTATGGGTATTATTCGCATTATTCTAAAAAAAGAATCCATCTTAGAAAATAATATGGTTCAGACTATTGGATCGGCTGGTGAATCGGTAGCTGCCGGAGCAATTTTTACAATGCCTGCACTATTTATGTGGGCAGCAGAGGGTGTTGGAGAAATGCCTTCACTAGTTACTATCACCTTGATTGCACTTTGTGGTGGTTTGTTAGGTGTATTCTTCATGATACCTTTACGTACAGCACTTATCGTTAAAGAGCATGGAATAGTTCCTTATCCAGAAGGAACTGCTTGTGCTGAAGTTTTAATGGCAGGGGAACAGGGAGGTTCTAAGGCAACCAGTGTATTTGCAGGTCTTGGAATTGCCGCATTTTATAAGCTTATTGCAGATGGTTTCAAATTATTCCCAAGTGAAGTTGACTATAGTATTTCATCTTATAAGGGATCTGGTATTGGGGCAGACGTACTCCCAGCACTTGCAGGTGTAGGGTATATATGCGGCCCTAGAATTTCTTCTTATATGCTTGCAGGTGGTGTGACAGCATGGTTTGTTGTGATGCCATTAATTGCATCTTTTGGTGGTGATATGGTACTATTCCCAGCAACAAAACCTATTAGTGAGCTAGGAACCTGGGGCATTTGGTCCAGCTATGTCAGGTACGTAGGTGCTGGTGCAGTTGCAACGGGAGGGATCATTAGTTTAATTAAATCATTACCTCTGATTGTCACAACATTTAGAGATGCCATGAAAGGATATGGTCAGGGCAGTGCTTCCGTAGAAAGAACCGCTCAGGATTTATCTTTAAAGGTTGTCTTACTTGGAATTATTGCAATTGTTTTAGTTATGTGGCTAGTTCCAGCTATTCCACTTACATTGTTTGGAGCAATACTCATTATTGTATTTGGATTCTTCTTTGCTACAGTATCTTCCAGAATGGTAGGACTGGTTGGAAGTTCCAATAACCCGGTATCCGGTATGACTATTGCAACTCTGCTTATTACTACTATTATTTTAAAGGCCACAGGGAATACAGGTATGGCAGGTATGGTAGCTGCAATTACCATTGGATCTATCATTTGTATTGTGGCAGCTATAGCTGGGGATACATCACAGGATTTAAAAACAGGCTACATAGTTGGTGCTACTCCTAAAAAACAGCAGATCGGTGAAGTTATTGGTGTTTTTGCATCTGCTATAGCCATTGGTGCCATTCTTTACTTATTAAACAGCGCTTGGGGATACGGTACAACAGAACTTCCTGCTCCACAAGCGACTTTAATGAAGATGGTAATAGAAGGTGTAATGGGTGGAAATTTACCATGGAATCTAGTATTTGTAGGGGTAGGTATTGCTATCGTAATTGAAATATTACAGATGCCAGTACTTCCATTTGCAATTGGTTTATATTTACCAATTCATTTATCAACACCAATCATGGCAGGCGGACTTATCAGATTATATATTGATAAGAAAAAATATAATAATAATCAGACTAAAAATAATGTTATTGAAAGCGGTATTCTTTATACTTCCGGGTTGATTGCGGGTGAAGGCCTGGTGGGTATTTTATTAGCAGTATTTGCAGTTATACCAGTTGCCGGAGGATCTTTCGGAGATTATATTAATCTTGCCTCAAGAGGCATTTCGCTTGGTAACATTGGTGGATTGGTATTCTTCGCAGCTCTTCTGTTGACCATTATGAAGTTTACTGTATGGAATAATAAAAATATAGTAGAATAGTTTGGGAAAAACAATGAAAAAGAATAATAAACAAAACTATTTGGATAATATTCCTATGAAAAATCAAGCTCACTCATGGGAAGAAGAAGACGAAATAGTGACAATTCACATGGAAAATAAGGGTATTTATAATAAAATTGCTCAAAAATTCTTTGGTTCACCTAAAGTAAGTCATGTAGCGTTAGATGAACTTGGTAGTTTTGTATGGAAACAAATTGATGGTCAGCGTTCTATATACCAGATTGGTCAGTTAGTAAATGAAGAGTTTGGTACAAATGCAGAACCACTATATGAAAGATTGAGTAAATATTTTTATAACCTGAATAGTACGAAATTTATAACTTTTAAAGTAAAGGGATAAGTGTGGTATGGATAATTTTAAATTGACAGTAATAGGAATCATATTATTTGCAATAGCCACGTCCATTATTTATGTATGGGGATTAAAAAAATCTATAAAACAGGCAGATACTTTAAAAGCGATGATGTATACCAAAGCAGCAAATAGGGTAATGGCTTATTTAAAAAAGAATGATTCTGTATCTAAAAAAGAAATCATGAGCTTGGTTCGTGATATTAAGGCATCAGAGTTTTATTCTAAAAAAACGGTTGTAGTTCAGAATGAAATGGAATTTACAAATTCCCTTATAAATTTTATGTCAGATAAAAATTTAATTAAAAAAGATAAAGGTATATATCGAAAGTCAAAATAATTGATTTAGAAATCTATGGATTTTATCCATAGATTTCTATTACATATGGAAGGAAGGTAAAAAAATGGGAGTGTTAAATGATTTAAAACCTCAGATCGTATTTAAGTATTTTGAAGAATTATGTAGTATTCCTCATGGATCAGGACATATGGAACTTATAGGTGACTATTGTGTTGCTTTTGCTAAAGAACATAATTTGGAACATTATAGAGACAATCTAAGCAATGTTATTATTGTAAAAGAAGCTTCAAAAGGATATGAAAACTCACCAGCTGTAATTATTCAGGGACATTTAGATATGGTTTGTGAGAAAACTGCAGAGCGTGATATCGATTTCTTGAAAGATAGCCTTGAACTTGGTATTGATGGCGATCAGATTTATGCCAATGGTACGACTCTTGGCGGGGATAACGGTATCGCTGTAGCTATGGCTCTTGCCATACTGGCTTCAGATGATATAGAACATCCCAGACTAGAAGCAGTATTTACTGTTGATGAGGAAACTGGGCTATATGGAGCAGAAGCTATTGATGTTTCCATGTTAACGGCTAAGAAATTAATAAATTTGGATTCAGAAGAAGAAGGCATTATTACAGTAAGTTGTGCAGGTGGTGTTACTGCTGAATGTATTCTTCCAATTGAACGTGAAAAGGTGGAAGGTACACAGGTTAAGATTCTTATAACAGGATTAATTGGTGGACATTCTGGTATGGAAATAGATAAAGAACGTGGAAATTCCAACATGCTTATGGGCAGATTGCTGTACAGCTTAAATAAAGAACTTACGTTAAACATTGTGAATATTGCAGGCGGACAGGCGGACAATGCTATCCCAAGGGAGACTGTATTGAATATTGTTGTAGCAGATAAAGATTTATCAAAGTTAGAAACTTTGATTAAAGAATATCAGTCTATTATAAGCAACGAGTATAAAACTAGTGATCCTAAAGTTGTAGTTAAAGTTGAGAATCTTGGGAAAGCAAAGGCAGAGGCCTTAAATAAAGAATCCGTAAAAAAGACTATTTTAATGCTATTAAATATTCCAAATGGAATTCAGTCTATGAGTGCAGATATAAAAGGACTGGTAGAAACTTCCTTAAATATGGGAGTGCTTAAAGTCTTGGAAGATGGTGTTCATGCTATTTTCTCAGTTAGAAGTTCAGTGGAAACGGCTAAGGCTGCTGTATGCGATAAATTAACGGCTTTAATGGAATTCCTTAGTGGTAAGGTTCAATTTGCAGGAGCATACCCAGGATGGGAATTTATGAAGGACTCAGAACTTAGGGAAACGGTAATTCGTGTATATGAAAAGCAGTATGGTAAAAAGCCTGCCATTGAAGCTATTCATGCAGGTCTTGAGTGCGGCTTTTTCTCTGAAAAGATAAATGGTTTAGATTGCGTTTCATTTGGACCAAATATGACGGGCGTTCATACAGTAGAAGAAAGGCTAAGTATTTCTTCAGTAGAGAGAACTTGGAAGCTATTGCTAGAAATATTGAAAGAGAGTAAGTAGCAAGAGATAATAAAACGGGAGATAACAAAAAATGAAAAACGGTGCTATAGTTTATTCTTATGGAAATAGCTTATATATTAACCTTACAAACAGATGTCCAAATAAATGTGATTTTTGTATTAGAAATGTCACAGATAATTTAGGAAATGCTGATAATCTATGGCTTCAGAAGGAGCCTACAGTAGATGAAGTGATTTCTAGACTAAAAGAAGAAATCTGTGAGAAGAAAACTAACGTTGATGAGATTATATTTTGTGGATATGGTGAACCTACAGAAAGGCTGGAGGAGATTATTGACATATCTAAAGAACTAAGGAAGTTCACTGAAAAGCCTATCCGTATTAACACCAATGGAATGTCAGATTTAATTCATGAAAAGGAAACGGCACCTTTGCTTGAAGGCGTAGTGGATGCAGTATCGGTAAGTTTAAATGCTCCAAATGCGGAGAAGTATCTAAATTTATGTCATCCTGAATTTGGGATAAAGTCATTTGACGCAATATTAAAATGGACAAAAGATATAAAAAAATATGTTCCTGATGTAAGAATGTCTGTGGTAGATGTTATTCCAGAAGAGGATATTCAGAAATGCAGACAAATAGCAGAAGAACTTAATGTGAAATTTAGAATAAGATAAAAAATAATTAAAAAAAGTGCTTACAAATTGCTGTAAGCACTTTTAAGTTTTCAACAGTTATAATTAATCAATTAAACTTTGACCAGTCATTTCATCTGGTATTGCGATTCCCATTAAATCAAGCATAGTAGGTGCAATATCTGCTAAAATCCCACCATCTTTTAATTTTACGGGCTCCTTTGAAATGTGGACTAAAGGAACATCATTTAACGAATGAGCAGTGACTACTTCGCCCTTCTCATTTAGCATGCAATCTGCATTTCCATGATCAGCAGTCAATAAAATTTGCCCCTCTTTGGCAAGGATTGCATCTACAATTTGGGATACGCATCTGTCAAGGGCTTCAATGGCTTTCACTGCTGCCTCAAATACTCCAGTGTGACCAACCATATCTGCATTAGCAAAATTTAAAATGATAACATCATATTTATCTTTGCCAATTTGCTCTAGAACCTTCTCTGTTATCAGATAAGCACTCATTTCAGGCTGCAAGTCATAAGTTGCAACAGATGGGGATGGAATTAAGATTCTGTCCTCATCTTTATTTGGTGCTTCAATACCACCATTAAAAAAGAACGTAACGTGGGCATATTTTTCTGTTTCAGCAATTCTCAGCTGAGTTAAATTTTGTTGCGCTAGATATTGGCCTAAAGTGTTCTTTAATGACTGCGGTGAAAATGCAACTAATACATTAGGCATTTCAGCATCATATTGAGTCATACATACATAACACAAGTTTCTTATAACTTTTTTTCTTTCAAATCCATCAAAATCTTCACTGACAAAGGCCCTAGTTATTTCTCTGGCTCTGTCAGGCCTGAAATTAAACATGATAATTGAGTCATTATCGTTGACAATTGCAGGATTAGAGTGTTCGCCGTGAATGATAGCAGGTATAACAAATTCGTCATTTTGATTATTATTATAAGCTTGTTCAATAGCTTTTATTGCAGTTGTGGAATGCACACCTTCACCTGAGGTCATAGCATCATAAAATTTAATGACTCTTTCCCAACGCTTGTCTCTATCCATGCCATAATATCTTCCAGCAACCACAACAATTTCTCCAAGACCAATTTCTTTCATATGGGCTTCAAGCTGTTCAATATAATCAATTGCACACCTAGGGGGTACATCTCTTCCATCTAAAAGTGCATGTATAAAAACTTTTTTTACACCATTGTTTTTTGCCATGTCTAATAAGGCAAAAAGATGGTTTATATGACTGTGGACTCCGCCATCTGAGACCAAGCCAAGAAAGTGGAGCGCAGAATCATTTTCTATTACATGATCCATAGCTTGTTTTAGAGATTTATTTTCAAAAAAACTTCCTTCTTCAATTTCTTTTGTAATTTTAGTAAGCTCCTGATAAACAATTCTTCCAGCGCCTATATTAAGGTGACCTACTTCTGAATTACCCATTTGACCAGCAGGAAGGCCCACATTAAGTCCGCAGGCTTTTAAAGTAGTGTGCGGATAAGTGTCAAATATCTTATCTAAATTAGGCTTTGAAGCAGCAGCAATAGCATTACCGTAAGTTTCTTTACTTATTCCAAAACCGTCTAAAATCATTAACATAGTTGGTTTAGCAAATTTTTTCATTTAGTACCTCTTTATAATTTTAATATTTAATAAGCAATAGGAACCACTGATTCAGTGGGATTTAATAATAGTATAACAAACTTCTTAAATAAAACATATACACTATAGAGTTTTTTTTGGTATAATATATAATTGAGTTGTTTGCAAAAGCAAATTATTAATGTTAAAGGGAATATTAGAGGAGATTTATATAGATGAGTAAGAAATCGTTTTTAAAAGGAGCAGCAATCTTAGGTATAGCAGGATTATTAGTGCAGGTTATGGGGGCAGTTTTCAGGATACCTCTAGCCAACATTATAGGGGATGGCGGCATGGGTTACTATCAGACTGCATATCCTATATATGTATTTTTATTGGTATTTTCAACCAATGGTGCACCTGCAGCTATATCCAAGATGACTTCAGAACGTATAGCTATAGGCAGAAGTGATGAGGCGCACAGGGTTTTTAAATTATCATTTATACTGATGTTTGTTTTAGGAATTGTAGCCTCCTCCATTTTTTTCTTTGGAGCGGAACCCATTGTAAAAGCTCTTGGAAATCCAGGCGCTTATTATTCAATGCTTGCCATAGCACCGGCATTGCTATTTGTTCCAATTATGGCAGTTTTCAGAGGGTATTTTCAGGGAATGCAGGAGATGGGGCCTACAGCCACTTCACAGCTTATAGAACAGGCAGTAAGAGTTACTATTGGGTTAGTCCTTGCAGTTATGCTGGTCCCAAAGGGACTTGAATATGCAGCTGCTGGCGCTACGGTTGGTACAAGCATTGGGCCTATTGCAGGGGTTTTAGTTTTGATAGTGATTTACTTATATAGGAAAAAAAGACTACCTCTTAAAAATGAGACGAAAGATATTGATAAAGAAAGTGCGGGCAGTATACTGAAGACTTTAGCGGCTATTGCCATTCCCATAACCATAGGTGTATCAATTCTTCCAATTATGAATATAGCCGATGTGGTAATTGTTATGAGAAGACTACAGTCAATAGGCTTTACTGGTGAAGAAGCAAATGCCTTATATGGGCAGCTGACTGGTATGGCAGGGCCTGTTATAAATATTCCAATGGCATTGGCACTTTCTATGGCCTTGTCTATGGTACCTGCCATTGCAGCAGCAGCAAGTACGAAAGATACAGCTTTCTTAAATATGAATGTTCGTCTAGGGCTTAGAACAGCTATGATTATTGGTGTTCCATGCAGCTTTGGGCTGATGGCATTATCAGAACCTATTATGACACTTTTATTTCCTCGTCAGATTGAAAGTGCAGTAAGTTCTTCAGGTTGCTTATTCTTCTTGGCTATCGGAATTGTTTTTTTATGCATAGCCCAGACCATGGCAGGAACACTGCAGGGGCTTGGCAGACCTGGAATTGCAGTTTGGGGCTTGGCAGCGGGAGTTGTGGTTAAATGTGTGTCTACTTTTGTTTTAACAGGTATACCTGAATTGAATGTGGAAGGTGCAGCCATCGGAAGTACTCTTGGATATATAACCATTGGACTTATTAATTTTGCTGCAGTTAAGAAACTGACCGGTATTACCTTTGATTTAAAGCTTTCCATTTGGAAACCACTTATATCAGGTATCGTAATGTTTGTATTAGTTTTTGGAACCTATAGGTGTTTTGCGGGATTTATAGGGAACAGTCTTTCAACAGTGGTGGCTATTGGTATAGGTGCAGCTGTATATGGAATTATGCTTCTTAAGATTAAAGCCATAGAAGAAAATGAAATCGTTATGCTGCCAAAGGGAGGAACATTAGTTAAACTGTTTAAAAAGTGTAAGTTGTTGTAGGGGCCTGGCATATTGACAAACTGAAAATTTGTTGTTAGTATAAATTCAATAGTGAAAAAGTGAATATTGGGTAATAATGTATTTTATGTTCCGTTAGTAGTACAACTACTAATGGCTAAGATGGAACACCGGTTAAAGTCCGGGACGGTATCGCCGCTGTAAGCGAGGAACAAATCGCAAGTCAGAAAACAAACATAACTGTGACTTTTAGTAGTCACAGTTTTTTAATGGGAAGAATTACTAGGAGAAAGAATATTAAGATGAAAATTGAGTTTCAGAAGGTAACGAAATCTTTTAACAAAGGAAAAAATATAGCACTAAAGGATTTTAATATGGAGCTGACGTTGGATAAAGGCATACATGCATTAGTAGGACCTAATGGAGCAGGGAAAACCACCATATTAAAAATATTATGCGGATTATTATATCCTACGAATGGTTGTGTTTTGATTGATGGAAAATCACTGGATGACAAATGGGCAAAAGATAACGTGACTATGATTTTGTCTGGAGACAGATGCTTATACTTTAAGAATACAGTTTTTGAAAATATGATGTATTATAGTATTTTACAGGGAAATAGTCCAGGTGAATCGAAAGCTTTAATTTATGAGTATGCAGAGGACTTTGGAATCCTTGATTACTTAAATAGACTAGTTGAAGGTCTTTCTTCAGGAGAAAAGAAAAAAGTCTGCATTTTAGCTGGATTATGCGCACAATCAAAGATATTATTGATTGATGAACCAACGTGGGGGCTGGATATTGATTCGGTTTTAGTATTACAGGAGTTGTTAAAAAAGCTGAAGGAAACAAAAGACGTATCAATAATCATCTCCTCTCATGATGTGAATTTTCTGTCTGGAGTTGCAGATGATTACCTATTTGTGAAAGCTGGTCAAAATAGGGGAAGAGTAACAGAACATTTAGAAGTAAAGGAGCTAATAGAAAATTATGAGAAAATTTGTATCTACTAACTTAACTCCTTGGGTATATGAACTAAAGTATGACTTGTTCCGACAATTTAGAAGTAAGATAGCATTGCTAATAAACATTCTTGCAAATATTGGGGTGTATGGATTAATTGTACTTGTTAATGACAGCAATGCAATATCCGAATGGTATGATGTCAGTGCTGCCAACGAAGGTATGTTAGTGTTAATTGGATATACATATTGGCAATTTAGTTATTTCATTATACAAGTAAATGTTTTCAACATTAGCGGTGAGTATTATAGCGGGATACTTGAGTCAAAATTATTAACAAAAAGTAATTTTATATTTTTAATGTTTGCAAGGATTATATCCAATCTTGCAATCTGTCTTATTGCTCAGTTATGTGTCGTTGTTTTTGCTAGTTTATTCAATATTATAAACATAACGCACATAGTTAAATATTTATTTAGCGTACTAATCTATGCCCCGGCTTTATTAGGTATATTTGGTTGGGCAGTAATTTTTGGCGGCATTACTTTAAAAATTAAAGTAATGGGACAGTTTATGTATGTACTTTCGGGAATCATGCTTATATTTTCAAGCGTATATAATATAAATTCCAATTATATACAATACTTATTTCCCTTTGCGTTAGGAATAGATATTTCGAGAGAAATATATTTGAATTTATCCGTTAGTATATATGAATGGCTTCAGTATATTAGTTTAAATGTGTTTTATTTATTTGCGGGTATTGTAGGTTTTAATAGACTTTTAAAAAGCAACAAAAAAAATGGATGTTTTAGTGCATAAGAAGGAAATTTACCATAACAGAAGTAGTCATTGGCATATTGACAAACTGAAAATTTGTTGTTAGTATAAATTCAATAGTGAAAAAGTGAATATTGGGTAATAATGTATTTTATGTTCCGTTAGTAGTAAAACTGCTAATGGCTAAGATGGAACACCGGTTAAAGTCCGGGACGGTACCGCCGCTGTAAGCGAGGAGTCTGAGCCTTAGCCCTGAAAAAAGGGCAGTCACTGAGTGAAAACCTTGGGAAGACTGGCAAAAGATGATGATACGCAAGTCAGAAGACAAACATAAGTTTTAAACATACCTCGGTTAGGGTGAAGGCTTGATTATAACGTGCTTGTTTTTTATAGCACGGGTTTAGAGTACATTAAAATAGACAGTTAAAAACGGAGCTGTGACTTATTTAAGTCACAGCTCTTTTTGGTTCACAAGATATTTTATATATGCAAGCAGGGAGGAAAGAATAACATGGAAGAAAGAAAAACAGAATTAACCGAATTATTTAAACAGTTTATACAGGAGAAAACTCAAGAGTGTGAGAGTGAATTTTTTAAAAAGCTCAATGAATCCGTGCTATGGATTCCAGATGCGGCTGAAGAACAAGAAGAAGGCCCAAAAAACTTTGCACTGTTAATGACAGGAGACGGAAGAAAGTTTGTTCCTGCATTTCTACATAAGAAATCAAATTTAGGCAGATTTAGACAAGAGCAGCTCGTTGAAATGCCATATAGCAAGCTTAAATATTTAATAATCGATTCCATGGCAGAAATAAATGGAATTGTGATTGCACCTTTCGAGGAAAATATAGTTTTAGATAGAAAGATAATGGAAATCATTGATGCACAGACCATGGGTATGACCTTGCGCAGAGAACAACACGTAGGAAAAATAAAACTCAGAAAACCCGAAACAGTGCCCTATGGCTTAGAAGATACTTTAATGCAATTCTTTGAGAAAAATATTGAGGTGGAGTCTGCATGGCTGCTTAAAGCTATGAGTGAAAACGAAATCTATGAACACTGGATGCTGCTGATAGATTTTTACGGTGAAAAAACACAGTTATTCCCATTAGTGGCAGAGATTATGAAACCCTACATGAAACCGGGAGAAATGTTTGAATTGATACAGAAAAGTCCTGATTTTATCACCAATGAAATAGAACCTGCCAGGATATATACCAGAATCAACAATAAAAATTTATTTTAAGGAATGAAATCAATAGGTAAACGAGTGCATCTCAGTGAGCAAGCGAGTAGATCCAGTGATTTTAGGACAAATAAAGGAATTTGTAAAAATGTCGAGATATCAGAATTATATGTAGTAAGGTAAAATTAAGGAGGAAAGCTAAAATGGGAAAATGTAAAGGTAGTATTTTTATTAACATTAGAAGGCGATGCCTATCCATACTTTTGGTAATAGTTTTTATTTTGGGAACGTTACCAGATATATCGTGGGCTGATGAATCAGGAGAAGCAAGCATTCCCGTATATTTAACAGTTAGCGCAGAAGGACAGATCTTAAAGGATAAGTCTGGGCAACTAATAGTACAGAAAAAGTTAGACGTAACGGATAAAGATGGTGATAACAAAATCACCATAGATGATGTAATGCTCTGTGCTCATGAGCAGTATTATATCGATGGTACGGAAGGCTATGCAAGTAGTGAAGGCAGTGCAACAAAGCTGTGGGGAATTGAAAAGCAGGATAAGTCTATATTATTTAGGATGAGATACCGTTTTACCTCATTAGTTAGTGACACAAAATTTGAAATTCCAAATCCTAGCAATAATGACGCAAAGAATTTTCAGATTTTTGCCACTATTTGCAGTGAAAAAGATAAAGCTGCCAGTGCGGTTTTTGTTGATAATAAGAGTACTTCTTCCTTTTTTTCGGCAAAAGCTGCTTTACAAACAACGGTTATAAAAGGTAAAGATTTTCCATTAAAATTGGCATATTTTGATTTAGCCAAAGCTAAGTCCGGAAAAGCTCTTACTGGATATGAAGTTATGGCATATACGATGGAAGGTGAATCTGCAGTTGTTTCACCAAGTATCAGTGATAAATCTGGAAATATTATTCTGAATTTCCCAACATCAGGTACTTATGTACTTTCAGCAAAACCATCTGAAACTGCTACGATTACAGCGGCTGCACCGGCATGTGTGGTTAATGTACTAGATAAAGCACCAGAATTCAGCAAAGTTGAATTAGCTTTGAAAGAAGATATGAGTTCACCGTGTATGTTGAGCCCTATTTTTGACAAAGAGTTGAAGGAATACAGCCTGACAATTCCTGAGGATGTAAGTGACATTTATTCTTCAATTTACATGGAAGATAATATAGAAGGTTTAGGTTGGATTTATGGAAGTTTTGCAGATAATAAATGGACTAACAATGGACTTGATTATTCATATGGAGTGCCTAGTAATATTCATATTAAATCAAATGTAAGTAATATTCGTATTGGAATGGAGAATTCATGGAATCTAAATGAATTTATCAATACATTTACAATTGCAATCAAAAGAAAACCAATTTTTACTAGCTTAACTGTAGACGGATTTGCAAAAGAAAATTTCAATCCATGGGCAAATTCATATGAGGTTTATGTGAAGCCAGGGCAGGAGAATATTGATATAACACCTGTAGCCAAATCAGAAAGCTCTACAATCACTATAGGTGGAAAGGATGCGGTAAGCGGACAAAAAATGGCGTTAACTGCAGATAAACTTGAATTTGATGCGGAGGGGCAGGCAAAAGTTCCGATAGTGATTCATAAAGAAGATGAGAATTATGTAGACAATACATATACTCTGATTTTAAAAAAAGAACTTGCTACGGAAAAGCCAACTATCCTGTTACAACCTGCAAGTGCTAATTATATCCAGAACGATAATGCAGCAGCTCTGGAGATTTATGCTAGTGCAGGAGGAAATCTGCAATATCAGTGGTATAAAAATGAGGAAAACAATAGTGACAATGGAACTCCCATAGAGGGGGCAAATGCTGTTAGATATGTACCGACTACTGAATCAGCAGGAACAGCTTATTACTATTGTGTGGCAACCAATACTGATACAGGGAAAAGTACAGCTTCAGAACTGGTTTCTGTACTTGTAGAAGCAGAGCCTACACCAATTGTTGACTGGGATGTTGAAGTACCAGAGGTTTCAGAAAAAAATAAAGGGTTTTTCGGAGAATATACACATGGATTCTATTATAAACAGGGAGATACTGAGGTAATACCACTTAAGGTAACTGCATCAAGCATTGATTTGGGCGGAAAGTACAGTTATATGTGGACTATACAGAATGGTACTAGTACTAGTCATGTAAACTCGTCAATAACATATACACCCAAAACAGATAAATATTATGGATTGCAGTGGATATATTGTACTGTTACATATACATATAAAGGAAAAAATTATACAACTAGTTTGTATGACAAACCAATTGCTGTTTATGTGGATAAGCCAGATGTGGCATATCCCGAGGAAGTTTTAAAAGCATGGAAAGGCAGTGGAACGGAGGAAAGTCCATGGCAGCTTGCCAGTCAAGCAGATTTAACGAAATTAAAAGATTTTGTTAATCAGGGCTACAGCTTTGCAGATATGCATTTTAAAATGACTAGCGATATTGTGCTTGATACTGACTGGGCTTCAATAGGCGGTGGCAACGGTGATGATAAAGGTGTAAGTTTAAAACCGTTTTCTGGAGTGTTAGACGGAGGCAATTTTACTTTAACATATGCGGAGGGTGCCAACAAACCTTTATTCCGCTATGTTCGTGAGAGTACCGTTTGCAATCTTAAAATTTATGCACCGTATTTTAAGGGATATCTCCTTGTTTCGGATTATGTGGTCGATTACGGAGAGGACGGAGATTATAATATAGGAACTGGCGGTAGCTACGCAAAAGGATGCCCTGATACAATAAATATTCAAAATGTTACTGTTAAAAGTGGCTCAAATTTAAGAGGTAGTGGTTTCATTGACGGAGGTGCTTCAGGAGGAAATACGGTTAATATCACAAATTGCGTCATTGAAAAAGGCGTTACTATGGGTAAAGACAAGGAAACCGGAGAAATTGTGGGAAATGTAGCATCATTTGCAGGACGAATAAGTGGCACTATTATTAATTGTGTAAGCTATGCAGATTTATATAGCACGGGAGCTGCCAGTGGTATTGTATCAGGTAAGAGTCAGAGCATGGGGCCGTTCAGCTTGATGAATTGTGGTTTCTGCGGAAGTATTACCTCTACTGGTAGTTATGTGGGTGGAATTATTGGAAAAGGATATCAGGCAGACTCAGCTCCAAATACTCTTTGTGTAACAATTCAGAACTGTTATGTAGATGCTGTAGTGAAGGGAGCAAATAATGTAGGAGGTCTCTTTGGAGCAGAACCAGGATGTATTCAAAACTGGTCAAATTCATATATAAGAAATAATCATTTTTATGGTACTGTGGAAGCAACTGATGAGAATGCAAATGTAGGAAGTATCATTGGATATATGGCGTCATTAAATAAATGCAACGTGATTGAAAATAATTATTATCGGGAAAATTGTGGTGCACAACGTGCAATTGGTGGAGTTGGATGTGTGGATACAAGTTGCACCACTGTAAATAAATCCAATAATCAAGTTAAGTATATTGATACAAGTAAAAGCATGGAAGGTGTACCATCTGGAGTTGCAAAAACAAATTATAACAGAACAGATGATCCCATGGGTGTAGATTGTGTGAAACTAGCAAGGAAGGCCACTACATCTGAAATGGCAGATGGAACAATTACGGAGCTTCTGAACAAGGGAGAAGGCAGCCTGAAAAATTGGGTTAATGGGAAAAAATATCCTGAAATCAGCAAGGAGCCTGTGGCGTATGCCCTTGAACTTTTGGGGGAGTATAAAAACACATATTACATAGGGGATACACTTGACTTGTCAGGAATGTCCTTTATTGCAAGTTTAAGCGATGGAACAACGAAAAGGCTTTCTTCTAAGGACATAACGATTACGGGTTTTGACAGCAGCAAGAGGGCTGTACTGACACTGGTTGCGACATACGGAGCGGCACAGATGGAATTTCCTGTAACAGTCCTTAAAGCACCGGTACAGGAAGAAAATACTATAACTGTTTACTTTACTTTGCTGGGTGATTCATCTCATGGAGAAGAGGGTGAAAAGCACACATTGAAATCTAACAATCTGGAAACATGGATTGCCAAAACAGCTTATACAGTGGATGTAAATGCCAAGGTTCGTGATATATTTGAAAAGGCACTAAAGGAAGCGGGGATGAAGTGGCAAAACCCAACAGGAAATTATGTTTCCTCCATTACATATAAGGACGTAAAACTGGCTGAATTTACAAATGGACAACTTTCTGGATGGATGTATACTCTTAATGGAACTCATCCGTCTTTGGGACTTAATGAGCAATTTCTTGAGAATGGGGACCGTATTGTATGGCATTATACAGATGATTATACTAAAGAAGAAGGTTCTGAGAAATGGGGAGGAAAAGCATATAAGCAAGAATCTGAAAACGGTGTAAGTATAAAAGCTAGGGTGTCTGTAAAAGCAACAGTAGATTCTGATGGAAAAGCTATTGTAAAGCCATCGGCAGAAGATATAAAAAAAGCTATAGATGAATTAATAGAGGCTGTGAAGAAAGACAAATCTTCTGAAAAGGAAATAATTATTAATGTAACAAGTGATTCTAAAGCTAAATCTATTGAAACTATTCTACCAAAGGCATCTGTGACAGCACTACAAACCGGTGTTGACAGATTGACAATAAGTACCTTAGTAGGAGAAGTAAGTTTTGATGCAGATATACTGAAAACTTTTGCAAACAGTGTAACGGAGGATCTTAAGATAACTATAGCAAAAACTGATGCAGTAACAGTGGTTACGGGTATATCAGGAGTTACAGAGGAAGCAAAAAATGCACTTGAATCAAAAATTAAAGGCAGACCTATATATGAGTTTACTGCAGAAAAGGGAAATAAAATTATTTCTGAATTGGGAGGGAAGGCAGTCTCTGTAGTTCCATATACACTTGTCAGTGGCGAGCAGTCGGAAGCTGTAGTGGCATACTGGATGAAGCCAGATGGAAGTCTTGAAATAATTAATAATGGTCATTTAAGTGATGACAGCAAGCATTTCATTATGGAAAATAATCACTGGTCAACCTATGTCATAGGCTATAATGAGGTAAAATTTGCAGACACTGCAAGTCATTGGGCTAAAAAGAATATTTTATATCTTGCGGCAAGGGACATTATCAAAGGAAAGAGTGCAACTGCGTTTTCACCAGACAGTCAGATTACTAGGGCTGAATTTGTACAGATTCTTGCCAATATGAGTGGTAACGATTTAAGCAAGTACACAGATTCTGCGTTTAGTGATGTGTCTGAAAAAGCATGGTATGCAAAAGCAGTAGCATGGGCTGTTGAAAATGGCATTGCAGGAGGAACAGGTAATGAAAAGTTTTCACCTAATGCCAATATTACAAGGCAGGATATGTCGGTAATGATTTCAAAGTATGCGGCAAATGTTTCAAAAAAATCCCTTGCAAATACAAACAAAGCAGTACAGTTTGCTGATGGTTATGAGATAGCAAGTTATGCAAAGGATGCAGTCACCTCTATGCAGAAAGCAGCCATTATAAGCGGAGAGAAAAATAACTTAGGTTCATACAGCTTCAATCCAAAGAACAACGCCACAAGAGCAGAAGCAACTACTATGATTGCAAATTACATCAAACAATAAGTAAAGAATAATCTGAATAATAACTATCCAAGCACCTTAAGTTTGCATTTTGCCAGCTTAAGGTGTTTCTTATATGCACATAGATAAGAAAAATGGTAGAATTTATACCTTAAAAGTGCAGAAGTGTATGGAATTATGGCAAGAATCGTTATAGTCTATTCAAATTTTATGAATTATATATTAATAAGGCATTCTGAATTAGGATTAAGTTACATTGTGATAGCTTAATTTCATATAAATACAAATTATTGTTGAAATAACTGAGGATTCTTTATAGAATAGAGAGAGGTTAGTTTAAAATTGAAAGAAGCTTAGGAAAGTAGGAATTAGAGTGTTTGAAAAAACAGGGATAAAAGACAATGTGACAGATGAAATTTGTTCTTTGGCAAGAAAACATGGACTGAATAAAGTAATCTTATTCGGCTCAAGAGCAAGGAACGACTTTAAAGACAGAAGTGACATAGATCTTGCAGTATCAGGGGGAGATATTGCATCCTTTATGCTGGACATAGAGGAAGATGTCAACACTTTGCTTTTTTTTGATATTGTAAACTTAGATGGACCTGCAGACCAGGAACTATTAAAATCAATCCATAGGGAAGGGGTACTTATATATGAAAAAGTTTGAAAACTTTTCTAAGGCATTAAGCAATTTAGAGGATATTTTTAAGTATGATGAACCTTATGATAATGTTGTCCTGACAGGATTAGTGGCACTTTACGAAATTTGTTTTGAGCAATCATGGAAGGCTATGAAAGAAATACTCGAACTTCATGGATATGAAGAAGGAAGAACTGGTTCACCCAAAATGATTATAAAGACTGCCTACAATGCAGGAATGATAAAGGAAGAAGAAACATGGATTCAGGCACTGGCTTCTAGAAATAATGTTTCTCATGCCTATAATCAAGAAATCGCAAGGGATATAGTCTTAAAAACAAAGCAGACTTATGTAAAGATGTTTAAGGAATTAAAACATGAGATTTTATCTAAATGGCAATAAAAGCAAAGGTTAGGTTAAGTATGAAATGGACTGAAAAGCAGGCGGAAGCAATAGAGCTTAGAAATAAAAATATGCTAGTTGCGGCAGCAGCAGGCTCGGGTAAGACGGCTGTTTTAGTCGAAAGAATTAAACAGCTAATTATAAATGAAGGTGTTTCTGTTAATGAAATGCTGGTTGTTACATTTACCAATGCTGCAGCGGCAGAAATGAGAGAAAAAATAGTCCAGGCTGTGACCTCTGAAATTGAAAAAAATTCAGGGGATACAGTTTTTTTGCGTAGACAGTTAAACCTTATATATAAGGCAAATATAAGTACCTTCCATGCTTTTGCATTGGAGGTTATACGGCGGTTTTTCCATGTTATAGGAATTGATCCGAACTTTAAAATCTGTGATGAGGCCCAACAGATTATTCTTCAGGCACAGGCTATGGATAATTTATTTGAGGAAATGTTTGATAAGGGCGGTCATGAATTTATTGAATTCCTAAATAATTATGCTTCCACCAAGAATGAAAACTTGGTTAAGGAAATGATTTTGGAAGTGTATAAGACCATTCAAAGCGTACCTGAACCATGGGAATGGCTGGACAGAAGTGTAGAAAATCTGGTCATGGATGAAGAAAAATTCTTACAGTCAAAAATGTTTGAAGAAATAAAACAACACATAAAAAAGGAACTTTTTTATGCAAGGGCAAATTATGATAAATCCATTGAAATCTTTGAAGAGGCGGGAGCTGTGAAGTTTGCAGTAAAATGCAAGGAGGATTTTGTCTCAATAGACGAAGCAATAAATATTTTTCAGGCAGGAGATTTTGATCAGTTTGGTGAGACACTTAGTAAGATTTCATATGTAAGAATGGTAACGACTAAAGATGAAAAAGAGGCTTTTGATGAAGTAAAAGAGTTTGCAGGAATATACCGTGAGCGTTGTAAAGATGCACTTAAGGGAATAAAGCAAGACTATTTTATGCGGCCTTTAACGGAACAAATCGCGGACATGAATAAGGTTTATCCTCATGCTGAAACTTTGGCAATGTTAGTAAAGAAATTTAGTGAACATTACAAAGAACAAAAAGAAGAAAAGAAGCTAATAGACTTTAATGATATAGAGCATTATGCTTTAGAAATTCTGGAAAATGACCAGGCAGCGGCAGAATATCGAGATAAATTTAAGTATATTTTTGTAGATGAATACCAGGATAGTAATGTGATACAGGATACCCTGATTACAGCTATAAAGCGTGATAATAATGTGTTTATGGTTGGTGATGTAAAACAGAGTATTTACAAATTCAGGCTTGCAGAACCTGAGCTTTTTATGGAAAAGTATGAGAACTTTAAGAAAGAAGAAAATGAGCTAGATGCAAAAATTGATTTAAATTTTAATTTTAGAAGTAAAGGGAATGTGATAAAGGCTGTCAATGATTTGTTTTCCAAGCTTATGGCAGGATATGATGCGGAAGCAGCACTGTATAAGGGGATTTCCTATGAAGGAGAGTTTGACTACCTGGCTGAACTGCATTTAGTTGACCAGAAAATAACAGAAGATATGGAGGTTGACGAGGAAATAAGAGAACTGAAATCGGCAGAAATGGAAGCTTTTATAGCAGCCAGGCTGATAAAGGAGTCCTTGGGGAAAATCATATTTGATGTGAAGAAAAGTGTAGAAAGACCCATGACTAAACGGGATATAGTCATACTTATGAGAGGGCAGAAGAACTATGCTGATAAATTTCAACAGGTGCTTATGCAGATGGATATACCCTCACATATTAATGATAGTGATGGATATTTTGACACGTTGGAAATTCAAATCTTTCTGAACCTCCTGAGAATCATTGATAACAGGAGACAGGATATCCCACTAATTAGTGTACTTCATTCTAGTATTTTCGGATTTACAGTTGAGGAATTGGCTCAGATAAGGAGTAATAGCAAAAACACATCATATTTTGAAGCATTTAACCTATATGCAAATATAACTAATGAATCAAATAAAAATCACCAGCTTCTTAAAAAATGTGCTGATGCTTTAGCAAAACTGGCTGAGTGGAAACAAATGGCTGAATTTATGCCTTTGGATGAATTAATCTGGAAGTTGCTATGGGATACAGAATATTATACCTTTGTGGGAGCATTACCAAGTGGTATGCAAAGACAAGCGAATTTGAGAGCATTAATAGATAAAGCTGTACAGTTCCAGGCTTCACAGATGAAAGGGCTCTTTGGGTTTATTACATATGTAGATGCTATTAAAGAAAAAAAAGTTCCTATGGGGCAGGTAACTCTTGTGGGAGAGAATGATGATGTTGTAAGGATTATGACTATCCATAAAAGTAAAGGATTAGAATTTCCCATGGTTATTGTTGCAGGCATGGGCAAGCGCTTTAATAATGCCAATGCCAGAAAACCAGTAGACCTCCATAAAAACATTGGATTAGGACTTCGGTACGTAGATAGACAGCGACACTTTTATAAAAAGACTCTTGTTCAGATGGCAATTGATAATAAAAGAAAAAAGGAGGACCTGGAAGAGGAAGTAAGAATTCTTTATGTGGCATTTACCAGGGCACAGGATAAACTAATTCTTTTGGGAAGTGTAAAGGACTTGCAGAAATTCCGAGAGGCAAAGGAAAGCTTGGAGGAACCGGATGTATTTAGAGCATCTTGTTATCTTGATATGATTATGCCCGCAATCTCAGCCAGTGATATATCCGTGTATTACCATGATGCACAAGAAATATCATTTGAGAATGCCCAGACTAATGACGGAAAAGAACAGCTTAAAAAATTACTTAACCATATGGATACAAATGAAATGGGCATGGATGTGAATGGAGCGTCATACGCACAGATTTATGCTCAGATTGATAAACAGCTTTCTTTTACATATGGATATGAATATGCAAGACTTTTGAAGTCGAAATTCTCTGTGAGTAAGCTGAATAAAATAAGTGATTTACTTTCAGAAGAAGGCATGACTCCAGAAAATTATGAACGCCTTTATTATGAAAGCTCCTATGATGCGGCATTGGCTGTTCCTCAATTTGCACAAGGTCAAACATCAGGATTTACAGCAGCAGAGCGAGGCACTATTATACATAGCGTATTGGAGCATTGGGATTTTAAAGAAGGTTATGGCTTGTGCTCCCAAGAGGAAAAGATAGCATTGGAATCGGTTCGAGGCTTTATTACCGATCTTGAAAATAGACAGCTGCTTACTGGTGAAGAGGCAGTTGAGGCGAGAAAGCATGCGAAAATGATCATTAAATTTCAATGCTCAAAGTTAGGCAAAAGGCTTGCTCAGGCAGATGAGATATTTAAAGAAACACCATTTAATTTGGTGAAGAAAATTAAGGGTGAAGATATAATCGTGCAGGGTATCATTGACTGTTATTTCAGAGAAGGAGACAAATACATATTACTGGATTACAAAACCAATCGGGTTGACAACCCTACAGATCCACACGAAATAGCCTACATAAAAGAAACCTATAGAGAGCAGATTGAACTTTACCGTGAAGCTATTGAAGTGGTTAAAGGTGTGAAAGTTAGGGAAGCATATATCTATATGTTAAATGCACAGATTTTTATTGAAATATAAAAATACGTTTAGTTTAAACTCTTCGTGATAGAAGATTGAAAGGTGAGGTGAAATATGGCAGATAAGAGATTTGCAGTACTGATAGATTCAGATAATATTTCGGCCAAGTATGTTGAATGTATATTGGATGAAATGACCAAATATGGTGTTATTACTTATAGACGTATTTATGGAGACTGGACTAGCAAACAGACCAATAAGTGGAAGAAGGAACTTCTAGAAAATTCCATAACACCAATACAGCAGTTTAGTAACACAGCTTGGAAAAATTCTACGGATTCAGCACTCATTATAGATGCAATGGACATTTTGTATACGGGTAATGTTGATGGATTCTGCATCGTATCCAGTGATAGTGATTTTACTAGGTTAGCTAGTAGGCTAAGAGAGTCAGGCATGAATGTGATAGGAATGGGCGAAGAGAAAACACCACGTTCTTTTAGAGCTGCTTGCAATGTTTTTACCATATTAGAAGTGCTATTAAATCAAAATGAAGATGAGCTTATGGAAGAGGGGTTAGCTGCGAAGGCGGATAGTGAAGAGGTTAGCTTGGTTGATGCAGAAAAAGCTGGTGAAGTTCATTCGATTGAGAAAAATCATGGAGTTATAGAGGAACAACTTATTAAAAATTATATAAGTTCAATCATAACTGAAAATGAAAATCGTGGTAAAAATACAGTTCTGGCAGAGATTGGAAATCGGTTGGTAAAAAAGTATTCCGACTTCGATGTTCGTAATTACGGATACAGCTTTTTGTCTAAATTTATTGAGGAAATGGGCTGCTTTGAACTGCTTAAAGACGGTAAACTTGTCTCAGTTAGGATAAAAGATAATAGAATAAGCAAGGAAGAGTTAGATGAATTTATTATTAATTGTGTAAAAACAAATAAGAAAAATGGGATAGAGTTAGCAACATTGGGGCAAAAGGTGCATGGTAATTTTGATACCTTTGAGGTAAAGGATTATGGATACGCTACTTTTGCAAAATTTATTCAAAGTATAAGTCAACTAGAAATCAAAATAAATAGAGCAAAGAAAAAAATTGTCTGCATGTCTAAATTTATTTAGCTTTGAAGTGAGAATATGCTTTAATGAATGAGGGGATTAGAATTGAATACGAGTAGAACAGAAAAATCATATATAACAATTATGAATTTTTCAGGCATTTACAAATATGAGCAGTTTTATAAAGACGAAAATGTCATATGGCTGGATTTTTCCAAGCTACAGGGGAAAAACTGCTTTTGTGATAGTATGGCAGAAAAAACTATAAAAGATACGATAAAGAATATGTCACCACAAGGACTGCATTTTATTGATTCAGGAAATTATCATTATGCGACCAAATTTTGGATAGATAAAATAAGAGAGAAATTTAGCCTTGTTGTTTTTGATTATCATACAGATATGCAGAAACCAGTCTTTAAAAGCATTTTAAGTTGTGGCTCATGGGTGGTACAGTGCTTGGAGAATAATTCATTTATTGATAAAATTGTTTTGATGGGAATTGGTAAAGAACAAAAATTGGCTTTAGATGAAAAATATAAAGATAAGCTTATCTGCATTGATAGTGAGCAGATTAAGAAGAATGATTTTTCTCAAATCCAGAAATTAAGTGAACAGTATCCAGTTTACATATCTATTGATAAGGACGTGCTAAGCAGAAGAGTTATTGAGACAAACTGGAGTCAGGGCAATATGAAACTCACTGAACTAAAAAATATTCTTCATGGAATCATTCCTAAGCGAAAAATAATAGGAATAGATCTTTGCGGAGAATGTGCAAATGAGACGGGAAAGCTTAGCGCAGTAAAAAATAATGATGAAGTAAATGCAAATTTACTGAGGTTTTTAAAAGATGAAAGAAAGATAAAGTAAAGGAAATAATATAATATGACCATAGAATTAGCAGAAATTAATAAATATAGGTTGGAACTAGAAGCTTTAGCGTCCAAGGCCGCTGAATGTGGGGAACTTGAGTACCATATTGAATTAACAGAACATAAGAATTTAATGAGTGTTTATAAAATAAAATCAATAACTGGGAAAGAAGTATATGAAAGCTTATCGGATGAAGACCTTTGTGATTATATTAGAAGCCGTGCCAAAGATTTAGACCATGTGCCCACACAGAAAGAAGTATATTGGATTTATCATATGTACATTAAACACCGGTTTGGGAATTGGCCGAAAGCATTAAAAGCAGCGGTTATGTCAACAAAAGCTGGAAGTGGTGGACATAGCTTTAAAATTATAGAGGAAAGAGAACAGCAATGTCAGGAGTTTCTCAATCAAATAAGGGAAAAAGCTGATGAACTTCATAGACCGCCACATTTGGTAGAAATGAGAGATTGCGTTGAGGGTTTGAAATATAAGTTTGATACTTGGAACCAGGTACTTGAGGCTGCAGGTATAAACCAAGAGTGGAAAAATAAGCATATGCTTTTTATTGTAAATGATTTTACTGAAGAAGAAAAACTTTTATTGGAGAAGATTAAATCCAAGGCACAAAAACTGGGCCGATCTCCACTCAGAAAGGAAATTGAAAATGAAGTTAAAGAAAAACTTAAAATCAAGTGCAAAACATGGAGAAATACCTTACACCAAATTGGTATGGAGCCTATAGAAAAGCCAAAGTCATTTAGTGAAACATATTTGGATGATAGAAAAAATAAAGGAAAACATCATACGGAGATTTTAAGTAATGGCTTATATAAAGTGATGAATTTAAGCAAAAATGAAAAACAATATTTAATTCAGCTGAGAGAAATTGTTACTGAACTAGGACGTGCTCCCATTAAAGAAGAATTGCCAGAGGATGTCTACGACGGATTAATGAAGGCTTGTGGAAGCTATAGAAATGTGCTTTTTCAAGTGGGAGTGGAATCGTTAGATAAAACCAATACACAGAAAATCAGACGAAGGATAAAAAATAAAGTAAATTTATAACTTGAAATTTTGTTAAAACAGACTATTTATTTTAACCAGTCTGTTTTTTTATGACGAATATTGTTGAAACTACCAATATTTAGTGATATTATTATTGGGTAAAATTTAATATTTAAATACATATAGGTGAAGAAATTTTTAAAAGGGAAGCAGGTGAAAATCCTGCACAGCTACCTCTACTGTAAGTGAGGACGAAGAATAATGTCACTGGGAAACTGGGAAGACGTTCGGAGAAAGAGTCACAAGTCAGGAAACCTGCCATATGTAAGTATACGTTATTGGGTATGAAGGAGCGTGTATGTGGAATATAAGGTCTTTTTTGCATGCCAATTAAAGATCTTTTTTTTGACCCAATAATCAAATAAATAAAAGTATAAGAATATAGGAGAAATGATAATGGGTTTTGGATTAAGTAATATACTGCATTTAATAGGCCAAATTCTTTTAAAGCCATGTATGTGTGTATTATTATTATTAATGATTGTTACAGTATGGCAGTTTGGAGATTTTGCAGTAGAATTTTTTACAGAAAGAAGAAAACGAAAGAAATTAGATGCAACTGGATTGCTGAAAAAAATACATGAAGAAAATGATTTGCAAAAAACAATTGAAGGAAGCGGGCTGCCAGCCAGGCAGAAGGCAGCCTTAAATGTTCTTCTAGAATCCAGTGATATGCCGAAAACATCACTAACCGCATTAGCGCAAAGGCTGCTTGCAACGGAAGAGGAGAAGTACGATAAAGCAGTAGGAATTACCGATTTAGTGGCAAAGCTGGGACCTATGTTTGGACTTTTAGGTACATTAATTCCTTTAGGACCGGGAATCATCGCTTTGGGACATGGTGATACTGAGACTTTGTCTAAATCGCTGGCAATAGCTTTTGATACTACAATTTCAGGGGTTATTTCGGCAGCAATCTGCTGTGTCATTTCCAATATACGTAAAAAGTGGTATGAAGATTATCTGATTACTTTTGAATTAGTAATGGAAAGCATGTTGGAGGAGGTTGATGCAAATGCTAAGAAATAATAACTCTTTGAGTATGAGAAGGCATTATAAAAACAAAGAAGACATAAACCCCATGGAAAGTCTGGGTAACCTAGTAGATGTAATGCTTGTATTTTCTTGTGGCTTGATGATTGCAATCATTATGTTCTGGAATGTGGACTTAAGTAAAATCATGGATGTTGTTACAGAAGATCAGCTGGTTGAGGTGAATGATTTGGAAGATGCCATAAAAGATGGCTCCTTGTCAGAAGACTACGATTCAAAAGGATTTGTATATGAAGATGAAAAAACCGGAAAAATGTACATAGTGAAAAAGGAATAGGGGTTGACAAATGTTACCTAAAAGTGTTACCATTAGTTTGTAAATTGAATAAACCATTTATGTTCTACAGACTAAAGTCTAATTGATACAAGACGACGATTAGTTTAGTAGCTAAGAGGGAAGCAGGTTAGAGTCCTGCGCGGTCCCGCCGCTGTAAGCGAGGAGTTGTTCCTATTTGCCACTGAGTTTATACTTGGGAAGGCAGGAAACAATGATGATACGTAAGCCAGAAGACCTGCATAAGTTGTTCGAGTAGCCGACGGGTAATCGGTGATGCTTATAAACCTTAGGGTTTTAAGAATGATAAATATTACAGAAAAACGGACTGTAGCAGCTTTGCTACAGTTTTTTTGTTTATTTATATTAAGATGCCTTTTCATTCCTGAGGGTATAACAGTTTTGCATGTGAGCAAACCTGTTATAACCCTCATCCTTTTTTATAGATTTTTATCGTTTATGACCTAGCCTAATTTAAGAAAGAAATTGCAGGAAGGTCAGATGCTCTAAAATCATAAATATATAATTATAGCTAAATATAAGGAGGAACACCATGAATGTTAATTGGTTCAAAAATCAGGACAATGTAGTTTATGCAAATACTCAGGAATTTGTAGATAATTTTTCTAAAGAAACGGGTATTTCTAATTTGTCAGAGAAAATCGATGAATTTAAAAAGTCTCCAACTGGGGAAGGAATCACTGTTATAGGAAGAAAAAGAACAAGCATAAAGCTTTTAATCCCTAATTTGACATTTAACGAAAAAATAGAAATGGGAGAAAATGTGTGGGTATATATGGGAGAAAATTATGAAAGCTATTGTTTGTATTAACTAAAACTGTAATAAATAAAATACAGAAGCCTCTTAGTTGAGTATAACAGAAATTAGTTTCCAGTACTCATTAAGAGACTTTTTTAATTTGAAAGGATTTCGATACAATATGATTCAACTAATAAACATGCCTCTTGTAGACAATGTTCTAGATGAGTATGAAAATAGTGAAGAACTAAGAAAAGTGTGCAATAAATATGGCTGCCATGGAATTGAAGCCATATGGGGCGGTGAAAAATGTAGCTTTAATATAGAAAAAACACTTATAAAAGGATGGCATTTAGCATTTTTTTGTGATTGGTTGGATTTTTGGGATAAAAATGAGATTAAATTACTTCACAAATTTAAAAATAAAGGAACGTGGGAGCTGTTTTATGGAGGCAAAGACCGGAATGCACTGATAAAAATGCTTAGTGATGATTTGGATAGAGCAAGTCAGGCAGGTGCTGAATATGTAGTATTTCATGTTTCAGATGTTTCTATAGAAGAAGGATATACCTATAAATGGCTTCACACCGATGAAGAAGTAATTGATAAATCCGCAGAATTAATAAATATACTTTTAGATAATAAAAAATATAAATTTAAATTTCTAATGGAAAACTTACATTGGGCAGGATTAGATTTTACACGGCCCGAAATAACTAAACGGCTTCTTCAAAAAGTACACTATAAAAATAAAGGGATAATGCTTGACGTAGGACATTTAATGTGTACAAATCTGGAGCTCAAAGATGAAAAACAGGCAATTGAGTATATACATAAAATGCTGGATGAGCATGATATACTTTGCAGATATATTAAAGGAATCCATTTGCATCAATCCTTAAGTGGGGAGTATGTTAAAGAAAACATCAGCATAGTACCTGATTTACCAGAAGATTATTTTAAAAAGTTTAGTGTTGGGTATAAGCACATATTGAATATTGACACCCATCAACCCATAACCAACATCGGTATAAAAAGTGTAATAGATCGAATAAATCCGGACTATTTAGTACATGAATTAGCAGCTTCTGACAGGAAAGAAAAAGAAAGAGTTTTGCAAATTCAAACTGATACTTTGAAACAAGGAGGAAATTTTAGTGTATAACATAGAACTGCTCAGCGCTGAAGTAGATATAAAAAAATATTTAGATGAGTATGTAGACATAGAAGAATTTCTTGAGAGCTGCAAGGAATGCAGCAACTATGGTAAAAAATGGTGTTGCCCGCCCTATGATTTTAATGTTTTAGAGTATTGGAAAAAGTTTAGCAGCATTTACATCATAGGGGAAAAAATCTCTTTTAATCAAGAAGAAAGGCAGAACGAATATGAAAAAGAAGAAAAAATCATGTTCGATATTCTTGATAAAGAAAAACGGAAGTTGACGGAACAACTTTATATATTAGAAAAACAATATGAAGGTAGTGTGAGCTTGTCTGCGGGAAGTTGTTCTTTGTGTGGCAGTGGTATGATGGAGAGTCAGAAATGCACAAGAGTCTCTTGTAGCAGTAGTACTGCAAGGGAAAGTTGTAATCACTTTGATAAAATGCGTTATAGCATTGAATCACTGGGGGGAAATGTAGGAAAAACATGTAGCAAATTATTTGGAATTGATCTTGAATGGATAGAAGAAAATAAGTTGCCGACATATTTTGTTTTAGTGTGTGGATTACTAAAAAAATAAAAAATGTCTGTCGATAGAAAGGGAACCTGGAATGCACCAAGGAAATATAGCAGAGAAGTATAAAAAGGAATTCTATGAAATTGTAGATGAAGGTATTCGTTCAGGAAATTTGGAATACGATGAAGGTATTGAAAATGCGGAACAGATATATGAGTTTTCTCAAATTAATTCAGGTAAAGGGAAAGCTATGTATTCTAATTTTTCAGATGAAGATTTATGTGAGATATTAAAAGCAAAAGCAAAAGAATTAGGATATGTCCCAGCGCAAAAAGAAATTTATTGGCTATATAGAGTATATATAAAGCGGAGATTCGGAAACTGGCCCAGGGCACTTGTTGCAGCAGGACTTTCAAAAAAGGCGGGAAAATGTGGGGATTCATATGAAAAAATAAAAATGAATGCACAACTTGAAAAAGAACTGCTTGGCACCCTTAGGCGTAAGGCAGAAGAATTGGGCAGACCGCCTCACATGCACGAAATGAAAGAGTTAGCTGACTATTTTAAACATAAGTTTAACACTTGGGCAGAGCTTCTTGATGCGGCGGGTATTGATAACCAATGGAAAAATTGGGAGCCGGCTTATAAAGTGAAAGATTTGCCTGAGGAGGAAATAATGCTGCTTGAATATATACATAAAAAAGCAATAGAGCTGGGAAGACCTCCTATGAGAACAGAGATAACAAGTGAAATCAGAGAAAAACTGAAAAAACGCTGCGGCACATGGCGGAATATTATGTATCAAATAGATTTGGAGCCTATACAGAAAATTAGGCCTTTTAATGCTACTTATCTTGACGGTAGGAGAAATAAGCTTATTAAACACAGTGAACTTTTAGAGGGAAGTGTATTTAAACTTGTTAATCCTAATGAAGAAACAATAAATCAATTCAAAATTCTAAAATCTAAGGCAGATAAACTTAAAAGGCCTTTGGTAAAATCAGAAATTCCTAAAGAAGTTTACAACAATTTGATTACTCAATGTGTAAATTATAGAAATATTTTATATCAGATAGACCTGGAACCTCTTGAAAAGTCTAAAGAAAAAGAGATTGAGAAAGAGCTGAGAAAAATGAGGAAATGAAAAGTTGATAGTGCTCATATTGAACTACATGTCTATTTACAATAAAATACTTTGGTGATACAATAGCTAATAATAGGCAAGGAGAATTTAGCCAATAAATAATTTAATATTTAAATGCTGTTTGTGTTTCCTTTCAGTCAAATTGACAGAAAGGTGTAATAGGGAATCGAGTGTAAGTCTCGGACGGTACCGCCGCTGTAAGCACTAAGCGCATGTTTTGACAAGGTCAGCCACTGAGAAATTGGGAAGGCAAACATGTGCGTTGGATATAATTCCTGGAAGTGTAAGTCAGAATATCATCACGAAGGTTTAGGTTTTAACCCACGAGTCATGGGATTGAATAAGTTTTATACACAGAAATACGGCTGTGGTAGTCATTATGGGCTGCCACAGTATTTTTTTGTGCAAAGAAAAGAATGAAATGGAGAGGGAAAATGAAACAAATGAAGAAAAGTATGCTGTCGCTATTCTTAGTATTGGTTCTGGCACTTGGCAATGTTGCCAGTGTTTTTGCCATTACAGAGAAAGGCACCATTGATCAGGCGGTAACAGAGACTGCAAAGTATTTACAAAAAACGGTATCAGACCCACAACCTGGATCAATAGGCGGGGAATGGGTCATTATGGCGTTGGCACGCAGTGATTATAAGGTTCCTCAAAGTTATTATGATAGCTATTATGCTGCAGTAGAGAAGAATGTAAAAGAGTGTAAGGGCATTTTACATGAAAAGAAATATACGGATTACTCACGGACCATCATTGCATTAAGCGCTATAGGCAAGGATCCTACAAATGTAGCAGGATATAATCTGCTGACACCCCTTGGAGATTTTAATAAAACCATATGGCAGGGAATAAATGGACCCATATGGGCGCTTATTGCCTTAGATTCGAAAAATTATCCTATGCCGCAAAACAAGGACGCTGAAGTTCAGGCTACTAGAGATATGTATGTAAATGAAATTTTAAAAAGACAACTCTCCGATGGTGGGTTTTCATTGACTGGAGGAACTACAGGTTCCGCAAAAGGAGATGAGGCTGCAGATACAGATATTACAGCTATGGCATTGCAGGCATTAGCGAAATACCAAGACCGTGCAGACGTAAAATCAGCTATAGATAAGGCCATAGTATGTCTGTCAAAGCAACAGAATGAAAATGGGGGATATACCTCATGGGGAGCTGTTAATTCTGAAAGTGTGGATCAGGTTATTGTAGCGCTTACAGAATTAGGTATTTCTGTTGATGACAGCCGCTTCGTAAAAAATGGGCATACATCAGTAGAAAATATATTTCAATTTTATATAAAGGGAAATGGATTTAAACATGTATTGTCAGAGTCCAGTGCAAATCAAATGGCTACTGAACAGGGATTTTATACTTTAGTAGCGGTACAGAGAGCATTAAATGGAAAAAATAGTTTATATCGAATGAGCGATACTAAGGTCGCTGCGGATACATCAACACAGACAAGTGGTGCAAATAATACAGCTGCAGGATTAAAAGACAAAAATGCAGATGTAAAAGTTATGCCCGTTACGAAAGAAGGCAGAACTTTTACAGATATTGCAGGTCATAAAAACCAAAAATCCATTGAAGCATTAGCTTCTAGAAGCATTATTAACGGTAAAACAGATACCACTTTCGAACCGAATGAAACGATGACTCGTGCAGAATTTGCAACAATTGTAGTCCAAGCCCTTGGACTTACCCCTAAAGCAGGTGATGTGTTTACAGACGTATCAAGCAAAGCATGGTATGCAGGTTATATAGGCACAGCTTTCCAGTATAAAATTGTAAGCGGCACATCTGCAACAACTTTTAATCCAAACGGAAGCATCACAAGACAAGAGGCTGCAAGCATGGTCGCACGTGCAGCAGCATTATGTGGCATGAATACCAATATGGATGCATCAACTATTCAGAATACACTTGCGCAGTTTAATGATTATGTGGACGCAGCATCTTGGGCAAATAGCTCATTAGCCTTTTGCTATAGTAACGATGTTTTAGATAAGTCTGATTTAAAGATCTTCCCTAATACATTGATTAAGCGTTCAGAAATTGCAGAAATGTTATATCGTATGTTAGGTAAAGCCCAGTTAATGTAGGAGATAGGATTGTGAAAATAAGTAAGAATAAAATTTATGCAGCGGTGGCAATTATTGCTATATTATCAATTACGTTCGTTTGGGGTGGAGGGTTTGCTAAAAGCAGCCCTTCCTCTGATTTAAAGAATAAAACAAGCATAGAAGCATCGAAACAAGAAGAAACAAGTAAAAGTGCGGTTAATGTGGACGCGGAAAAAAACAGTGCTGCAGCTACGACAGAAGAAGCGTTAAAAACTAAAAAGGCAGAAGAAACAACGAAGACAGCGGTAAAGACTGTAGAAGTAAAGGTTAATAAAAAAGATGTAGCGTATAGCGAATCTAAGGGCATGGAAATTGATTCGTCAACGGGTAAAGACAAATATCAAACAGATCCAGTACCGGAGGGAAAACCAGTTCCTGTAGAGCCGGGCACTGTGAAAATTACAAATAAAGCAAAAACCTGTACCTTGTCAATTGAATGTAAAACCATATTAGATAATATGGATAGTCTGGATAAAGAAAAAGTGGAATTAGTGCCAGAAGATGGGATTATTATGCCTGCTACTAAAGTAACCTTTTATGAAGGCGAAAGCGTGTTTAATTTATTGCAGCGAGAAACAAAAAACAACAAAATACATATGGAATTTTCTAATACACCAGTATACAATTCAGCTTATATTGAAGGAATCCATAATCTATATGAGTTTGACTGTGGAGAATTATCTGGATGGATGTATAAGGTTAACGGATGGTTTCCAAATTACGGATGCAGTCGATATATCATTAAAGAGGGAGACGTCATCGAGTGGGTTTACACCTGTGATTTAGGTCGTGATGTTGGAGGCGGATTTGATGAAAAATAGATGCAGTGTAGATGCATTTTCCTCTTATCATCCATTGGTAAATTTTTTATATTTTGCGCTAGTACTTATTTATTCTATGGTACTGATGCATCCCGCTTGCCTGATAATATCTTTGATTACGGCATTTGCATACTCCATCTATCTGAAGGGGAAAAAGGCAGTGAAATTCAATTTTTTTGTACTTCTTCCTATGCTGGTAGTAACCGCAATTATAAATCCTGCATTTAACCATGAGGGCGTTACCATTTTAACCTACTTGCCTAACGGAAATCCCCTGACATTGGAATCTATTTTATATGGAGTTGCAGCAGCCACTATGCTGGCTGCGGTTGTATGCTGGTTTTCCTGTTACAATGAGATTATGACTTCAGACAAATTTGTATATTTATTTGGTCGGATTATTCCGGCGTTATCTTTAATATTATCCATGATACTTCGATTTGTACCACGGTTTAAGAACCAAATTAAGGTTATCTCTAATGCACAAAAATGCGTTGGCAGGGATGTTTCAAATGGGAGTATTTTACAACGGGCGAGAAATGGAATTACGATTTTGTCGAGTATGATTACCTGGTCGTTGGAAAATGCTATTGAGTCAGCAGATAGTATGAGAAGCAGAGGCTACGGACTGCCTGGCAGAACTGCATTTTCAATCTTTAATCTTGAATATAGAGATAAAAAGGCATTAACAGCAATAGGAGTGTTAGGTTTTTGCGTACTGTTAGGTCAATACTTTGGTATTCTTTATTTTAGATATTATCCGACGATGAAAGGTCATACTTTAGGAATAGGAATATTTTTCTACCTTCCTTTTTTAGCTTATGCCGCACTATGCATTGTACCAATTATTATCAATAAACAGGAGGAGAAACAGTGGAAAGCTACTCAATTAAACAGTTAAATTTTTCTTATCCTGAATCTCAGAGACAAATACTTAGGGACATTAATCTGACCATTTCTCAAGGGGAATTTGTGACATTATGTGGACCTTCTGGATGTGGTAAGACTACTTTGTTACGTCAATTAAAGCCCATTTTGTCACCTCATGGCGTTCGAACCGGTGAGATACTATTTGAAGGAGAAGACCTTGAATCTTTGAATCAAAGGATGCAGAGCTCGAGAATTGGATTTGTATTGCAGTCACCAGACAACCAGATTGTCACAGATAAGGTATGGCATGAATTGGCATTTGGATTAGAAAGTTTGGGATATGATACACCTACCATAAGGCTTAGAGTTGCAGAAATGGCATCTTTTTTTGGAATACAGACGTGGTTTTATAAAAATGTATCAGAACTATCAGGAGGACAAAAGCAGTTACTGAACTTGGCGGCCATTATGGCCATGCAGCCATCGGTACTGATTTTAGATGAGCCTACCAGCCAGCTTGACCCCATAGCCGCATCAGATTTCCTGGCAACTATAGGAAAAATCAACCGAGAGCTGGGAACTACAGTAATCATGACGGAGCATCGGCTGGAAGAAGTACTTCCCTTATCTGACAGAGTGATTGTAATGGATGATGGCGTTGTTATGGCAGCTGGTTCGCCTAAGAGTGTGGGACAACTTCTTAGTAAGAGTGCACATAAAATGTTTTTGGCCATGCCGGTTCCAATGCAGGTATATGCAGGTGTCCCCAATGAATTAGAATGCCCGATTACTGTTAGGGAAGGAAGAGAATGGTTAAATGAATTATCAGAAAGTATTTCCTTACAACCATTAGCCCTTCAAGAAGAAAGCAAGGAACGGGAATGTGATAAAAGCTGCTCAGAGCAGCTAATGGTGGAGCTAGATCAGGTTTGGTTCAAATACGAAAAAGACTTACCAGAAGTTGTTAAAGGAGTAAGCTTAAAAGTAAAAAAGGGTGAATTGTTTACACTTTTGGGAGGAAATGGCACAGGTAAAAGTACCACCTTATCTTTGGTGTCAGGAATGAATAAACCTTATCGAGGAACTGTAAAAATAGAAGGAAAGCTTTTATCTGATATACCAGATAATGAAAAATTTGGGGGACTATTAGGAGTACTTCCACAAAACCCGCAGGCCTTATTTGTTAAAAAGTCTGTAAAAAAAGATCTATATGAGATGCTTTCATCAGTAAAAATTTCTATGGAAGAAAAAGAACAGCGTATAGATGCAGTGTCTGAACTGTGTCAATTAGATTTGCTTTTAGAACAACATCCTTATGATTTGTCAGGAGGGGAACAGCAGAGAGCAGCTTTGGCAAAGGTTCTGCTGTTAAAGCCAAAGATTTTGCTGCTGGATGAACCAACCAAAGGGTTAGATGCAGAATTTAAGCAGACTTTTGCAGCTATTTTAGAGGGTTTAAAACAACAAGGCATTACGATTATTATGGTGAGCCATGATGTTGAATTTTGTGCTAAGTATGCAGATCGATGTGCCATGTTTTTTGATGGAAATATAGTGACAGAAGGTACCCCAAGAGAATTCTTTAGTGGGAACAGTTTTTATACTACAGAGGCTAATCGTATGGCTCGTCATTTAGCGCCGGAAGCAATTACGGCAGAGGATATCATTCAAATCTGTGGTGGAAGGAAGAAAAATAAAAAGTACGAGCAAAATAATAAAATTGCTTCTATTTTAGCTCAATTTGATTTTACTAAAAGTTCTAAAAAGAGTGAAGAAATAAGGGGAGATGTACCTAAGAAAAAACTTAGGTTCTGGGAACGGAAAAAGGCAGAATCAGATCAAGCGGTGAATAAAAGGCAAGTTATCTGTGACCAGGTGGCATTAAATCAGAGGAAACTTTCAAAAAGAACAAAGGTGGCGGCAACAATGATTTTGTTACTCATACCACTTACTATTTTTTTGGGAATATATTATTTAAATGACCGCAAGTATTATTTTATATCTATGTTAATCATACTGGAAACCATGCTGCCCTTTGTCATGATTTTCGAGGATAGAAAACCTCAGGCAAGAGAACTCATTATTATTTCGGTTTTGTGTGCCATTGGGGTAGCAGGGAGATGTGCATTTTTTATGCTGCCTCACTTTAAACCAATTGCAGCTGTCGTCATTATTGCAGGAGTTGCTTTTGGAGGGGAAACGGGGTTTCTGGTAGGAGCTTTAATCGCTTTTGCATCAAATATCTTTTTCGGACAAGGACCCTGGACTCCATGGCAGATGTTTGGGTTCGGGGTTATCGGATTCTTGGCGGGTGTACTCTTCCGTAAGGGAATTTTAAGAAGCAATAAGATATCATTGGCAATTTTTGGAGGACTGGCGACATTTTTTATTTATGGTGGAATTTTAAATCCAGCATCCGTATTAATGTTTTATACCAAACCTACTGCAGAGATGTTTATATTAGCCTATGCCAGAGGGGTTCCTGTTGATTTGGTTCATGCATCATCAACCGTATTTTTCTTGTGGATTATGGCAGAGGCTATGCTGGAAAAGCTGGACCGGATTAAGGTTAAGTATGGGTTGATAGAGGATTGATATTACCAATCTTTAAATAAACTAAAAGAATAGAAATGTAGAAATTTGTAGAACATTGCAGAACTTTGCTTGACATTATTTACATATTAATGTTACCATTAAAAGTATAATTTAATAAAACATTTATGTTCTGCAAGCTAAAGTCTAGTATGTTAAATTTAACTAAGGTGACGATGAGCTATGCAGCTAAGAGGGAAGCAGGTTAGAATCCTGCGCGGTACCGCCGCTGTAAACGGGTAGTTTCTCCTATATGCCACTGAAATGTTTTCGGGAAGGCAGGAAGAAACGGTGATACGTGAGCCAGAAGACCTGCATAGAATGTTAGGAGCGAGCTGACGGGTAATCGGCAGAGTGATGAAAATATTTGTATTTTCCTTATACTATTAAACATATTACATACAGAAAAAAACGGACTGTAGCATTTTGCTACAGTTTTTTTGTTTTATTAATTCTCTTGTTTTATTGTAAATAATAAGGAATCTTAAATATAAGCCACAGATAATAAGGGGCGTATTACAGAGAAAACGGACTGTAGCAGAAATGCTGCAGTTTTTTTGTATAATGGAAAATATCGTTAGATTTTCTATTATACAAAAAAGGAATTGCAGAGTGGCGAAGCCACATTTTGTTACCTTTTTATGGGATGAAAACAGGTAAATAACTACTTGGTAACGCTTACGCGATGATTTATAGATATAAATAATGTTTAAATGAAGGAGAAAATAAAAAGGCAATGAATAAAAGAAGTAAATTACTAAAAAAGGGAATGTCATTTTTATTAATACTGATCATGGCGTTTACCATGATACCCATGACTGCTTTTGCAGATAGTACAGATAAAATAACGGTTTATGTAACAATAAGTTTGGAAGGCCAATTCCAATTATCAAAAGATGGAATAACTGGTATGGTGGAGGTACCAATTACTCTTGATAAGGGAAGCACAGCATTTGATGCACTTGTAGAAGCTCATAAATTACACCATGAGGATGGTGCGTCTGGACTTAACGCTAATGAAAATAAATCTATTTCAAAATTCTGGGGTAAAACCAGTACTTCTATTGGATATTTTGCCAATGGCAAAATGGTGATGAATATAGAAGAACCTCTGTCAGATGGTGATGACATTGAAGGAACTGTATATAAAGACTGGGCTTCAGATACCTATGCCCGCTTTGACAAGCAAAGTGCAACTGTTACTGCAGGGGGAGCTCTACCAATTGCGCTTTTAAGTAATGTTATTACGACTCCAGATTGGAAAGGAGGAATGATGGCAGGAGGTTCTGCGGATCAGCCTCTTGCAGGTGCAAAAATTTTAGTTAGTGACAGCACATCTTGCAATATTCCGTATGATGGTAGCAAGAATTGGGTTACTGATGAGAAAGGAAAAGCAGTCATTTCTTTTGAAAGTCCAGGTACCTATTATATTTCAGCGGATAAAGAAGGAAAGAATTTAATTCCACCAATTTGTAAAGTAACGGTTACCGCACCTGTAACGGATGAAGAAAAAACTCAAATCGTGAGTCAGGATATGTCTGCTCTGAGTTTTGAAGATATTAAAGGACAGAATACTTCTATAGATGAAGTCGAGAAAAATTTAGATCTGCCTATTAGTGGTAATAGCGGTAAAACTTCTATTTTGTGGACGTCAGAAGATGAATCCGTTATAAAAAATGATGGGACAGTTATTCGTCCAGTTGGTGCAAATAAAACCGTTAAAATGACAGCTAAAATATCTTATGGAAGTATATCTGATACAAAATCATTTGATATTACAGTTAAAGGGTATGGAACAGAAGAAGCTGAAAGTTTACTAAATGAGGCAGTAACAAAATTACCAAGTAAAATCACACCTAATGAATGGGATGGCGACTACAAAAAAGATAAAAATATTATATCTTTAGTCCGTGAGGAGTTGGCTAAAATAAATACTTCTATAAAAGTCTCCGATATATGCACACCGGGAGATCAGACACAGATTACGGAAAACGGAGATATTACATATGGTTCAAAAAGAGTAAAGAAAGACGTTGTTTTTAGCTTAGAATTAGGTGGGGTTACAAAAGAATATAAGGCAAATGTTACTGTTAATGCTAAATCTGCCACAAAGGTAGAAGCACTAAGTGGAGATTGGATTACTTTTGACTTAATAAAAAATCTCAATACAACAAATAGTGGAATTGTTTCAGATTTAAATTTGCCTAAAGAGGATAGCAAAGGATATTATACAGAAATAGAATGGACGTCCAGTGACAGCAATATTATTTCTATTGGTGATTACACGGTGAACGGTAAGTTTACGGCGAAGGTGACAAGGCCAAAGCTTGGGCAGCAGGATGCAAAGGTGACTCTTACTGCAAAAATAAATCCTGGGGCATACTGGAGTTATGGTATGGCTCCGGGAGGACCGATGCCTAACCCTGCTTATGGAGAAAAAACGTTTAATCTGATTGTTCCAGCTGTGAATGAGGAAGAGCAGAAAGCAGCGCAGAATTTAATAGATGATGGCATTAAACTGTTTAACCTAGACAATATAGTGGACATGAAAACTAAAGAAAAAGTTGAGCTACTAGCACTTACAGATAATTTTAATAATGTACCGTATAATTGGAACTATGTTAATAAGTTAGAAGGATTTAAAGATGCATATCGTGTAATAGATGTTAAATGGTCTTCAGAAAATCCTGGAATCAAAAAGATATCAACATATGGTGAGGTGACAAGAACTTTAAAGGAACAAACGGGTGATATAGTCCTGACACTTTACTATAATGGAGCTACAGCAGAAAAACGTTTCCTTGCAAAGGTAACAGCTGGTGTTGACAAAAATAAAGAAATAAAAGACAAGATTGCATCTGTTTATGCAGATAAAAATTCTGAATGGTGGGGATCCTCTGCAACATGGTGGCAAGCAGTGGGAATAAGTGCCTATAAAAATACTTCTTTAGATATAACAAAAGAGATATCCCCAGATGCTAAACAGGCATTTATCAACAAGACTATTTACGATATTACAACTCTTGATGAAAAAGCATCTGTCAATGCAAATAAGTTTGCAAATGCAATCAATGGGTTGAGTGCTTTTGGATACGATCCTACAGCATTATGGACGGTAAACAAAACTAAAATAGATGCAGTCAGTCAATTAAAAAATATTAAGCTGGAAGATGCAAAGCAGGGGTGGTATTCAACAATAGCTCCTTATGTTCTTTTATCATTAAATCAAGGTAGCTATAACTCTGACGACTTAAAGACCAAATATATAGAATATTTGATTGATCAACTAAAAACTCCGGACTGGACTTGGGGAGTAGATACCCCAGCAATGGTATTGCAAGGATTAGCTCCATACTACAACCGAGAGGATGTAAAACCTGAAATAGATAAGATACTTCTTACTTTATCAGAAAAACAAGGAGGCAATGGTAGTTATGGAAGTGCCAATAGTGACGCTTCTGTTATAATCGCACTGGCACAGCTTGGTATTAATCCTGATACAGATAGCAGATTTATAAAGAATGGTAAGAGTCTGATGGATGGTTTATTAACGTATAAGTTATCTACAAATGATGGTTTCCGCTTTGGTGAATCAGATCAAAGTAATGAACTAGCAACACAACAGGGGTTTTTAGCATTGATTGCAGCATCAAAGGTAATGGAAAGCGGGCAACCATACAATATATACGATTTCTCAAAGGTAACGAAAACGGAAGCCTACGCTAATGGTACAGGGGGCAAAGAAGTAAGCCCAACAGAACCAGTGTCAGAAAAAGAAATAAAAGTAACATTGACATTGAAGGCTGATTCAGGGACTTGGATTCCCCAAACAACGGTTAATCTTAAATCAGATGCAACAGTATATCATGCATTTACAAAGGTTTTAGATGAAAAAGGATTTACCTATATTGGAGCAAAACGCGGCTATGTATCATCTATTACAAATCCATCAGGAACGACTTTAGCAGAATTTACAAATGGTCGGAATTCAGGATGGCTTTACACGGTTAATGGATCAGCTCCCACTATAGGACTTAAAGAATGTAAATTAAATGATGGAGATAAACTTGTCTGGTATTATACTAACGATTGGACAAAAGATCCTGAAGCAGTAAAAGCTGCTGGAGGTAAGTCAGCTATAGCTGAATTTGTGGAAAAAGAAAAGGCCACAGGAAAAACTGAAGTACAAGCAGCCACCGATAAAGATGGAAAAGCATCAGCAGAAGTAAAGGCAAAGGATATTAGTGATGTCATAGAGGCTGTTGTAAAAGCCTCAGAAAAATCAGGTGCTACAGCTAAAAAAGAAGTGAAGATAGTGGTAAAGGCAGATGATAAGGCAAAAGAGGTAGAAACAAAACTGCCTAAAGACTCTATGGTGGAACTAAATAAGAAGGTTGATATTCTAACTGTGCAGACACCTCTTGCGGATATTGTTTTTGATAAACAGAATTTGGAGCTTATGTCTAAGAACATCAATGGGGATGTAAAGCTGTCCGTAAGAAAAGTAGATATTGCTAAAGAAGGAAATATTTCAGAAGAAAGTAAGAGTAAGATTAAAGAGAAAGTAGGCGACAGACCAATTTTTGACTTTAATTTAACTGTGGGAGATAAGAAAATCTCTAATTTTGCAGATAATGTACAAGTTTCAATACCGTATACAGCATCAGAGAGTGAAAACGTAAATGGCATTGTTGTTTATTATATAAACGACAACGGAAATCTAGAAACAATTAAAGACTGCCAATATGATTCCAAGACAAAAACGCTGACTTTTTCAACCAATCATTTTTCTAATTATGCTGTAGGTTATAAAAACATTTCTTTTGATGATATATCAAAGCATTGGGCAAAGGATCAGATTGTATACTTAGCAGCAAGAGATGTGGTGAAAGGCGTAAATAATACAGGATTTGCACCAAATGATAAGGTTACGAGAGCTGAATTTGTGCAAATACTTGCCAACCTATCAGGGGCTGATTTAAGTAAATATGGAGATTCTAAATTTAAAGATGTTAAAAAAGATGTTTGGTTTGCAAACTCAGCAGCTTGGGCGGCTGAGTTGGGGTTAGTAACTGGAAATTCAAACAATGATGGTACGGTATCATTTAATCCCAATGAAAGTATTACAAGACAGGATATGGCTGTAATTCTTTCAAGATATATGACTAAGATTGAACAAAAGAAACTCAGCGAAGTAAACAAAGAAGTGAAATTTGCTGACAAAAACAAAATAGGGGGATATGCCGAATCAGCAGTAACAGAATTGCAGAAAGCAGGAGTCATTAATGGGAAAACTATAGACAGTTTTGCTCCAAAAGAAAATGCAACAAGAGCAGAGTGTTCAAAAATGATTTCTGTCTTAATGCAGAATTATTTATAATGGTACAATTAGGTTTCAAATCGAGTTAGGCAATTCTGCACATTGTCGAAATTTGTAGAAATAAGTCATTAAAACGCCTTTGAAATCTAGAAAAAAGTATTATATTATAGATATAGGAAATAATTTAATAGTTATTCATGTCTGTTAACGGAAGTTGGCAGTTAAAAGGGAAGCCGGTTAAAGTCCGGCACGGACCCGCCGCTGTAAGTGAGGAGTTCTTTTCAAAATTTGTGAAAACAAATGACCACTGAATATGTTTTATTTGGGAAGGTTGAGAAGAATATAGATACACAAGTCAGAAGACCTGCATGGATAAGAAAACGTGTCAAGGGCAAAATGGCAAGCGTTTAATGCAGTGTGGCAAACACTGCGAAATAAAAACAGTAGAAACGGACTGTGGTAGAGATACCACAGTCTTTTTATTTTGATTTTAAACTTCAAAGAGGTTTGAAATAAATACTTATTATTTTTTCTGAGGACAATAAGGTAATCAGAAAGGCGTGATTCAAAGGAGGACAAAATGAAAAAACTATTAAACAAAAGAATCTTTGCCGTAGCGTTGGCATTGGTAATGGTTTTTGCTATGGCAAGTGTGTCATTTGCTAGCAACAACGATTTGAATTTAACAACAGATTCAAGCTTGTATACCGTGAAGGTAGCCCCAGGATCAACAGTTACACTATATGCTTGTCCTGCAAATAATTCATACTCACCAACAAGTTTTGATGATGAGAATACGGCTAAAGCTGTAAATTGGGAATCAAGTAATACTAGTATTGCGACAGTTAATTCAGTAGGTGCTGAGTCACATACTATATCTGGTGTAAGCAATGTGCTGTGCAGTAATGCTGTAATCAGTGTTCCTTCTACGGCAACAATTGGGTCATGCAGTGTAGAAGCTAGCAGAACAAATATGATTGGAAATAAGGCTTCTGTAAACTTTACAGTTATTGTAGATTCTACAGCAACTGCCAATGCATCAGATGTTACTGTTATGATTCAGGATATGAATTATCCAGGTGGAATGGTTGATGTAAATCATTCATCACAGAACTTTGCTACTCCGCTTGACGCATTAGCTGCTGTAAAGGCAACTGGAGAAATTAATTATTCACTATGGGGAAGCAATTATGTTGCATCCATTACAGTGGGAACAGAAACAACAACAGCAACAGGTAATTATGGCTGGAACTATAGGGTTTATAGATTCGATGGTGCACAGGACTATTTGAGACTAGATGAATCTGCATTTATGAGCAGTGACGCAGTTAAATTGCAGGACGGAGATATAGTAGTTTGGAAATATACCACTTATGATGATGCACAAAACTATTTTACTAAGAATTTAAATGATTTAGTTTAAATCTCATATTTCTAAAAATTGTTTGCATGAAGAAGACATTGTTACTTTTAAAGTAACAATGTCTTAATGTTTTTGAAGAAAAGGAAAAAGTGATATGTGTGATGTCAATGTTCGAAGCAAGTTCCTAAAAAAAATAATAGCAGTTTTATTATCATGCCTTATTGTATTTAGTTTAGTACCAGCACCGGAGTCGTTTGCCGGTGACAATGGTATAAATATTACGATTAAAACCGCTGGAATTGAGGTTGAAGTAACAGATAGTAAAGGAAATGCTGTTTCATTTGATAGTACGAATACAGATGAAGCAGGTTATCTATCTAATTCTTATAGCCTTTCAGCAGGAGAATATACATACTCAACCCAGCAGGGTGGAGGAACCTTTGAAGTTGGAAGTGATAATCAGGAAATTATACTGAGGCAAGTACTTCTTCCTATTGAAACAGAACAACAATTTGATGTAACAATTAGTGATGAAAAAGGTAACGCGTATAGTAGAGGGAAAATTTATGCGGATGGATCAAAACCAACAGTTAAAAGAGTGCCATTTTTGTTACCCGCATATGGAAGCCAAGTTAAATATAATTATAAATTTATTCCAGAGGATAAAGAAACATATTGGGGAAGTTCCGGAAATTTATATGTATATCCTGATAAAAGTCCAGAAATGTTTGGTGGATTAAATTTGTCAGATACACAGTTAGATGGATTTATTATAAGAGAAAAAGCAAAGATAAAAATTGAAGTGCCAACGGGAGCTGAATTGCATTTATATCATAGAACAAGACTGTACAGACCATTGGAAGAAGTAACAGTAAGTTTTGAAAATACAACAGATAGCTATGATATATATAGCTGTGATGCACCCTTAACTTATCTTCATTATGAGGTCAGCCAATCCGGAAAAATTACAAAAGGTGAGTATTTTAATGTTAAAGATTATCTCGAAAATCCTTTAAAAGTAACGGAATTGCAAGACGACAATAAGATACAGATTAAGACAGAATCACAAAAATATTATGCTGCCAATATCGCTCTTAATGGACCAAACAGCAAATATTTAACGATGAAAGTTGGAGATCACTTTGATATCTTTGCCTCCAGATCATGGCAGGCAGTCAATTCTATTACAGGTAATTATTATATAGATCCCAAGTTTCATTTTAAAGTGAAGCAGGGAGACTCCGTAGAGGTGTCTGATGATGGCATTATTCGTGGGATAAAAAAAGGAGTCAGCGTTATAGAAATTTCTTATGATGCAGTGGACTGGCAGGGGCTTGTTTATGATCCTATCTGGCAGGAAAACATGGGTATTTTTATTGTGAATGTTGATCCGGATCAATCTGAACATATTGAGTCAGGTATTATGTTAAACGAATTTGATACTATTTATTACTTGGAAAGTCAAAACGGGCAGGAAAAGGAAGACCATGCAACATATACATTTAAACCTAGTGCAGCTTCCCATATTTCTGTTCGTGTTCAAAGACCTCTCTCTGAAAATTGGGATAGTGGATGGACTGAATACAAACCAGATGAAAACGGTTCATATATGGTTGATTTGTACAAGGGGAGAAATATAGTAGAAATTTCAGCGGGAAATTCTGTTGAGTATTACGTTATTAAAGCAAGTGGGATAGGTGTAAACATCCAAAATGCAGATAATCCACTAAAGCCTGTGGTAGTCGGGAGCCCTATATCCATTAAGTTCACTGGTTTGGAATCTCCTTTCCCAAAATTAGGAGCGGTTTATAATCCGGGATATCCAAATGAAGATTGGGTTCAATATAATTGGGATGGAAATCAGGTGGAAAGTGAACATGTACAATATACACTGCGAACAGACAACGAGATTCGCCTGACAACCGATGAAGAAGGAAAAATAAATTTATCTAATGGTAAAATCCACACATCGGTGATTGGAGACAAGATTACAGGTCATCAAAGTCTGACTAATAGAGCAAGCAAAGTATCGGTCTATATGGGGCAAGACTCAGATGAAAGCTTTAACGGATATTTATGTACATTGCCGGATATTTCTTTCGATGTGCTGGATAATGATCAACTGGAAGAACAGAAAAAACAGGAATATGCTGAACTGGAGATTACAGATAAGGGCAAGAAGCAATTTGCACATCAAATAGGACATAATATCATAATTAATCAGGCAATGGCAGCAACCACAACAATGATGGATTTGTCTTTTATATGCAATGCAAAAAATGCTTCTGGTGTTGACATAAAGGCTACATATTGGACTGAAAAAAATCCGACAAAATCTTCAATAGAGATAAACAATGGTGAAATAATAAATATAAAGAAATTATTTACGCTAGATGATATTGGATATGCAGAGATAGTATCTACACCTAAGAATCCAAATGATGGCTATACACAGACATATGAAATCCGTGGAATGTGTATTTCTAACATTATGAAAAGTATTCTAAATGATTACTATGGAAGGAAGGCTTACTTAGCTGATTTACAGATAGCTCCGGTAGATAATGCATTGGATTATAAAAACACAGATGGAAAATTATTTCCTGGCTCAGATAAAGATGACATTGGGCTTGGGTATAACTTTTTATGTACAAAGAGAGAGTATGTTTGTACTGTACCATATTCTACTGAAAAAATAAAATTAAATGTAATACAGGATAAAGAACTTATGTCAATTAAGGATTGGGGTAAAAAGCCGTATAAACACTTAAACAGTAATAGTCAAGTTGACATATTGATGGATGAGAAGTCAATAGATTCAAGCGGACCTATTCAATTAACAGGGCCAGAGACTTTAATTACTGTAAAAAGTACCAGAACTAGAACTGCTGGTACAAGTGAGGTAAAAAATGGAGAGATAACTTGGAAAAATGAAGAAACGGATACGCAGGTATATACTGTTAAAGTTCTGAGAGCAGAGCCGCCTAAATTTTTGAATATTTCAATTCCTGATAATATGCAGATAAAAGTAAAAGATGGAGATAAATTTCTCAAGCCAAACAGCAAAGGGCTTTATGAAATAGAAAAGGGGAAAACATACAATATTATCGCCATGATGGATGGATATTTGTCCAAAACAATTCCTTTTGAGGCACAATCAGATGATAATCAAACTTTGGAAATTAAAAGTTCAGAATTAGAAAAAGCACCGGAACAGACTGGCACGATTATGGTTCAATCTATGGGATATAACAGCATATTGAGAGCGGATACAACAATATCTATTGATAAACCTGAAGATCTTGCCTTAAAAAAATATGTTGAGTATAATTATGGCGGATACACAGCATTACATGCTATTATAGATGCTTTTAATACAGGTATTAGTAAAGTGAAGTTCTCATGTTATAAAGGAATTCTGAAGCCAGAAATTACAATAAATGATGAAGGACAGGGGAGCAATGCTGGATGGGTATGTGAAGTAAATGGAAAAACCTGTGACCCTGCAACTACTTTGGTAAATGCTGGAGACAAAGTAGAATTTTATTATAACCCAGATTATGAAGGTATGATGCATGCATGGTTTAAAGATAAGACCATCATGGTTAAGCAGGGGGAAAGTACACAGGTAACCATTTTAAGTACACAGGCAAAAAATGACGGAACGAAGCATTTAGGAGTTCAGGATGCTACAATCCAAGTCAATGGAAAAACCATTGACGGAGCAGTAACTGACAAAGATGGTAGTATCACCATTCCATCCAATTCTATTGCAGATCCAGGCGAATACACCATTACAGCACAGAAAACAGTTAATGGAAAAAATATTCTAACGTATTGTGTGGCCTTGATAACTGTTAAGAAGGTAGATACCGTTCCAGAAGAAGGAAAAGTAGCTGTTAAATTCAGATTAATTGGTGATGCTAAACATGATGGAATAGATGAACATGGAAAATATGTGACATGGATAGCAACAAAGAAAATGACTTTTACAGGAAAATCTGTATCAGTATACGATGTCTTCACGAAAGCATTGGATGAAGCAGGTCTAGAATACCAAGGCGCAGAAAAAAATTATGTAAGAAAAATTCAAGCGCCGAAGGCTTATGGAGGGTATTGGCTGGGAGAGTTTAACAACGGTAAAAACTCAGGCTGGATGTATACTGTAAATGGCAGTCATCCAGAATTAGGCTTAAAGGATTGCTATGTGGCCAATGGAGATGTAATTGTTTGGCATTATGTAGATGATTATAAGCTAGAAACGTCTTTCGAGGGCAGTAAACCTACTTATCCAAATCGTTGGCTTGAAGCAGAAGATAAAAATCCACCTACAGATGGAACAATTATTGACATGAGTAAAGGAAATAAAGAAAAAACTGAAGAGATAAAAGAACACTCTGCTGTGGTGACCGTAAATATTACTGCCAAATCAGATTCTGAAGGCAAGGCGGCAGCTTCTGTTTCTTCAAAGGAAATGACAGAAGCCTTGAAGAAGGCATTGGAGGCAGTGAAAAATTCAAGCAAAGAGTTAATACCAGAAGTATCCATTGCGGTGAAAGCAGATGACAAAGCGAATGCAGTGGTTACCACATTACCGACATCCTCTGCAAAAGATATAGTAAAGGAAAAAGGGATATTGAGCCTTACTACGCCTACAGGGGATATCCGGTTTAATCAGGAAGCTCTTTCTGCTTTGGCTGCAGAGGCAAGTGGCAGCGATATCAAGCTGACCATTGAGAAAGTAGATGCTTCTTCAAATCCTGTCACTACAACTATAACTGAACTTGCAGGACGTCCTGTATTTAATCTTTCTGCCGTTTCAAACGGTAAAGAAATTACTGATTTTAAGAGCGGCAAGGTGACTTTCTATCTGCCATACACTTTAGGGGCAAATGAAAAGAAAGAAAATCTGAGAATGGTTCATATTAGTGATAAAGGGGTTCAGGAAGCCGTGGAAGGTGCTTCTTATGATGAAGCAAAGAAAGCAATGAAGGGAGAAACCAATCACTTTTCATATTATGCTGTAACCTATAGTAATATCGAATTTACAGATGTGACCAGTGGTAAATGGTTCTACGACAGTGTTATGTATCTTGCTAATAAAGGTATTGTAAAAGGCAAAACAAACACTACATTTAGTCCAGATGGAAGTGTAACTAGAGCTGAATTTGCACAGATACTCTACAATAAGAGTGGGGCTCCGCAAGTAACGAATAGCGCCATATTCACGGATGTGTCAGATAATGCTTGGTATGCAAAAGCAGTAAACTGGGCAGCAGAAAAAAATATATCTAAGGGATTTAATGGTAAATTTAATCCAAATGCCAACATATCCAGAGAAGATATGGCTGTAATGCTTAAAAACTATCTTGAAAATGTTGAAAAGAAAGAAATTGCGAAGACAGCAGTTAAGCAGGAATTTTCGGACAAGGCCAAAATCAGCCCTTATGCTGAGGGCGCCATAGAAATCATGCAGACAGGCGGCATTATAAATGGTTACAAAGCAGTAAACGGACAATATAGCTTTAAACCAGCAGGAAATGCCACAAGGGCAGAGGCAACATCCATGATGGCCTCACTATTTCAAAAGTTAGAAAAGTAAAGGGCAGAAAGGCAGCAAAAAGAAATATTTAATTACAAACTGAATGGAGACCCGGCTGGTAAAGTACAGATGTACTTCGATACAGCCGGGTTTTTGCTGCATTTAGAGTAGTATATAAAAAAAAGGACAATATATAATCAGCAAATTATAAAATATATGTCATCAAATTACTTTATAAGCCATATTATATATAGTTGTGGTTATGAACTCGAGTAATAATTGCAATGATTTAGCTTAAAATTTATAAAAAATGTTACAAAATTGTTACGTTTTTTATGGAGAAGAAAAATAATTTATTTAATAATAAGTAATGAAATGAAAATATGGAGGGTATACCAATGGGAATATTAAAAAAATATTATGAAACTATTTGTAAGAAAAGACAGGAACAATTAATGGATCTGTATATTGAAAATTATGCAACTAAATATAGATCTCAGGATATTCTGGATGAAGAAAAAGAAGCAAATAAAAATGGCTTGAAATAATAGTTTAGATATGATACACTATAGAAAAGAAAAATTATATTACTTTCATGTTTCGACTCTATATTTATATAAAGATAGAGCTCGACTAAGAGGGAATCTGGTGTAAATCCAGAGCGGACCCGCCACTGTAAGTGAAGAGTTCCTTTTAAAAATTACCTTTATAGGAAAAACAACCACTGAATTAAATGATTTGGGAAGGTTAAAAAGGGACGTTGAGGCACAAGTCAGGAGACCTGCATGAGAAGCATACCAATCCACGGGAAGCATGGATAATTGGTTAGAATATTTGATTGAAACAGTAAAACGGACTGCGATTTTTTGTCGCAGTTTTTTTATTGCTTTATTATAAATTAAGGAGGTGGAAGCTGTGGCTGGTAAAATATATAAATTTGATTATGTAAGAGTTGACATACCACGGGCAACTTCCCAGGGAAGTGCCAAAGGCGAAGGATTCAACTAACGTCTGAATTTTAGATATTTACAAAAATTAAAGTTTAAAATTCAGGAGGTTATGAAATGAAGTTATTAAAAAAATATTATGAGGATGTATGTAAAAAAAGACAGCAGGAGCTTAAAAAAACATGGCTCGAAGGAAAACCAGTTAGTTATCGTTGGCAGGACATTGTAAAAGAGGCACTAGAGGTAAATAAGAAGATGTAGCATGAGCTATATTTGATTTTAATTTGGGGGTTTGTGATGGATATTTTTGAAAATAAGATATTTAAAAAGGAGAGAGAACATTTATACTACGATAGTAAAGATTTGATAAAATTGGCTGAAGAATATGGCACTCCATTATATATTTTTTCAGAGAGGGAGCTCCGAAAAAATGTGAATGAGGTTATGGCTACATTTAGAACGTTCTATGACAGAACGAGTATACACTATGCGGCACAATGTGAATCAACTTTGGCAAACCTTCAAGTTATAAGAGATGCCGGATGTAATTTAGAAGTAAATTCGGGTGGAGAATTATTTAAAGGTTTGCAGGCAGGGTTTGAAGGAAACCAAATTATATTTAACGGAGCATGTAAAACAGCGGACGAAATTCAGCTGGCTATAAAGAGCGGGGTTAAATCTATAAATATAGATTCTATATACGAATTGACTAGAATCGTAAAAATTTCTGAAGCATTAGGTACTCCAGTAAATGTAGCATTAATGATTGTTCCAGAAATTTCATATTATAATTCCAATCATAATGAACTGTTAGGGCAAGATGCAGAGTTTGGTATAACCTTTGAACAGTTGAGAACTGCTATCAGAATGTCTCAAAGAAATAAAAAATATATAAAACTAAAGGGGTATCATTTTCATATAGAAAGCAGTAAGTTTAAGCCGGATTTACTTCGTCAGGCTTTTAGCGCAATGCTTGAAACTGCAGTAAAAATGCATCAATTGACAGGGTTTATACCACAGAGTTTAAATATAGGCGGGGGCGTATCAACTGATTATATGGGGCAGACTGCAGAGGCAGTATCAGACGAACTAAATTTTGATCAAGTGGAAAGCTGGGCAGGAAAAGAATATAGAGAATTCTTTAAGAATGTGGAATTAATTGTTGAGCCAGGCAGAAAGATCGCGGCTTCCGCAGGCATCCTATTAACCAGCATTGTAAATGAAAAATACAGAAAGAATTCTAATGAAAATTGGCTGGTTCTTGATGCAGGGTTAAATACGGGCCTGGAGATTGAAAAAAAGTCATCGCATTATGAACTATTATGTGCAAATAAGATTACAGAACATCATAGCATGCCATATAAAGTCAGTGGATTGTCTTATGAGGCATCAGATTACATAAGATTCCCTAACAGCATGACTGCAGGCGATTTGATAGCCATACTAAATGCAGGAGCATATGGTACGGTTAATATGTCTAATTATAACGGTAGACCAAGACCAGGAGTTATATTGATTAAAAAAAATGGCACCGTAAAGCAGATTAAAAGAGCGCAAAGTTATGAGGATTTATTAGAGGGAGAAGAGTTCTTTAATGAAAAATTAAACTTATGTGTAATATAAAATTTACAATTCCTAAAAAAATATATAATCGCAAAAAAAATCCAAGTATCTAAATTTTACTTGGATTTTTTTCTAATTTATAATAAAAAACAAGGAAAAATAAAAATACATAGAATTACCACCATATTTTCTATTGACACATGATTATGCGCATGATATTATATTGAAGATTTAGGCACGAAAAAAATTAATCAAGTGCGATTTTATAGAATTTATGGTAAATTGTCATAAATTTAATTCAAGGAAGGAATAATACATATGCTAATGACTTTTGAAAAATATATGGATGAAGAGTATGAGTTTACAAAAAGATTCGATAATCAGCCGGCATATCCTTCAGTTTTTGAATTAATTTGTTTATTACCATTGTCTAAGAAATCCGCCATAGTAGAAGCGCCTTTTTCTTTAGATGAATGTGTTATTTAATCTTCCATTATTGGAAGATTTTTTTTTTGCTGGAAAGGAGATTTATAATTATGTTAAAAGGTAGAAATTTATTAGAACCCATGGATTTTTCTTTAAGTGAGCTTGAAGAAATATTTGACTTAGCCGATAGAATCATTGAGGAACCTGCCAAATATGTACATGCTTGTGATGGCAAGCTGCTAGCAACGTTGTTTTATGAACCAAGCACAAGAACACGTTTCAGTTTTGAAGCAGCCATGCTTAGATTAGGAGGTCAGATAATTGGATTCTCAGAACCTAATTCCAGTTCAGTTGCCAAAGGTGAGAGTATTGCTGACACGATTAAAACGGTAGCCTGTTATGCAGACCTAGCAGTAATGAGACACCCAAAAGAAGGTGCACCAAAGGTAGCAGCACATAGCACAGATATGCCGGTTATAAATGCAGGTGATGGTGGACATCAGCACCCAACACAAACGCTGACTGACCTTCTTACAATCAGAAGAACTTTGGGAGATTTTGATAATATTACAGTAGGATGCTGCGGAGACCTTAAATTTGGTAGAACTGTGCACTCCCTAATCAAGGCCCTTTCAAGATATAAGAATGTTAAATTTGTTCTTATATCTCCAGAAGAGTTGAGAATTCCAGAATATGTAAGAAAAGAAATTCTTATAAAGAATGGTATTGAATTTGAAGAAGTTAGAAGTATGCAGGAAGCATTACCAAAGCTGGATGTACTTTATATGACAAGAGTGCAAAAAGAAAGATTTTTCAACGAGGAAGACTATATCAGATTGAAGGATACTTATATCTTAGATAAGCCAAAGATGAAGCTTGCAAAGGAAAAAATGATTGTTCTTCATCCGCTTCCAAGAGTAAATGAAATTGCTGTTGAAGTTGATGAAGATCCTAGAGCAATGTATTTTGTTCAGGCAAAGAATGGAATGTTTGTTAGAATGGCTCTTATCATGAGTCTGCTTGGAATTGAAGGTTAGGAGGGATACAAATGTTAGTAAATAGTATAGAAAAAGGAATCGTTATCGATCATATTACAGCAGGTCTTGGTGCAAAAATTTTAGAATACCTTGATATTGATTTAAATACAAACACCGTTGCATTTATTATGAATGCATGCAGTAAGAAGCATGGTAAGAAAGACATTGTTAAAATTCAAAATCTTATAGATGTAAATTTAGATGTACTTGGGTTAATTGAACCAAATGCTACAGTAAACGTAATAGAAAATGGCGAAATTGTAAGAAAGATTACTTTAAAAATGCCTGAAACAGTAACGAATGTTATAAAGTGTAAAAATCCAAGATGTGTAACTTCTGTGGAAGCTAATGCACCACATATTTTCCACTTAATTGATGCTGAAAACAGAGAATACAGATGTGAGTACTGCGATGAAATTGTATCCATGAAGGAGGCATACTAATTCATGAAAATATTTGTAAAGAATGGGCTTATAATTGATCCAGATTTAGGACTTGAAGCAGTAGGGAATCTTTACATTGCAGATGAAAAAGTAGCCTGTATACAGACAGCAGCCGGAAATTTTGGTGTACTGCCATCCTGGAGTAAAGAGGGTTCTATAGGTGAGGACGTTACAGTAATAGATGCTACAGACAAATGGGTTGTACCTGGTCTTATAGACCTTCATGTTCATTTTAGAGATCCGGGATTTGAATATAAAGAAGATATTTTTACAGGTTGTGCAGCAGCAGCAAAGGGTGGGTTTACCACTGTCTGCTGCATGCCAAACACAAAGCCTGTTATAGACAATGCAGAAATCGTAAAGTACATTGATGAAAAAACAAAAAGAGCGAATGGTGTAAATGTCCTTTCCATTGGAAGCATTACAAAGGACCAAAAAGGCGAAAGATTAGCAGACATTCGTGAAATGTCCCAAACAACAACTAGGTCCACAGGGATAATGGGTAAAGGAATCTGTGCCATAAGCGAAGATGGACGTTCAGTGATGAATGCAGGGCTGATGCTTCAGGGGATATTAGAAGGCAAAGCAAACGGATTAATGGTATTTTCCCATACTGAAGATGACAGCCTGGCCGGAACTTCAATTGGCGAAGAATTAATTGTTGCCAGAGATATTATGCTGGCAAAAGAGGCGGCATATCCTATTCATTTGTGCCATATAAGCACAAAAGGAAGTTTAGAAATTATTCGAAAAGCAAAGGATGATGGGATAAGGGTTACGGCTGAAACAGGACCGCATTACTTTGTATTAGATAAGAGTAATGTTGGCGACGAAGGAAATAAGAAAATGAATCCTCCGCTTAGAACAAAAGAGGATGTAGAGGAAGTTAAGAGAGCGTTACAGGATGGAACTTTGGATGCAATTGCCACGGATCATGCACCCCATAGCAGTGGGGAAAAAGACTGCGGATACCGTAAAGCGTTGAATGGTGTTGTTGGTCTTGAAACTTCTTTTGCAATGAGTTATACAGCTCTTGTAAGAGGTGGAATATTGACACCTTCAGAGCTTATTGATAAAATGAGCTGTAAGCCAGCGGAAATACTGGGTGCTGACCGTGGAAGCATTGCAGTAAACAAGGCAGCAGATATTGCAATAATAGATGTTGACAAGGAATATGAAATTAAAGCAGAAGATTTTGTCTCAAAAGGAAAAAATTCACCATTCTTAGGAATGAAGGTTTATGGCAAGATTTTGTACACATTGGTAGAAGGTAAGATTGTTTATGCGGCTGAGTAGCCGCATAACTTTTAGATAATATTATAATGTAATATTAAATTGAAAAGAGTTAAGTTCAAGAAGATGGAGGGTTGAAATGATTGATACGTTATTAAGAAAAATAGATGCTATGAAAAATCCTACAGTGGTGGGACTGGATCCAACGCTTGAAATGATGCCGGCCCATTTAAAAGCAGAAATGTTTGAAAAGTGTGGTAAAAACCCTGAGGCCGTTGGTAAAATGTTTCTAAAGTTTAATAAAGATATAATAGATAGTATTGAGGATATCGTACCTGCAGTAAAACCTCAGATTGCCATGTATGAAAAGTATGGATTAGAAGGAATGAAAGCATACCTTGAAACCATCGAATATGCTAACCAAAAAGGAATGATCGTAATCGGCGATATAAAAAGAGGAGACATTTCTTCAACGGCAGCAGCGTATGCTGCACACATTGAAGGAACAGAAATAGAGGGAGAATCGTTTGATTTATGGAAAGAGGATTGGGTTACCATTAATCCATATTTGGGTATTGATGGTATTCAGCCATTTATTGATGCATGCAATAAAAAAGACAGGGGAGTATTTGTGCTCGTTAAGACAAGTAATCCTTCCAGCAGCCAGCTTCAGGATATAGTTGTAAATAATAAGACCATTTATGAAACGGTGGCGGAACTGGTTAAAGAATGGGGGACACAGTCTATGGGGACTATGGGTTACAGCAGAATTGGTGCAGTAGTAGGAGCCACCCATAAAGAGCAAGGCGAGAAGTTAAGAGCAATGATGCCGCATACTTTCTTTTTAGTGCCAGGTTATGGAGCTCAAGGTGGTACGGGTGCAGATTTAAAAGGATTCTTTGACAAGGATGGAAGAGGTTGTATCGTGAATTCTTCAAGAGGGATAATAGCTGCCTACAAAAAGAATGATAAATATGGTGAAAAAGTTGGAGAGGCTGCAAGAGATGCGGCAATTTCAATGAAAGCAGACCTTCAGTATTAGGAGTTAGTTATGAAAAAAATAGTAACAGGGAAAGTTTTATGCAATAATCTGATTGCAAAAGATATATACAAAATGGAAATAAGCGCTGCGGATATGGGAGAAATAAAGCCTGGGCAGTTCGTAAACATATATTTGGATGATAAAAGCTTATTATTGCCAAGACCTATCAGCATTTGTGATGCTACGAATAACAGTATAACTATTGTTTACAGAGTAGTTGGAAAAGGAACCAAGGTACTTTCAACATATAAAGAAAGGCATAATGTGCGTGTAAGTACGCCTCTTGGAAATGGATATTTTATTGAGGGTATTGATTTTGGCGGCAGCATAGATGATTATAAGGGCAAAACGGTTACAGTAGTAGGAGGTGGTATTGGAGTACCTCCAATGCTTTTTTTAGCTAAGAAATTGAAGGAAAAAGGTGCAGAAGTAGTCGCAGCTGTTGGTTTTCAAGCAGAGCCCTTCCTGATTGAAGAACTAGAAAAACATTGTATTGAAGTTCATGTGGCTACGGATAATGGCGCAGTAGGTTTTCATGGTAATGCGGTTCAGATGATAAAAGCTGAGAATATGATTTCGGATGAATATTATTCTTGTGGGCCCAAAGTGATGCTAAAAGCGTTAAGTGATTTTTGTGTAGAAAAGGATATTCCCTGTCAGGTTTCTTTAGAAGAAAGAATGGGATGTGGATATGGTGCTTGTGTAGGTTGTACTTGCAAAGTGAAAGTAAAAACCGACCATGGTGTAGAAATTCAGCAGAAAGGTGTATGCAAGCACGGACCAGTATTTTTTGGAGAGGAGGTTGCATGGGATGAATAGTTTGGATTTACGGGTGAATTTTGCGGGTGTAACTCTTAAGAACCCTATAACAACGGCCTCTGGAACTTTTTCTGCAAGAGAAAGTGGAGAATTCTATGATATCAGCCAACTTGGCGCAGTCATAACTAAAGGTGTTGCCAGTGAACCTTGGGATGGCAATCCCACCCCTAGAATCGCAGAAGCTTATGGCGGTATGATGAATGCGGTGGGTCTTCAAAATCCGGGGGTCAAAGCTTTTATTGACAATGAGCTTTCCTATTTAAAAAACTTTGACACGCAGGTTATAGCCAATGTAGCAGGTAGGACCATCGAGGAATACTGTGCTGTAGTGGAAAAACTTAATGAAACGGATATTGCTATGATGGAAATTAATATATCCTGTCCTAATGTTAAAAAAGGCGGTATTGGATTTGGCACTAATCCTAAAATGGCAGGAGAAGTAACAAAGGCAGTTAAAGCAGTAACTAAGAAACCGATTATTATCAAGCTGACACCCAATGTTACAGATATTGCAGAAATAGCAAAGGCAGTTGAGGCTGAGGGAGCCGATGCGGTTTCTCTTATCAATACACTACTAGGTATGAAAATTGACGTTCAAAGAAAAAAGCCGGTACTTGCCAATGTAATGGGTGGGTTTTCTGGACCTGCAGTAAAGCCTGTAGCTGTGAGAATGGTTTATCAGGTTAGAAGAGCCGTAAATATACCAATTATAGGTCTAGGCGGAATTATGACTGGAGAGGATGTTGCTGAATTTATTATGGCAGGTGCAGATTTAGTTTCAGTAGGAACAGCAGCCCTGGTAAATCCAACGGCGCCTGTAGATATTTTACAGGAACTAAAAACATATATGCAGGAACAAGGTTTCAATACAATAAATGAAATTCGAGATGCTTTTAATGCATAAAATAGTAGTGGCTGTGGCAAAGTGATAAATCATTTTGCCACAGCCATATTTTTTATAACGCAGAATCATACTTAGTTTTAGTTATGCTTTCGTACGGAATACCAAGTGCTTCATAGCATTAGCATTAAAAGGTATAAGCGGGTAAAGATAAGATTTGTTCTCCAAAGTTTTAGTAGTTGCCAATGATATAAAATCAATTACAATTGTAATTAGTGCACCAGATATTGCACAAATGGAAATAGCATTTTGACCGAACATGTCCATAGCCATCGCTGTCTGACCGAAACGTGCGCCAATCTGAATACCTACAAGAATCAAAATACGCATAAATTTTATAGCATAACCTAGCTCAATACTAGGCTGAGTGAAGCCAGCAAGTGCTACCACCGCCATGCATAAAATTGTTTGAGGTATAAACCACCCTGAAGATACGGCAAACTGACCTAGTATCAGAGCACCTATTACGGACAAGGACATTCCAAGCGCATCAGGGGTATTTAAGGATGCAAGTTTTAATCCATCTATAGCAAATTCTAGAAGAATGAACTGCCAGAATAAGGATATAGCAAATTCTCCCCGAGGAATAAAGAACTTTAAAGCAGAATATACAGGTATATATTCTTGAGCGAATAAAAGATAAAGTGGGGTTATAATTATAATTCCAATGAAATTAATAGTCCTTAATAACCGAAAATAATTACCTGTAAGAGCGGGAAAGTAGTAATCATCTACATCTTGCAAAAAGTCAAAAATACCTGTAGGCAAAAGTATAATAGTTGGACTTGTATCAACAATTATGGCAATTTTTCCCTCAGAAATATGGGCCGCGGCAACATCTGGACGCTGGGTATATCTGACTTTTGGATATGGATTAAGCCAACCTAAAAAACTTTTTTGCTTGGGATCTTTTACGATATGTTCCGCAATGGTTTGATCTCCTACAGACAAAGCATCTATAGAAATGCTGCTTAGTCTATTTGAGATTTTTTGCACTAAATTTTCGTCGGCTTTTCCTTTTAGATATACAAGGCTTACATCAGTTTTAGTCGATTGGCCTACGGTATGTGCTTGAAAAATAAGTTTTGGGTCACGTATCCTTCGCCTGATTAAAGCAATATTAGTCATAAAAGCCTCTGTAAAACCATCTTTAGCACCACGAAGGCTTTTTTCCTTAGAAGGCTCGTCTACACTTCTATTTGGATATAATCTGGCATCAATAATTATAACTTCGTTAAGTCCTTCTATTGCAACAGCTATTAAACCAGAAAAAATATTTTTTAAAGCGTTTTCTAATTTGGATTCCGTTATTGCACTCAAAAAAGGTAAATTTATTTTTATAAATTCTTTAGAGTCAGAGATGTCTTTGGTCTTATTTGAATCAATTTTAAGCAAATAGGACATAACGACAGGCATTAATTGACCGCTTACAAGGCCATCAACATAAAACATTACCGCATTCTTGTCTCCAATCTGGATTTCTCTCGCGAGCATATCAAAGCTTTCCCCTATAGGTAAAGCGCTTTTAAGGGTTTCTGCCCAATAATTATTTACCTGCATAAAAAATAATCCCTCCTATTTATGAATAGTGTGCCTTTTTTTACAAAAAGAATTCATAAACCAATGGAGGGATAATCTATTATTACTTAATACTGTCATTTGATATAATTTGCTCTGAAATCATATCAAATTTTTCTAAAGGGAAGTATCCAATAGAATTTGTTTGATTTGCGGATGAAGATAAAATGGATACGCTACCATGGGCTATACCTAGCCGGCGGCTTATGGGTCCATATTCTGCGGTAGCATTCTGAAGTTTGCTATATGCGGCAGTTATAGTCCTTTTGTCAAATACTCCGGTGGTAATTGAAAGTTTATTATCGTATAGTTTTAAACCCTTTGTAGTATATGAAAGTATACCACATAGTAAGAAAACAATTAATATAATAAGACCAATCCACCATTTATAAAATATTGAAAAGCCTGCAAGGAATGCAATACCCCACAGTCCCCATTTAACTAAAACGGGAAGCATTGCAGATTTTGGAGATTTTTCTTCCTTTTCTTCAAGTATAAATTGCGGAGCAATCTGACTAATTATGGATTGAAGAACATCCGGTTTAACTAACAGACAAAAGATAGGAGATTGATTTTCAGCAGCATCTCCCATGCCTACATTGATAATTTCCCCATAGCACAGATTAAAAAATCTTGCTTGAAAGGGTTGTTTTATTACTAATGCATTTGTTTTGTCTAAAGGTAAAGTAAATTGCTTTCGTGTAAATAAACCATATGAGACCACTATTTTATCGCCTTTTTTTTCTAATACAAAATTATTATATAAGAGAAAAGCAGTAAGACTCTTGTATAAAAATGGTACTACAGCAATAAGCAGAGATAAAATTGCAGGCATAACTACCTGATGCATTTCTTTGTCTGAAGTGCAGAATGCCCATATCGCAGCAAATACAACGCCAATGGCATAAATTCCACCTAAAAATGAAAAGCTCAATATGCAGTGCCTAATGACTTCTTTAAAACTAAAAGTAATAATGGGTTCAGAATTACTTTTTGAATTAACAGAATTCGTTGAAACTTCACCTGCAAGAATACTTTCATCGCAAGCTTTCCCATCAATATATGAAAGTATGTAATCCCTGAAAGCAAATGCAGTTTTATCATCGAAGACTAAATTAAAGTCTGTTTTATTAGCAGTAACAGATGAGTTTATGTCTAGCTGAAGCGTATAAACGTCAAATATTTTTTCAAATAAGTTCTGCTGTAAGTTAACCGTGGAAATACTAGAAAGCTTTACTGTAGTTTTGCTTTGAGAAAGCTGATTGCGTTCCAGAATAAAGGTGTCTCCTTCAATACATATTTTTGTTTTCCACCATCGCAATAAATTATAAATGAAAAACACCATAATAACTGCAAAAAATCCTATTAGCCCAAATACCACAGATTTTGAAGGAAGGGATTGCATTCGCATGTCTTTTAATGCATCCATAAATTGAAAAATAAACATAGCTATAATATACCAAATCGCTTTAAAAGTATTCATTATTACTGAAAAGAAGTGACATCTGACTTTAGGCATTCTGATCACTCCTTTGTGCTTTTACTATAGTACCAATTCTAATTCCAAGATTCTCTGCGATTTCTTCTGCAATTTGGTTTTCCAAAAATTTTATATCAACATTACCACCGGCGGTGGTAGCAACTACCTTGCTAAGGCCATACATTCGATCAATTGGACCTCGTTCAATAGCAATTTGATGAACACGCTCAATTGGAGCAGTAGTTTTAGTAATAAACCAAAGGCCCTCTATAACGATAAGTTTTTCGTCATCAATATAATATTTATATCTTTTATATCGAATGATTGGGGCAAATATAACCTGTAAAATAGAAAGCAGGATGATAACCGCAAATATAATATCCACCCATCCAGGTAATAACACATCTCCAAAATAGCAGAATGCCCTAATAATCCCCAATATGGCTAACAGTATGCCATTGCCGATAATGGACGAAAGCCTCATACAGTTTTTGGCTTTTTTGTTTAAACATTTATACTCTAAATTCATTTATAATTCTCCCTTTACTGGATATTTTGCTAAATAAGCTCTGGACAGTATACCATATTCTTACAAAAAATGTTATTTCGAAAAAGTATTTAATAAAAAATTAATATTTGTTTTTATGTAGGTATTAAAGCTCAAAGTGTAATAGCAACGACTCTGGGTGCATATGAAAGTATTATAGATATTTCTCATATGACATAAGGGAGGTTATAAATATATAATGGAAAATAATTTAACTCTTGGAATGACTGCACCTGATTTTACTGCAAATTCAACTTTCGGACCAGTAAAATTATCTGACTATAAGGGCAAATGGCTTGTTTTTTTCAGCCATCCCGGAGATTTCACACCGGTGTGTACATCAGAATTTATAGCATTTGCTCAGGTATATCAGCAGTTTAAAGACATAAATACGGAACTTTTAGGGTTAAGTATAGACAGCAATCCATCGCATCTAGCATGGGTTAACTCTATATATGAAGTATCAGGTATTGAAATACCGTTTCCAATTGTTGCTGACCGTATTGGAGATATTGCCCGTGAATATGGTATGATTGCTCCAGATGTAAGTAATACCACAACTGTCAGAAGCGTTTTTATCATTGACCCAGAGCAAAAAATAAGGGCAATATTAACTTATCCAATTACAAATGGCAGAAATATACCGGAAATATACAGGTTAGTCACAGCACTTCAGACTACGGATGCGGAACATGTATTGACTCCGGCTAACTGGAAACCAGGCAATCCTGTTTTAGTACCGCCGCCTAATACATATGAACAATTAATGGAAAGAAAAGAGAATGCAGAAGAGTTGGGACTAATTTGTAATGACTGGTATTGGTGCTTTAAACAGCAGTGAAATGAAAAAATAGTAAGAGATTTAATAAAGTGAGGAGTACTTTAAAATAAAGTGCCTCCTCGCTTTTTTTATATAATAGGAAATATCGATAGATTGTGGCGAAGCCACATTTCTTATATTATTGTGCAAAAGGCATAAACATTTCTAAAGTTTCGACATCATAGTAAACGTACATAAATTTGATGCTCCAAAAATCTATTGAAGTTATATATTTTCCATCTTTATCCTGTAATATTATGTAATCTAAGCCTACTTTGATAAGGTAACCATATTTTGAAATAATTTCACCGGCGCCAATAAAACAATCAACCTGTACATAATGACCTATCTGTGTGCGGAAGAATTCATTAACATTTTGTAAATCGTTATAATTAAGGAGTTCCTCATTTTCTTTAGTCAAAAAAGGGGTTTGGGATATATTTTTCAGAATACCAGCCCTTTCAGATTTTAAGTTAGCTCTTATTTCAGATATTCTTATTTTCGGATTATTAAAACATTGTGACATCAAAAAACCTCTCTTCTATTTCTTCTCTTTTAGATTTAATATATGCATTTTAAAATGGTTGGTTCTTAAATACGCTTCTTATAAAATAATGAAGCAATTAAATTGTTCTTTTATAATTCTTAAAATGTTTTTACAAACTTATGAAACTTTTTGCTAAGCTGTATCGTTATAATAGTGTAAGGAGGCGGAGGAAAAGAATGTCGACATTAAAAACTCAAATATATACAGCTTTAATTGAATTTATTGAAAAAAACCAAGATAGCATATATCGGATTGCTTATAGCTATGTAAAAAGTCAGGATACAGCACTTGACATGGTTCAAGAGTCAATTTACAAGGCAATCAAAGCTTATGATAAAATTCAAGAAGAAAGCGGTGTAAAGCCATGGTTCTATAAAATATTAGTAAATACATGCATGGACGAACTCAGAAGAACCAAACGCATCATTACAACAGCACCAGAAGAAATTCCAGAAGAAGTAGAGGATATTTTATCTATGAAAGCTGATTATATGGTGCTACATAAAGCGCTTGAAGAACTTGATCCAGAAACAAAAACTGTTATTGTATTACGGTATTTCGAAGATATGAAATTAACAGAGATAGCAAGGGTACTTGAAGAAAATATTAACTCTGTAAAAAGCAGACTCTATAGAGGTTTGCGTTCATTGAAAATTCAAATGAAAGAGGGGGAATTTGGTGATGCTGAATGATGAAAAAATTTTAAATCTGAAAAAAGGATATAAAGATGTAGAAATTCCTGAACAGCTAACTCAAATTGTTCAAGATACTATAAACCGTGCAGAAACAGAATTATTAGAGGAAAATATTAAAAAAGAAAAAGCACAAAGGGGTAAAAAAATGAAAAAACAAATTGGAAGTATTGCGGCAGCAATTGTTATAGTTATAGGGGCTTTCGGTATAGGGGTAAATACTAATGAAGCATTTGCAGACTCTGTATCTCAAATTCCTGTTTTAAGCAGTCTGGCAAAAGTTTTTACAATAGAACAGGTTCATGAAGAAACGGATTCTTATGTGGCTGACATGAAAATTCCTGGAATTGAAGGCCTGAAGGATGAAAAACTGCAGAAGAGGATTAATGAGTTGGTGCATAATCAAGTAACGGCTGCAGTTGACGAAACTAAAGTTACAATGCAAGATTATAAAAAGGCATTTTTAGAAACTGGCGGTAAGGAAGAAGATTTTATGCAGCAGGAAATAAGTGTTGATTATGATGTGAAGTGCTTAAGTGATAAAGTCTTGTCTTTCTCTGTATATAAAACGGAAACTTTAGCCAGTGCATATTTTGATATGTTTTATTATAACTATGATTTAACAACTAGTCAGCCGCTTACACTTAGAGACATGTTAGGTAGTGATTATATAGAAATTGCTAACAAACAGATAAAAGAGCAGATTGCAGAACGGGCAAAGAATCCAGATAACATGTATTGGGATGGAAGTGATGGAATCGAAGGCTTTACAAGCATAAGCGATAGCCAGCAGTTCTATGTTAACAAAGCGGGTAACCCTGTAATTGTATTCAATAAATATGAAATTGCTCCAGGTTATATGGGTATACAGGAATTTGAAATCACAAAATAGCTTAAAATTAAAATAAGTCCTAAACAGGACTTATTTTTTTTGGTATAATAATAAAAATGCTTTTTAAAATGATATAAGTTTTTATTACTATTAGATATTAAGGAGATGGACATGAACTATAAGAAACAATTTATTGAATTTATGGTTAGAGCGGGTGTGTTAACTTTCGGTGATTTCACAACAAAAAGTGGGAGAAAAACACCATACTTTGTAAATACAGGTAACTACAAGACCGGAGCCCAGGCAGACAAGCTGGGGCATTTTTATGCAAGCTGTATTGTAGAAAATTTGAAAAACGGAAATATAAAAGAAGACATTGCGGCCTTATTTGGGCCAGCTTATAAAGGTATCCCTATTTCCGTTGCAACTGCTATTGCTATGTCAAGGGATTTTGATAGAGATATTAATTACTGTTTTAACAGAAAAGAAGAAAAGGACCATGGCGAAGGTGGAAAGATGGTAGGCTATAAACTTCAGGATGGAGATTCAGTTTTAATGGTTGAGGATGTTATTACAGCAGGAACTGCCGTTAGAGAAACCCTTCCACAGCTTTTGGCTGCTGCAAAGGTAAAGGTTGAAGGCTTGATTATATCTGTAGACCGTATGGAAAGGGGACAGGGCGAAAAGACTGCTATTCAGGAGATTGAAGAGGAGTTTGGAATTAAAACATACCCAATTGTTACAGTTAGAGAAATAATAGATGCAATGTACAACACAGAAATAGACGGTAAGATTGTAATTGATGATGCTATGAAAGATAGAATGGAAGAATATTTAACTAAATACTGCGTAAAGTAACCTTAAAGAAAAGCGGCTCCATCATTGAAATGGAGCCGCTTTTATAATTTAACATACACAGTTTAATTGGATTTTACAGCAGCCTGTAAAACCGTGTTTGCAACTTTTCCAGCTACCTTACTTCCACTACCGCCGCCTTCAACTAATACAACAAAGGCATAGGGGTGGTCCTGATCTTGAAGGAAACCTGTAAACCAGGCATTGTCAGAATCAGAAGCATCATTTTGTGCAGTTCCGGATTTTGCACATAGCTCCAACCCTGGGAAATTTCCCTGACCATAATTGTTAAGCACATTATTTCGCATCATGGTAGCTAAAGTGGCTGCAGTTTCTGCATTAATTAAGTTGTGAGTATGATGTCTTAAATATAAACTAGTCCGAACGCCTCCTGTAAACGCAGTATGTGAAATAATCTGGGGCTTTGCAGTAGAGCCTCCATTGGCAATTGCTCCTGAATAAACCATTAAGGCACACGGATTTACAAGATCCTTACCTTGACCAATTCCTGACCAGGCTAAACCACCTTTGCCGCCAGAAGTAAAATCGAAAGAAGATTTGGCTGTTTTAATACCATTTATGGAAAGACTGTCAGTAAGACCGGCTTTCTCAGCATACTTTTGCATTTCACTGCTGCCGATTTCAGTAGCAAGCTGACCAAAAACACAGTTACAGGATACAGCCAAGGCTTGTTCCATGGTCAAATCGCCATGTGCACGTGGACATGTAATAAGCTGATTGCCAATGGTGGTTTTACCATCACAGTGAAAAGTCCTGTTCTCCACTCCATCAAGGGTTTCAAGAGCGGCTGTAGCGGTGATTAATTTAAATGTGGAGCCAGGTATAAAGGTGGCTGAAAGCAGTCGGTTTATATAAACTCCTTCATACTCGTCGTCACCATCCTTAATGGTAGGAGGTGAAGCAGGATCATAGGTTGGAGCACTTACCATGCAGATAATTTCTCCAGTTTTGTAATTATATACACCTACAGTACCTTTGTGTCCGTTTAGTGCCTTGTAAGCGGCTTCGCATACTTTTGCATTTAGAGTTAGATAAAGATCCCTGCCACCAGGGAAAATCGGTTTTGCCCCTGTAATGACATTGTAACCGGTTAGTTTATCTGCAAAACGTGTTAATGCGCCGGTGCCTATCATTCCTGTTGGTTCACCAACTGCATGAAGTGTAGCTTTACGAATATAAGCGTTGCTGGAATATTCCCATTTAGCATTTGTATCATCATAATCAGCAAGTACGGTTCCCGTTTCGTCCAGTATTCTTCCAGTATTTAATACATTGTTAGTATATAAATGCCGATTGGCAGAAAAAGCCGACCAGGTGTCACCTTCTACAAAAAATTTGAAAGTGAAAATTCCTGTGCCTGCGACTAATACAAGAGCAAGAAAAAAGCATACTATTGTGCGAGAAGTTATTTTTTTCATTTATTTTCCTCCTCTTGGTCATCTAGCTGGTCAAATTTATTAAAAAAATTATTGATTTGATTTTGTTTAGCATCATAATCGGATTGTTCAACATGCATATGGTCAAATTGTTTTAAGAAAGAATCAATTTCATCATCTGCTTCATCTTTATCTTCAACATTTAATTTTTCGGAATCCTCATATTCGTACGGATATGAGGCCATTTCTTCATTATCGTAATAAACCGTTTCGTCACCTAAACTAGGAAGACTTCGAACAGCAAAACTTGCGTTCTGTCTTGTATCAGCAGCCTTTAAAAAGGCTAACAAACCCCAGGAACTTATCATACTGGAGCCACCGCAAGAGATAAAAGGAAACGTAACACCAGTTAGGGGAAGTAAATCGACAGAGCCAAATACATTTAAAATAGTCTGAAATACTAAAAGTGAGGTTGCTGCACATGCTGCGGTAGTGTAGAATGCGGAACGACCTGTTTTAGTAACCCTATATGCAAATATAGATAAAGTGACAATACTTGCTACTGCTAATAATGCTATTATAAGACCCCATTCTTCACATAACATTCCAAAGACTAAATCGGTATTTGCAGCAGCGATATTATGTAACCATCCGTTACCAGCACCTACACCAATCAGACCTCCACTGGCAGCAGCAGACATGGTGCGGACTTGTTGATAGCCAGAGCCAGTAGCATTCTGCCAAGCATGCCCCCAGACTGAAAAACGGGAAGCAATATAAGGCTTAAACCTCAAAACTAATCCACCACCAGCTACAGCACCTCCACAAATTAACGATAAAGTGGCAAAATCCCCAGAACGAAGAAAGGCGATTACAAGGAATACTACGAAGAAAATTGCTGCAGTTCCAAAGTCACTCATTATAGCAAGGGCGCATAAACAAAATCCGGATAATAGCATGAAACCCCATAAATTTCTTTTAACAAAAAGTCGATCCAAGGTGGCTGAACCAGCAAAAATAAAACACACCTTAGCTAATTCAGAAGGCTGAACTGAAATTCCGGCAATGGAAATCCAATTTTGTGCTCCATGTATAACCGAACCAAATACAAGGTTAATTAAAAGAAGACCAATTGTAGCCAGGGCCATAAAATGTCTGGTTTTAATAACTCGATTCAAATCTCTTAGATACCATCCTAAAACTAAAAATACTGCAATACCTAATATGATAGTAAAGGTTTGTTTTAGAAGGGAATCTGGAGCAGAGGAAGCTGATATTGCAAGATTTAAGGTACAGGCAAAAAAAGCCAGTATTTCTGGTTCAAAGCCTGTTCGTTTAGCTAATTTTGAAAGCATTACGTAGCCCCACATAACCCCTAAAAGAGTTCCATAGCATAACACAATAGTGTTGGAATAATCGGGACGTGTAATTATTAGCTGAAATACGGTTAATATTTGAAAAATTGTCAGCATGACAAACGAAGCCCAGGGTGGAGTTGGACGGCTTTGAGCTATTCTGTTTTGCTGCTGTTCCTCATGTTCTGACTCTGAAATGGTCTCTAAAGTAAGAATTACCCCTCCCAACATAATGGTTTCCCCAGGTTTTACTGAGGCTGATTCTTCTATTTGATGACCATTACATATGGTTGGGTTTTTTTCTGAAAGGCTGTAGACCTTCCAATTGCCATCATCATCACGTATTAGTGAACATTGAGTTCGAGAAATTGTAGGGAAATTAATCACTACGTCACAGTGCCGTGCACGGCCGACAGTACACTCCCAGTGATGTATAGGAAATTTTCCAAGTTCAGGTGACACCAAATAGCCCCAGGTTTCTTCTGGATTTTTTACCCTAAGCATGTCATGAAGTACAGATAAAAGAATGCCCAGCGCAAGCACGGGGAAAACCCATCGTACTATTCCGCCATACCAATCTGCAACTGTTGTAGGATTCTCTGTGATCCATTGAAAGGAATATTGAGTTATTTCCCAAGTGCGTGCGGCAAAATCTGAAAGTACTTCGCCAATATTATTCATAAAGTCGGACAACTTGTAACCTCCTTGTATATATAATGGTATACTAACTTAATAGTATACCATATGAAGGCAAGATATTGTATTGACAAATTTAATGATTTCATGCAAAATCGGTAATAGCATGTTGAAAAAAGAACTAATCTAGTTGAAAGGAAAATACAATGGACAAATTTTTTAAATTAAAAGAAAATAATACGGACGTGAAAACAGAAATTATTGCAGGTGCTACTACATTTTTATCTATGGCGTATATATTGGCTGTTAATCCCAATATGCTCGCGGAAGCAGGTATGGATAGTGGAGGAGTTTTTACGGCTACAGCTATATCAGCAGCAATTGCTACGTTAGTAATGGCTTTCTTTTCAAACTATCCAGTAGCTCTTGCATCAGGTATGGGCTTAAATGCATATTTTACTTACTCTGTATGCATACCACTAGCTGAGCAGGGAATAAATGAGCCATGGAAGATTGCGTTAACAGCGGTATTAATTGAAGGGATAATCTTCATTCTACTATCAATTTGTAAGTTTAGAGAAACTCTTATAAATGACGTTCCTAGAAACTTAAAGTATGGTATTACTGTTGGGATTGGATTATTTATAACTTTAATAGGCCTTAGTAATGCGGGAATTGTTATAGCCAGCAGTTCAACTTTAGTAGACTTGGGAGCTGTTCCCTCAGCCCCTTTTGCATTAGCATTTTTAGGATTTTTGATTATTTGTATCTTAAATCATCATAAGGTGATCTGCCCTATATTATGGGGCATTTTAGCAACTTGGGGATTGGGAATGATTGCACAATATATAGGATGGTATAAAGTAGATTTTGCACTAGGTCATTATCCGGTATTTCCAAACTTACATGGGGTAAGTTTTACACCATCAATGCCTTCACTTTTTTCATTTGACTTTGGATTTATTGCAGATAATTTCATGCAATTTGCGGTAATTGTATTTTCATTTTTATTTGTAGATTTATTTGATACAGTTGGTGGATTAATTGGAATTGCAGACAAAGCGGACCTTTTAGATGAAGATGGAAAATTGCCCAGAGCCAGTGGAGCACTGCTTTCAGATGCTGTTGGGACAGTCGTAGGTGCGTGCATGGGTACTTCTACGGTCACCACCTATATGGAAAGTTGTGCAGGTGTAGGGCAGGGGGGAAGAACGGGGTTGACATCAGTTTCCACTGCTGCTTTTTTCATGATTGCCTTATTTTTCTCCCCAATTTTTTTAGCAATACCTAGTTTTGCTACTGCACCGGCTTTGATATTTGTAGGCTGGCTTATGATGAACTCTGTTAAAAAGATGAAATTTGATGGTGATATTGCGGACTCCATAGGAGGTTTTGTAGCAATCGTAATGATGCCATTCACGTATTCCATTGCAAACGGTATTATGTTTGGTATTTTAAGCTGGGTAATTCTAAAACTATGCTCGGGTAAAGCTAAAGATATACCAGCTATTATGTGGGTAAGTAGTGCTTTGTTTACGCTTAGAATTATTACTATGATTATCTAGCTTTAAACTTTTTATTTGGAGATATTTAGGAATTGTGGTACAATAGAAATATATGCAATTTATAAAGCAATGATAGGAGCTTAGTATGAGTATTGATAGAATGAATTTAATAAATCAATATGTTCAAGGAACAAATCAGGGAACAGTTGCTATTGCTGCACCTAATGAAAAGAAAAACAATTTTGAACAGACTCTGAACAAAATCGTTTCTGGAAATCAAGGGCTTGGATCACTTTCTAATGCTATAAATTCATCTGATAATATAACTACAAATACAGAATTAGATGAAATATTTGCGAAAGCAGCTGAAACTTATGATGTACCAGAAGAATTATTGAAAGCAGTAGCAAAGGCAGAATCAGGATTTAATCCAAATGCAGTATCAAAGTGTGGCGCAATGGGTGTTATGCAGTTAATGCCAGCTACGGCCAAAGCATTGGGGGTAGTTGACGCATATGATCCTGAACAAAATATTATGGGTGGAGCCAACTATATATCTCAAAAACTAAAGGCTTATGATGGAGACATTACTTTAGCTTTGGCGGCCTACAATGCGGGATCAGGGAATGTAGCAAAATATGGAGGGGTACCTCCTTTTGCAGAAACCCAAAATTATATAAAGAAGATTCTTGGATATATGGGAGAAGACATTGAATTACCAGAACAAGTCACTAGAACGAAAGATAGTTCAAATTCAGTGTTAGATAAATTGTTATCTGGGACTAATTCATATTCTCAGATGAGCACTGAAGAGGCTTATTTGGCTGCTAGATTACAAATACTACGTCATCAATTAGATATGCAGGAAATATTCGCATCAGGAAGCTCTGAAGATGAAGATAAAAGTTATGATACAGGATTAAATGAATTACTGAATTCTTTAAACAGCTTATAGAATAAATAAAAATATAAATATTTTGAAAAAATGTTTGGAAGAGAGGGTGTTATTGATGGAAAGAAGAGTTGGAACGGTTTCTAGGGGATTAAGAGCACCTATAATCAGAGAGGGCGATGATTTAAAGAAAATAGTAGTAGATGTACTATTAGGTGCTGCTAGTGCTGGTGAATTTCAAATTCAGGATAAAGACATACTAGCGATTACTGAAGCTGTTGTAGCAAGAGCTCAAGGTAATTATGCTACAAAATCACAGCTTGCAGAGGATGTCAGGGCTAAGCTAGGTGGAGATACGATTGGAGTTATATTTCCAATCTTAAGCCGTAATAGATTTGCTATTTGTCTAAGAGGTATAGCTAAGGGTGCTAAAAAAATTGTATTAATGCTTAGCTACCCAAGCGATGAAGTAGGGAATCCATTGGTAGATATTGATTTACTTGATGCAAAAAATATTAATCCATATACGGATGTACTTAGTCAGGAGCAATTTGAAAGTCTTTTTGGAAAGTCAAAGCATACTTTTACAGGAATGGATTATGTGAATTACTACAAGCAGTTAATTGAAGAAGAGGGAGCAGAGGCAGAAATTATTTTTGCTAATAATCCAAGAACTATTCTTGACTATACTAAGAAGGTTTTAACTTGTGATATTCATACTAGAGTTAGAACGAAGAGAATATTAAAAAATGCGGGGGCAGATATTGTATTAGGGTTAGATGACTTACTTAATGAAAGCATTGCTGGAAGTGGATTCAATACAAAATATGGTATACTTGGCTCGAATAAAGCTACAGAAGAAACCATAAAGTTATTTCCAAATGATTGTACTGAGTTTGTAACAAGTATTCAGGCAGAAGTTAAGGAAAAGACAGGAAAAGTTATTGAAGTCATGGTTTATGGTGATGGTGCTTTTAAAGATCCTGTAGGAAAAATTTGGGAGCTTGCAGATCCTGTAGTTTCACCAGGATATACAGAAGGACTTGAAGGAACACCAAATGAAGTTAAGATTAAGTATCTTGCTGACAATGACTTTGCAGACTTGAGTGGTGATGCACTTAAGGATGCTATTTCTGAATACATTAAGAATAAGGACAATAATCTGGGAGATTCAATGGTAGCACAGGGAACAACCCCAAGAAGATTAACTGATTTAATTGGTTCACTCTGTGACTTGACTTCTGGAAGTGGAGATAAGGGAACCCCAATTGTTTATATTCAGGGTTATTTTGACAATTATACGAAATAAGAAATATAAAAAGAAGCATTTACTAAAAATAAATGCTTCTTTTTACTATGATTGTTGGGATTATTCGTTTAACATGGAAACGATATCATTTTTAGGACGGGCACCCACTGCCACATTTACAACTTTTCCCTCTTTTACAACGGCCAAAGTTGGGATACTCATAACATTAAAAGCACTGGCTAGTTCTGGCTGTTCATCAATGTTTACCTTACAAACCTTTGCAGTTGGTAATTCACTTGCGATTTCATCGACAATAGGGGAAACCATTTTACATGGACCACACCAAGATGCCCAAAAATCAATTAGTACTGGCTTATCTGATTCCATAACTTCTGTTTGAAAATTATCTTTTGTTACTGTTAATGCTGACATATTTTTTCTCCTTATAATTTTTTATACGATCAAAATGTTTTGGTTTATGTTATGATTATAGTCTATTTTATACCCATATTCCGTGACTTTATCACCAAATTAGCAAAATAGTTTATTTACCGAAGATACTTAACTACAGATGTCCCTGCGATGGCACCATCGCTTACCGCTTTAGATATTTGCAATAATCCGCCAATGCAATCACCAGCAGCATATAATCCAGGAACATTGGTGGACATTTCAGAGTTTACTATAATTTTGTTTCCTTCAGTAAAGGCTCCTATCTTTTTGGCTAAGGCAGAACTGCCAGCGGTTCCGTAAGCTACAAAAATACCATCTAATTTAATTTTATTTTCGTAGTTAAGAGTAACCGATTCGAGAGAACCGATGCCGCCTAATAATGGGTTTGAAGCACCTGGATTTAAGCTGGAAATTGCATGCTTCTCAATTTTAATTTCTTTTGGAAAGCTAACAGTAGGTTCTGAACCATTTGTAAGTAAAGTTACAGAGTTTACGATAGGAAGAAGTTCTTTCACCTCATTTAGCGCATATTCACCACTGCCTAACACTGCTACATCTTTATTTCTATAAAAAAAAGCATCACAGACTGCGCAATAACTAACGCCTTGCCCTTCTAACTCCTTAAGCCCTTTAATAGGAGGGGCAGTTCGGGAAGCACCTGTGGCTAGGATAACAGCATCAGATAAATATTGGTTTTTGTCAGTTCTGACAGAAAAAGCACTTTTTAATTGTGTAGATTCTGAATGGTTATCAATGGCACTTATTCCTACAACTTCTTCATTAATAATCTCTGCACCTAATCGTTTGGCTTGTGCAATACCAGTTTCTACTAATTTAGACCCAGCTATAGGAAACTCAAATCCATAGAAATTTTCGATTTTATCAGCTTTACCCAAGGAACCGAGCCCATGGCCTATAACAATTGTTTTAATTCCGGCTCTGATTGTATATAATGCAGCCGAAATACCAGCAGGCCCATTGCCTATAATTATTACTTTTTTCATAATAAGCCTAATCCTTTCTACTAAAACTAATATAATATTTACCCGTAAATTTTTAAATTATAACCATATTAAACCATAAAATAACTTAAGGTTTCAACTACATTGTTATTTTTCTAAAAATATTTTATAATATTCTTTAATTAGCAAAATAATTCTATTCGGGTTAAAAATAAAAGTACAGCTTATAAGCCGTACTTTTGTTTTTTTCTCATTAATTGAGCCTGAGTCATATTTAAATAGGATGCAGCTTTTCTAGTGCTGCCTTCTTGTTTTAGAGCATATTCTAAGAGTTTTTTCTCCTGGCTTTCTATTATTTCTGCAAAATTGATTCTGGCTGAGTTGCGGAAAGAGGTTTTTAAGTCAAAAGCTATATCAGAATATATATTTTCATTTATAATCATATCCACATCGGCTATATCAATTCTATTTATACTGGTATTTATAATAATTCTGTGCATTTTATTTTCAAGTTCACGGACATTACCTGGCCAGTCATAACTAGCAAGCCGTTTGAGTGCATCACCAGTTAATTCTTTGTAAATACCATACTGCTTATTATATTTAGCGAGAAATGATTCTGCAAGACAGTATATATCTTCTCTACGTTCTCTAAGTGGAGGAACGTCAATACTGCATATGTTCAGTCTGTAATATAGATCTTCTCTAAATTTACCTTCTTCAACTAATTTGTGTATAGGTATGTTATTAGCACATATTACGCGGACATTGACATTAATTTGTTTAGTACCTCCAATTCTATAAAAACTCCCTTCCTGAATTACTCTTAAAAGTTTAGATTGTAGAGCTGGAGATAGTTGACCTATTTCATCAAGAAATAGAATACCATTGTTAGCTAATTCAAAATAACCTTTTTTACCACCCGCTTGAGCACCTGTAAAGGCTCCAGCTTCGTAGCCGAAAAATTCTGATTCAGCTAGATTTTCTTGTATGGTAGCACAGTTTATCTTGATGCAGGAATTTGACTTTCTATTACTGTTTTTATGTATAAGCTCTAATATTTTCTCTTTGCCAACACCAGTTTCTCCTTGAATAATAACATTACAGTCATAGTTTGCTATATTTATTACCTGATCGGCTAAGTTTTTGGTTACAGGGCTGGCAAAAACGAAATCATCAATGCGGTTTGTTTTATTTAAATTCCTTTGGGCGGTAGCTTTATCCCCAAAAGTGTAAGCTGTTTTATTACTTTCGTACATATTATTGATTTCGTCTAAATCCATACGCATTTCGGTCAGTAATTGAATTGTAAAATTATCATAGCCCTCATAATACTGGTCTAAAGAATATGTTGTTATTTCTTTACCCATACTTTCAGCAATAAGAATTGCCTTGCTGTAGCCATTTCTTAAATTTGTAAAGTATAATGAACCTTTCTCTTTAGTCATTAATACACTAAGAACTTCAGAACCTGATAAATCCTCACAGTTTATAGTAAAATCCATAAGATGTGAATCTTCTTGCATAATTTCTTCTACAGCTTCAATTGGATTGGTTACATCAACAATTCTAAAGCGATCGGCATATTTTAAAATTACAGTTTCCACTTGCTTATAGGTAAGGCTGCCACAGGCCTCATTGTCCATAATTGTAAGAATGTAGCAATTTTCACCTAAAGCTTTTTTTACAGAACCAATGTAAACCATTGTAGAAACAAGGTCTTTCCCTATTATAAGAACCCTCATTCCGAGCTTAACCATGGTATTTATTGTATAAATGGAACCAGCTTCGTCAAGGGTGGTCATGGTGTAATTAAGGGCTAATCCCTCTGGCTTAATGAACATAGGTGAATTTTCGAATAAAATAGTATAGCCTTTTATAATAAGTTCACCATAATTGTAATCTATTGATTCAATTTTTTCTATAAAAAGGGGGACGGATGTGATAGTTGTGTTGCAAAGTACTTCATCACCTACATTGTACCAGGGCCTGTTTTCTTTAAAAACTTTACCTATTTCTTCAATTTTACCGTAGACCATACCGCCGCTATCAGTAAATGGGTTGTGCAGTTTACCACGCTTCTGGACAATATCAATAATTTTAGCTTTTATGCGGTCTTCATCATAACCACATTCGTAACAGATTTGTTCAAAGCTGCTTTTTTCCATGTGAACCAGCCGAGTATTAATTCTGATTTCTCGTTCGTTAATTTCTCGCCTATTGTCAATTTTCCATGCGGTAACAGGAATAGCACCTTTGGGCTCAATAACTCTGCTTATACCAAAAGTATCTTTCATATGACAGACTCCTTTATTTGAATACTGAAAAATATAAAATTAGTTTGCGTATTGTTAAGTACTAACTTGCGAAATGTTACGCTGCTGTGCGAATCGATTTCGAATCAAAAATACCATAAAATCTTCAAAAAAGCAATGAAATTTATATAAAATTTATATATAAAGCAAAATAATAAAGTTGTTCGAAACGATTTCGAATCAAATCTCAAAAATATGAATCGAATCCGAATCAAAAAATAGTGAAACCACGAAAAATTTCTCGTTTGAATTCGATAAAAAGTAGTTACTACTTTCAACAGAACCAAACAAAAAAATAAATTGAAAAAAATTCATAAATAAAAAGGTCTGATTACAAGGTTTTAATAAGAATTATCCGATATTAGAAAAATAATAATAAAGAGTTGGCATAATAATTGCTATATATATTGGCAAATGATATGACAATTATAATTAATACATAAAAAAGATGAAAATAATGAATAAATGGAGGTAATTAAAATGACAAAGAAAATTGACGAAGCTTATAAACACTGTTTCGCTCATATATGTGCTTCAGGCGTAACAACATTGATGACACTTCAGGAGGTTTTAAACACGTATGCAGATTTAATGTGTAAGGACTTAGAAGATTGTGGTGTTAATGCTGATAAGAAGGCTGTTACTGATTATATTGCAGAACAGTATAGTCTGTTAAAAGGCATACAGAATAAAGATACTGACATCATAAGAATGTAGTTGAAAATAGCTATAAAAATAAAAAATAGCAAAATGAAACGCGAATGCGTTATTAAATGGGTTAACTTCCTCAAAGTTATAAAAAATAAATGATAAAGCTAAAAGAGCCGGATTATGCCGGCTCTTTTGGTATCTGTTTTTATGATTAAAATTGGCACAAAGAAAAAGAGGAGGCAAATATAAAAATGCTCCTCTATAATTTAAAAACTTTATAATAACTATGTAACCTATACTGCAATATTACTCAGCCGGTGCAATGTCAATCTTTTCTTCTAAGACTTTTTCATATTCAGCGAAGATTGCATCTTTAATTTTATTTCTTGTTTCAGAGATAAGTGGATGAGCGATATCTCTAAAGTCTCCCTCTCCCATCTTTCTACTAGGCATTGCAATAAACAATCCATTTTGACCCTCAATGATTTTTATATCGTGTACGACAAACTCATCATCAAAAGTAACTGAAACAACAGCCTTCATTTTCCCATCATCATTAACCTTACGAACCCTTACATCAGTAATATTCAAATCTGGTCACCATCCTTTCATGCCACAAAACATTATGCTGCGCATTTTTTGAAAAATAGATATTTGCCAGTATTATACATTAACAACCAAAATAATACAAGGGGTTTTGACTAAAAAATATGTATTTTTTAAAAAATCTGACAATTACTATAGACCTGAATTTCCTTGGTGTTTTCGTCTACATTACCTAGATACAATAATGTGCAATAATCTTGTATCTTTTTTTTCTCAGGCTCTGTTGATGCAATGACTACACCTGTTCCTACTATTTCTACATCAAACTCACCTAATATATCCTTAATTCCCTTGACACTTCCTCCTGCACGCATAAAGTCATCTATTATAATAGCTTTTGAACCAGGGACTACAGCCCGTTTGGATACTGACATTTTTTGTACTCGGTCAGACGAACCTGAAAAATAATTTATACTTAAAGTGGAACCTTCAGATATTTTGCTTTCGCGCCTAGTAACTATCATGGGAAGATTTAGCATATGTGCTGTCATAGTGGCAATGGGAATCCCTTTGGTTTCTATAGTTGCAATATATTCTGCCTTATAATCCTGAAATTTTCTTGCAAATACAGTAGCTACCTGCCTAACTAAATTGGAATCAAACATAATATCTGAGGTGTATAAAAAACCACCGCCCAAAATTCTACTGCCGTCTCTAAGTTTTTCGCATAATTCTTCCTGGAGTAGTTTACAATCTTCATCAGAGATATAAGGAATATATTTTACGCCTCCACCTGCTCCGGAAGTAGTCTGTATAATTCCTAGGTTTACGGACTGAAGTGTTTGCCTTGCAGTTTGCAAATCTTCGCTTATACTTGATTTTGCAGCATCAAATAGATTGCAAAAGTAGTTTAGACTATATGATTTGTTTGGAGTTTCGGATAAAATTTTAATTATTGCAGCAACACGTTCAGCTCTTTTCATGAAAGTCCTCCTAAAATAGTAAAGTATATATATTTCTTATTATACCATAAACTAATAAAATCATATAATATTTTAATAAAATGTGGGATTTTTTTGTGCAATTTATGGTATAATGAACCATGATGGGTTAACTAGGGCCTATTCAAAATTAAATATATATATTGGAGGCATAAACTGTGATAAATTTATCCGATTATAATCATATACACTGCATAGGAATCGGAGGCATAGGGCTTAGTGCCATTGCTGAGATTTTACTTGATAGAGGGTATACTGTTTCAGGATCTGATATGAAAGAGAGTGAAATAACAGATAGACTGATTGCAAAGGGTGCCCATATTTTTTTGGGACAGAGAGAAAAGAACGTTGATGGAGCAGATTTAGTGGTATATTCTGCAGCTGTAACACAAGATAATCCTGAAATGGTAAGAGCAGCAGAGTTAAATATTCCTGCAGTGACAAGGGCAACTATATTAGGGGTGCTTATGTCAGAGTATAAAAATAGTATTGCAGTATCAGGAACTCATGGTAAAACAACTACAACTTCTATGATTTCATTGATTTTAGAAAAGGCACAAAAGGATCCTACTATCTTGGTAGGAGGAAATTTATCTGAGATAGGTGGAAATGTAAAAGTAGGGCAGAGTGAATTTTTCATTACCGAAGCTTGTGAATACATGGATAGTTTCCTAAATTTAAGACCAAAAATTGAGATTATACTTAATATAGATTCAGATCATTTGGATTATTTTAAAGATATAGACCATATAGTAAGTTCCTTTAAAAAATTTGCTGACCTTGTAGGTGAAGACGGCAAGATAATCGCCTATGAAGCAAATCCTTTCGTAAATGGTATTATAAAGGATCTGCCAAATGCTGTAACTTTTGGATTTAATGAAAACTGCACGTATTATGTTACAGAGATTATATTTAATTCCTTTGGAATGCCACAATTCTATGTTAATAGCAATGGAAACAGATTATGTACAATTCAGTTATCAATACCAGGCGAGCACAATATCCTGAATGCGCTTGCTTCTTTTGCATGCTGTCATTCACTAGGAGTAGATATTGATGATATTGTAGCCACATTAGAAAGCTATACTGGGACTCAGCGTAGATTTGATGTGATAGGTGTTACTTCTGACAACATTCAAATTGTAGATGATTATGCTCATCATCCAACAGAAATAAAAGCAACACTTTCGGCGGCTCAAAACATCCCACACAATGATTTGTGGTGTTTATTCCAACCGCATACGTATACCAGAACACTTGCCTTATTTGATGAGTTTGCGGAGTCTTTTGAAAAAGCAGATAAAATAGTAATGACAGAAATTTATGCAGCCAGAGAGAAAAACGTATTTAAAATAAGCTCAAAGGAATTAGTAAATGAAATAAAAAGAGTTAATCCAACTAAAGACGTTTATTATTTCAGCGATTTTGATGAAATTGCTAATTTTGTCATCAACAATGCTCAAAGTGGTGATTTAGTTATTACAATGGGCGCTGGTGATATTTATAAAGTTGCAGAAATTATTTTAGAAAAAGACAGAAGGAGATAATGTAAAAATCATGACAATGGATGAATGCCTAAAGTTAGAAACGGAAAGACTAGAAATTAATAAAAAACACTTGGAAAATGGAGTGAAATTTGTTGATATAAGAACTGCCTACATAGGGCCAGAAGTAAGTATTGGAAAAGGAACTGTAATTTATCCTTGCGTCACATTGGAAGGTAGAGTTATAATCGGTGTTGACTGTGTCATTGGACAAAATTCTAGAATTTTAGATTCTACCATTGGAGATCGAACTGATATTCAAACTTCTGTTATTACAGAAAGTTCTGTTGGTAAAGATACTAAGATAGGACCTTTTGCTTATCTTAGACCGAATAGCAATATTGGCAGTCATTGCAAGGTTGGAGATTTTGTTGAAGTTAAAAATTCAAGTATGGGTGATGGCGCAAAGGCTTCCCACTTAACTTACATTGGGGATTCTGATGTAGGTAAAGATGTAAATCTTGGATGTGGTGTCGTATTTGTAAATTACGATGGAAAAAACAAACATCGATCAGTTATAGGTGATGGAGCGTTTATTGGCTGTAATACTAATCTTATTTCGCCTGTAACAATTGAGGAAGGCGCATATGTTGCAGCAGGAAGTACAGTGACTAAAAATGTTCCGAAGGGTTCTCTTTACGTAGCCCGTGCTAAGGAAAAAATAATTGAAGGCTGGGTAGAACGTAGAGGATTATTAAAGAAAAAAGACAAATGATGTTCATATGGATGAAGACGGAGTTTTATATTCTTTTTAAGAATTAATATATTATTACAAAGAAGCTATTGATTAAAACAGAAAGAGGTGTAGTAAACAAATGAAGAGCGGAGCATTTTCAGATTTTAAAATTTTTACGGGTAATTCACATCCAGCATTAGCGGAAGAAATTGCCAAGATTATGGGAAAACCATTAGGTAAGGCAACAGTGAGTACCTTTAGCGATGGAGAAATCTCAGTGAATCTATGGGAAACAGTAAGAGGTATTGATACTTACATTGTTCAGCCGACTTGTGGACCTGTAAATAATAGCCTTATGGAAGTATTAATTATGATAGATGCTATGAAGAGAGCATCTGCAGGAAGAATTAATGCAGTTATTCCTTATTATGGTTATGCTCGTCAGGATAGAAAAGCAAAGGCAAGAGATCCAATTACAGCAAAGCTGGTAGCGGATCTTCTTGTAGCAGCAGGAGCTGATCGAGTTGTTACGATGGATTTACATGCTGCACAGATTCAGGGTTATTTTAACATTCCTGTGGATCATTTAGTTGGCATGCCTATTTTAGTTAAGTATTTTCAAGGTAAGAACCTTGAAGATTTGGTTATTGTTTCTCCAGACCATGGAAGTGTTACAAGAGCAAGAAATATGGCGCAGCCTTTAAATGCACCAATTGCAATCGTTGATAAGAGAAGACCTGAACCAAATAAGTCAGAAATTATGAACATTATTGGTGATATTGAAGGAAAAACTGCAATTCTTGTAGATGACATGATTGACACAGCAGGTACTATTACAAATGCTGCAAATGCATTAAAAGACCTTGGAGCAAAAGAAGTATATGCGTGTGCTACACATCCTATCCTTTCTGGTCCGGCGATTGAAAGAATTGCTGATTCCGCTATTAAAGAGCTTGTTCTTCTAAATACTACACCTATTCCTGAAGAAAAAATAATTGATAAAATTAAAGTTCTTTCGGTAGCACCATTATTTGCTGAGGCTATGATGAGAATATTTACAAATGATTCAATCAGTAAGCTTTTTGATTAATAATATATATAAAGGGATAATATAAAATATGTATATAATTGTTGGACTTGGAAATCCAGGAAAAAAGTATGAAAATACAAGACACAATATCGGATTTATTACTTTGGATTATCTAGCTGACAGGCATGGAATTAAAATTACAAAAATAAAACATAAAGCTTTGGTCGGAGAAGGAAATATCTCCGGCCAAAAAGTTTTATTAGTGAAGCCACAGACTTATATGAATTTGAGTGGTAATTCTGTGCGTGAAGTTATGGAATATTACAAGGCAGATATTGAAAATTTATTGGTGATTTATGATGACATTGATATACCATCTGGAAGTGTAAGGATTCGAAAAAAAGGAAGTGCAGGCACTCATAATGGTATGAGATCTGTGGTATATGATTTACAATCAGATCAATTCCCAAGAATAAGAATCGGCATGGGTAACAATAAAAGTGCAGATTTAAAGGATTTTGTTGTCGGCGGGTTTTCCAAAGGAGAAAAAGAGATTTTTGAAAGAGCTGTTCTTCATACAGCTGATGCAATAGAGTGTTTTTTACAATTTGGCATAGATAAGGCTATGAATGAATACAATACAAAAGGCGTTGTAGGAGAAGAGAAGGGTAATGAATGATAATAGAATCATAAATATATCCGGAATATCGGAAGGACGGGTAGCACCTGCCTGTGCTCATATTGCAGGGAAAAATGTTGGACCTACTTTAGTTGTAACATCCTCTGTAATTAAAGCAAAGAGGCTAGGGGAGGACCTGTCTTTTTTTGCGCATAAAAATGTCTATGTTATGCCTGATGCGGGAGAGGTTTTTCTTAGGTATGAGGCAAAGACACATCATGATCTTCTAGAACGTTTAAAGATATTAAAAGCTATGGCCACAGGGGAAGATTGTTTTATTGTTGCACCAATCGCTGCAGTATTAAAAAAGATGGCACCGATATCTAATTTTAAAGAAAATGCTATAAAATTAGATATTGGAGATGAAATAAATTTAGATGAACTTAAACAGAGATTGTCCTCTATGGGATATGAGCGGGTTCCTATGGTGGATGCAAAAGGACAATTTAGTGTCCGTGGAAGTATAATAGATGTTTTTACGCCAGATGCAGAAAATCCATATAGGGTAGAGTTTTTTGACATAGAGGTGGATTCCATCAGGGCATTTGATTTAGATACCCAGAGAGCCTCCCAAAATCTAAAAAGTATAGAAATTTTCCCTTCTGAGCTTTTACAGAATGACGGAGAAAATTTTGCGGCAGCTGCAAAGAGAATCAATAAAGATTATTCTGCGTATATAAAACGCTTAGACAATAAAGAAGAAAAAACTAAAGAAGAAATTCATAAACTCCAACAGCTTGAAAAAAGGAAAAATGAATTACTAGAATATATAGACAACAATACAAACATCCAATTGTTGGAAAATTATATTCACTACTTTTATGATGAAACGGCATACTTGTGGGATTATCTGGATAAAGACTCTTTGGTCATGATTGACGATCCAGACCGGGTAATTGAAGCATTAGAATCACGAATAAAAGAATTTAAATTAGATTTTGAAGTATTACTTGAAACTGGATATGTAATACCTAAAGACTATAAATCTTTTTCAGATGAAAAGGATTATTACAAATTATATGAGCAGCCAGAAGTATATTTGTTTACCCCTTTTGCTAAAAGAATAAAGGGTGATATTAAACTTACAGAAATCCATAATGTGATTAGTAAACAAGGGCCTGTTTTTAATGGAAGAATGGATCTGCTGGCAGAGTCACTAAAAAGATATATTAAAGAAAATTACAGGGTTACAATTGTATGCTCTACAGATGAAAGAGTAAAAAACCTCACAGAATTTATAGAGAGGAACCAATTAATTGGAAAAATTACTCTCAAAAAGGGCAGTATCACTGGTGGAATGGAGTTTCCCGAAGAAAAAATATGCTACATTTGGGACGGCGATATTTTCACCAATCAAAAGCAAGGTAAAAGCAGAAATAAAAGTGGTAAAGCAAAAGGAAAGGCCATACAAAGCTTTTCAGATATGCATAAAGGGGATTTTGTAGTTCATGAAAATCATGGTATTGGTAAGTTCCTTGGCATTGAGCAACTTGTTGTACAAAAAATCAAAAAAGACTACTTAAAGATAAAATATGCCGGAGAAGACATGCTTTATGTTCCTGTAGAACAGATGGATTTAATCCAGAAGTATGTAAGTGCGGATGGAGCAACACCAAAGATTAACAAGCTATCCGGCAGTGAATGGAAAAAGACTAAAGCTAAAGCAAAGGCTGCCATAGCAAATATGGCAAAGGAACTTTTGGAACTTTCAGCGGCAAGACAGATAGAAAAAGGATATGCATTTTCGGAAGATACTGTTTGGCAGAAAGAGTTTGAGGATAGTTTTCCTTATCAGGAAACTTCCGATCAATTAAGATCGATTAAAGAAATAAAGTCAGACATGGAACGACCGTTAGCCATGGACAGACTTCTTTGTGGAGATGTAGGGTATGGTAAAACAGAGGTTGCAGCAAGAGCTTTATTTAAATGTGTTGCAGAAGGAAAGCAGGCGGCTGTTTTAGTACCTACGACTATATTGGCTAATCAGCATTATATGACCTTAAAGGACAGATTTGAAAAATTCCCTTTTAAGGCTGAAATGCTCTGTAGATTTAGAAGTGACAGGCAGCAAGACGAAATAGTAACTCAAATAGAAAAGGGTGCAGTAGATTTAGTTATCGGTACCCATAGAATGCTTTCCAAGGATGTTAAATTTAAAGATTTAGGTTTGTTGGTTATAGATGAAGAACAACGATTTGGAGTTCAGCATAAGGAGGCAATCAAACAGCTTAGAAAAAATGTTGATGTTTTAACCATGTCTGCAACGCCTATTCCAAGAACTCTTCATATGTCGTTAGTTGGCATTAAAGATATGAGTCTTATAGAAGAACCCCCTGAGGAAAGATATCCGGTGCAGACTTATGTGCTCGAGCAGGAAGATGAATTAATTAGGACTGCCATTGAAAGAGAAATTGCACGAGATGGACAGGTATATGTAATATATAACAGAGTGATTGGAATAAATAAAATTGCTGCACAGATTAACCGGCTTGTACCAGAAGCAAAAGTGGAAGTTGCACATGGGCAAATGAACGAGCATGAGTTAGAAGATATTATGATTCGCTTTGTAAATAATGAGAGCAATGTTCTTGTGGCTACTACTATTGTTGAGTCAGGTATAGATATTCCTAATGCAAATACTATCATTATGCTTGATGCGGACAGATTAGGACTATCTCAGCTTTACCAGTTAAGAGGAAGGGTTGGCAGAAGTACACGACTTTCTTATGCGTACCTGATGTTTCAAAAGGATAAAGTGCTTTCAGAAGTAGCGGAGAAAAGACTACGTGCAATAAAAGAATTTACAGAGTTTGGCGCAGGATTTAAAGTGGCCATGAGAGATCTAGAAATAAGAGGTGCAGGGAATCTCTTAGGGATGGAGCAACATGGGCATATGATGATGATTGGTTATGAGCTTTATTGTAAATTAGTAGATGATGCGGTGAGAGCTTTAGGAGGGGAAATTGTAAATCCTGATAGGGAAGAGGCTTCAATAGAGCTTCAGGTTACCGCTTATATACCTGATAGATATATTGCAGATGAAGTTCTTAAACTTCAAATGTACAAAAAAATTGCAGCTATAGATAGTGCAGATGGAGAAGAAGAGATTATTGATGAATTGATTGATCGATTTGGCGAGATTCCAAAAGAAACTATGAATTTAGTAAGAGTTTCAAGGATACGCTCCATGGCTGAAAGATTATGTATTACGAGGATACATGAGGATGGTAACAAAATTATCTTTGATTTTGCACCAGAAAATCCGCTTAAAGCACAAGCTTATGCAAGCTTATCAGGAGAATTTGGTATGAGAATATTTATCCATGGAGGTGTAAAACCTATGGTTAGATATACTATGGAAAAAAACAATAAACTGGAAGAAACCATTAAAGTTCTTGAGGTTATGAAAGAAAAATAAGATATTAAAAAACCTGGCTGATTTTATTAGAGCCAGGTTCTTTTTTTCTCAATTTTCCATTTGACGTGCAAGGAAGGTTGCCCCGATTTCGGCAGCTTTCAGTTCCGCATCACCTAAAATCTTATCATCATCTTTTGGTAAGATTGTAATGGAACCAATGGAATCTCCTTGTGAGATAATAGGTACCACTATTCTATGTTGTTCTGTTAGTCTATTTTTACTTTGAATAAGTCGATCTAACTCGTGGTCTATTTTTTTATCCAATAAATCTTTTTTCATTCCACCAGATACAGCAATAATCTGATCTGTATCTGATACTAAAACGGTACTCCCCAAAACACTAGATGCTGTTTCTGCATATTCACCTGCAAATTGGCTAAGCTCATTAATAGGAGAATATTTCTTCAATATAACTTCACCGTCTTTGCTAGTATAGATTTCAAGAGGGTCTCCCTCCCGGATTCTGAGGACTCTTCTTATTTCTTTTGGTATAACAACTCTGCCGAGGTCGTCTATCCTTCTAACTATGCCTGTTGCTTTCATAAATGATTCCTCCTGTAAACTTATGGATTAAAATGCAAGTTGTTTTTAAATCTTGCTAAATTTTCATTCATATTGTTTGTAATTGAGGAAAATTTATACTTAAGATTAAGAAAAAATGGTACTAACAAAAGTTGGTAGTAATTTTACAGTGATATGATAAAAGGGATGAAATATGCTTACCTCTGTGATATAATATAATGTCTATGTAATAATATTAGTTGAAATTTAGGAGGTTTCAAATGATTTTTAAAAATATATCAATTTTAGATGACAACATGGAATTACAGGAAAACATGTATGTAGGAATAAAAAATGAGAAAATCGATTATATTGGTAAAGAGATGCCATTTGATGATTACGGGGAAGGTTATAACGGTAAGGGAAAACTGTTAATGAGTGGATTTTATAACACGCATGCTCATTCTCCAATGACGCTTCTTAGAGGATATGGTGAAAATTTAGCATTACAGGCATGGCTTAATGAAAGAATTTTTCCCTTTGAAGCAAAACTTGATGGAAATGCTGTTTACTGGGGAACTATGCTGGCTATGGCAGAATCTCTAAGATACGGCATAGTTTCTACTACAGATATGTATTATTTCTGTGAAGACATGGTTAAAGCCATAGAGCAGGCAGGAACAAAAGATAACGTAGGCAGAGGCGTAACAAACTTTTCGGATTCAGATTTGTATGATTTAGAAAGTTTTGCTGAAATGAAAGCTTTGTATGGAAATTACCATAATGCAGCGAATGGCAAAATAAAAGTTGATATGAGTCTTCATGCTGAATATACTTCAAATCCTAGGACAGTTCAGCAAATGGCAGCGTACACAAAAGCTATTGGTGCTCAAATGCATGTTCATGTATCTGAAACAAAATTAGAACATGAAGAATGTAAAGCAAGGCACAATGGAATGACCCCCATACAGTATTTTAATGATATGGGATTATTAGATTCGAAAACCACAGCTGCACATTGCGTATGGGTAGAGCCAAAAGACATGGAAATAATGAAACAAAAAGGAGTTACGGTAGCAAGCAACCCAATTAGTAATCTAAAATTATCAAGTGGGGTTTGTAATGTTCCTGAATTACTTAGAAGGGGGATTAATGTTACTATAGGCACAGATAGCGTATCCAGCAATAATAGCTTGAATTTTATTGAAGAAATGAAAGTTTTTGCTATTGCCTCAAAGGAAAAATATCAAGACCCAACGGCAGTTACTCCAGTTGAAACAATTTATGCTGCAACTAGAGCCGGTGCACTTTCTCAAGGACGAGATGACTGCGGTAAGATGGCAGTAGGGTATAAGGCAGATCTTATTGTGCTTGATATTATGAGGCCTAATTTTGTACCAGTTCATAATATGGCAAATAATATTGTATATTCTGCCTGTGGCGGAGATATAGTTATGACAATGGTTGATGGAAAAATACTTTATAAAGATGGGATTTATACCACTATTGATATTGAAAAGACAATTTTCGAAACGAATAGAGTTACTAAGGAGATTTTAAGTCAGCTATAAAAGGAGTTTACACAATGGCAAGAAAATCCTTTATTCAAGGGGCCGTAATACTTGGTATTGCGGGTATAATAATTAAGGTGCTGGGGGCATTTTTCAGAATTCCTTTAGCCAATTTAATTGGATCAGAAGGTATGGGGTATTATCAAACTGCATATCCAATATATGTTTTATTTTTAACGCTGGCAACTGCAGGTATACCTATAGCAATTTCTAGAATGGTTTCAGAACGAATAGCTGTAGATGATTATTTTGAAGCACATAAAGTTTTTAGAGTTTCTTTTATACTTTTGTTTTGTATAGGAATTACTTCGGCATCTATTTGCTTCTTTGGAGCAGGACCGCTTGTTGGCGCAATGGGAAACAAGGGGGCAAAGTTTGCCATGATGGCAATTTCACCCGCCCTATTATTTGTTCCTATGCAGGCTGCATACCGTGGATATTTTCAAGGGATGCAGGATATGAAGCCTACAGCGGTTTCACAGGTGACGGAACAGTTTTTTAGAGTTGCTTCAGGCTTATTTTTAGCTTATTTCCTTATAAGGTTCGGGAGACAGTATGCTGCAGCAGGTGCTTCTTTTGGTGCTACTGCAGGTGCTATTGGAGGGCTTCTTACAGTAATAGTAATATATTTATATAAAAGAGGTTCTTTAGAAAAGAATATCCAAAGAACGAAAGGCCGCAAAAGTGAAAAGAGCAGTAGCATTTTAGCTAAGATTTTAATAATAGCGATACCTGTTACTATTGGTGCAGCTATTATGCCTATAATGAATGCTATAGATCTTGGCATTGTAATGCGTAGATTACAAGAAACTGGCTGGACTTATAAAGAGGCTAATAGTATGTATGGCCAGCTAACAGGTATGGCTGGACCACTTATTAATTTTCCTCAGGTTCTTACACAGGCTGTAGCTATGAGTTTGGTTCCTGCTGTAGCAGCCGCATATAAGCAGAGAGATATGCATTTCCTTCGTGAAAATGTTCAAATGGGGCTTAGAATATCGATTATTATAGGACTGCCATGTGCCCTTGGTCTGATGGCACTATCAGAACCTATTATGCTGTTACTTTACCCTATGCAGAGAGAAAGTGCTATGAGTGCAGCACCATGTTTGTTTATCATGGCATTTGGAGTTATTTTTTTATCGACAGTACAGACTTTAACAGGTGTATTGCAAGGTGTAGGAAAGCAGATGATTCCTGTAAGGAATTTAATGATAGGCGCTGTAGCTAAAGTGATTATTACCTATACTTTAACAGGTATTGAAGTAATAAATGTAAAGGGAGCAGCGATAGGTACAGTAGCGGCATATATGATTGCAGCAACATTAAATGTTATGGCGGTTAAGAAGTACACAGGTGCAAGGTTTGATTTTACACTTACTTATATAAAGCCTGTAATCGCTACATTATTTATGGCGTCAGCAGCAGTGTTTCTTCATCGTCTATTATTTGGCATAACAGGTAATGCTTTAGCTACTTTAATAGCTGTATGTGTGGCAGGAGCAGTTTATTGTATTATGTTATTTGTTACTAAATCAATAAAAAAAGAAGAAATTGTTAACCTGCCAAAAGGAAAGACTTTACTTAAAATTGCAGATAAATTTAAAAAATAAGTGTACTTGGAGATTAGAGATGGAAGAAAAGCAAGAAATCTTAGAAGAATATAGACATTTATATCAAGCAGCAGGGACTACAGGTGAATCGATAACACGTTTAATTGAAATTATTAAGATCCTAAGGAAAGAGTGTCCCTGGGATAAAGAACAGACTCATGAAAGCCTTAGAAAATGCATGATTGAGGAGGCTTATGAAGCCGTTGAAGCTATAAATAATTGTGATTTGGATAATTTAGAAGAAGAACTGGGAGATGTTCTTCTTCAAGTTGTATTTCATAGCAGTTTAGCAGAAGAGAATGATAAATTTGATTTCATAAAGGTAGTTAATAGAGAATGTGAGAAAATGCTGAGGCGGCATCCACATGTTTTTTTGAAAGAAACAATTAAAACTATTGACAAAGCCCTTGAAAAATGGGAAAATGTGAAAAGAAATGAGAAGGGAACCACAGACTGCACATCAAGGCTTGAAAATGTGCCTAGAGCATTACCTGCTTTGATGAGAAGTTATAAAGTCCAAGCTAAGGCTGCAGAGGTCGGTTTTGACTGGGATGATGTGGAATGCGCTTTTCACAAAATAAGAGAAGAGACTGAAGAGCTATTAGAGGTTTATATCAGGGATGATAAGAACGGCATTACTGAGGAATTGGGTGATTTGCTTTTTTCCGTTGTTAATGTTGCTCGTTTTCTAAAGGTAGACCCGGAAGAGGCGTTGAATCTTACTTCCGATAAGTTTATTAGGAGGTTTAGCTTTATTGAAGACACAGCCAAAGCTCGTAAGATTTCACTTGAGGACATGTCTTTAAAAGAGATGGACGAGTTGTGGGATATGGCAAAAAAGTTGGAGAAGAAAGCTTAATGCTGATTAATTTCGAGTTACTTTAGTCACGTTTTATATTTTAAGGAGGTTTTTATTCATGAACAAGGCTGAGTTAGTTGCTAGCGTAGCAGAAAAGACAGGTTTTACAAAGAAGGATGCAGAAACAGCGGTAAATGCGTTTGTTGCAAGTGTTGAAGAAGCATTAGTTAAGGATGAAAAAGTACAGTTAATTGGATTTGGTACTTTTGAAACTCGTCAGAGAAAGGCAAGACAGGGAAGAAATCCTAGAAAGCCTGGAGAAACTATTGAAATCGCTGCTGCAAAAGCTCCTGTATTTAAAGCTGGTAAAGCTCTAAAGGACGCTGTAAACAAATAAGCTTAGATATAGTAATTAAAGGTAGCCTTATGGTTACCTTTTTTTTATAAATAAGAGGGGAAAAGGGCAAATGAGAATTGACAAGTTTTTAAAAAATTCCAGATTAATTAAGAGAAGAACTATTGCTAAAGAAGCTTGTGACCAAGAACGAATTACTATTAATGATAAAATAGCAAAAGCGGGAAGTGAAGTGAAGCCCGGCGATATTATTCATATCCAGTTTGGAAACAGTTCTATAAAAGCAAGGGTTCTTGTGCTGTCAGAATCCTGTAAAAAAGAAGACGCTGCAACTATGTACGAGATTATACAGTAATATATATAAGTAAACTAATAGAAGAAAATTAAAAGCGTGTATCAGTTGATACACGCTTTTGCTGTACATTAAGCAATTTTTTTTAGGCATTTGTTCCATACCAAAGGGATTAATAATGTCTGAATTGGTATAGCAAAAGCAATTTTTAAAAGCCTTGCAGGTAATAATACCAAAATTCCTTTGCCTGTTAATAGATATAACCAATAGGTATCAAGGCATAAATTCCATAGGCAGCATACGAAGAATGCTGCAATGAAAGCCCGTTTATATGTAATGCTTTTTTTATGTAGTACAATACCAAAGGTAATACCTGTTAGAAAAACGGTAAGGGTAATACCTGGAAAATATGCGCCAGTTGGAAAAATCATCATTCCGATAAAATCTCCTAAAGCATAGGCGATTCCAGCCCAAAGTGGACCATACATAATGGCAAGCATCGCTACAGGCAAGAAACCAAAGCCAATTCTAATTATTGGTGTGTTTATGGAGCAGAAGCGAGTTAAGATAACTTCTAATGCAATAAACAGACCTATAATAATCAGTCGCCTGATTTTCGAGTCATTTTGCATAAAAAAACTCCTTTCTCATTAATATGAAGTAGTTAACTACATTAAAGAGAAAAGAGTAAAAGTCTCTTTATGTAGTAGCGGACGCAATATTGTACCGCAAACCAACTTAACGTTGTTTTTCGTTCATAAGCAACATCCCATCTTATGACACTTGACGCACAATATTTACTCTACTTTTGTAAGGACAATATAGCATATTTTTTTTAGGCATGCAATGAATATACAATTTTAAATCAGATTTTTTACAAAAGATTTGCTAATGAAATGCTTTCGTTTTCATGAAGAAATTTTAACTGTTCTTTTAAACAGGATAATTCACCCGATGCGTTAGATTGATCTTTAGCTTTGATGTAATATTCTGTTCGGGCAATGGAATAGTCGGCATCGTTAATTTTATCTGTACTAAAAAAGTAGCAGGCAGTTTTTTTGTAATTATGCCAGCTATCTTTAAGCTTTTTAAAATTATCTGTTGCCTGTTCCCAATTACCGTCTTGGACTTCTATTAAGATACTGTCATCAATGCTGTCTATAAATTTATGAATTTCTTTATCGGAATAATTTGTATAGGCTGACCATGTACCTATTAACAGAAGGAGACAGAATAAAGAAATAAAAAAAGACCTCATACAATCACCTCCACTGAGATTCGTCCATCGCCTGAAGGTTGGTATACATGCAATTGTTTCTGCTCATCACAAAAAGCCATGAGAATCTCCTTATAGGAGAGAATTTTCATTGGAAGTAAAAGTGATTTTAAATACTCTTCATCCCAGCCTATTTTGTGAAGGTTATTATTATATAAAACCCCATCACATACTAAAATTAATGGCATGATCTCTTTGGGCTTTACTATTCCCATGTCGCTAGGGGTAAGAGGTTTTTTATCAGGTTTTGGAATAACAGAGAGATCTCCATTAGATTCGATTACAGCATAAGCTACATCTGATAGAGACGGAGAATTTTTTAATCTGAGTTGTTCGGTTAAATCATTAATGTTTATACGCAGCCTTTTTAGTTCTAGTTCATTAATTACTCCGTCTTCTATTAGAATGCTTGGTTTACCACTGATAAAGTTTTTGAACCATTCACATTTTAGTGATAAATAAGAGATTGCGACCTGAAGGAATAATAAAGTAAAAATTGCAGTGGTACCGTTGATTAAAGATAAGTTGGTATCTTCAATAGGTAGTGAAGCCAATTCAGCAATCATAAAAAGTACCACCATTTGAAATGGAGAAAGCTTAGATAACTCGGATTTCCCCATGATACGAATAGCAAATAAAACCATTAAATATAAAATGGCGGTTCTAATTAAAATAATTGTCAATTAAAATACCTCCTGATTTTGAAAGTTAAGTTTAAACATTACATTCATATTGTGTACATAATTTAAGTCTGTTATACTTGCAATGAGCTAATGTAAGTTCAAAAATGAAATTAATACAAAAAACAAATAAAAAATGTAAAAAACATATTGACATATTAATTCAATTTTGGTAATCTAATAAAGCTGTCACGCGAGTTCAATTAAACGATAATGTTAGCAGAAAACAAATTGTAGAAATTTGAAAAAAGATGTTGACAAACTTGCACAAAGATAGTAAGATATAAAAGTTCTGTAAAATACGGAACGGCGCTGACGGCTTAGCCGCAGAAGCGCAAGGCGATGAAAAACTACAAATTGAAATTTGTGTTTTTCTAGTCTGGCACCTACTGAAATTTACGATGTAAATTAAGTTAGGTGCGCAT
>NZ_DAMBYD010000015.1:0-86331 GCF_032051575.1 Aminipila sp. | reverse complement strand
ATTATTCGGGAATTGACAATATAAATAACTATACCGGCTATACCTATGATGAGGTGCTCGACCTGTACTTTGCTCAGAACCGATTCTACGACCCAGAAAATCACAGATTCACTCAGGAGGATGTTGTCAAAGACGGGAACAACTGGTATGTGTATTGCCAGAATAGCCCGATAAACTATGTAGATTTGATAGGACTATATAATCGGAAAGCAGCAGTTGCATATGCTACAAATGAAGATTACAGTTCTCCTAAAGCAAATGGAGATAAGATTAAAGAACGTTTCCGAAATAGTAATCCTAAATATGTTAGATTTGATAATATTATTCCTAAAATTACATATATGACACGTCTTGGATCTGATTGTGCAAATTTCATATCTCAGGCATTAGTTGCCGGAGGGTTAGAGATGAAAAAAGAATGGCATTTCTATAAAGTTAAAACATCATGGGAAAGTGCCAGTGGAAATAGGTATGCAGAGTATGAAACGCTTGATTTTACAGAAGAATGGTGCAAGGCTGAATCACAATATAAATATTTTTCAAGTTCAAATAGAGATTATATAAATGGAGATCCAATTAAGTTGAAGAATAATAAAGACATTAAAGAAGTTAAGGAAAAATACAATGTGCAGGTTGGAGATTTATTATATGAGACTAATTCAAAAGGCATAGTGCATCATTCAATGATGATAACTGGATTTGATAAAGATGGAACCATATTATATTCAGCTCATTCCAATGATAGAATAAATGAAAGGTTAGAAGATATAAGAGAAGGAATGGTTATTGTAAGAATAAAGGATTCAGCAAAATAGAAAGAGATATTTGCTTTAAAGTATTTGGAGGAAAGGAAAATGAAAATTAAAAAGAGGAAAACTTTACTGTTTTTTAGTATTGTTACTTTAATAATAGTTGCTTACCATTGGCCGTATGTTGAATTTCATATTATAGATAAGACGTTTGTGCAAATTCCACTTACTGAGGACGAAATTCAGCAATTTAATTACTATTTAGATAAAAATGAATACAGAGATTTAAAAATCAATCATGAAGAATATGTTTGTATCGCCTATCGTTATTCGCTAAAAGGCACATTGAAAAAAAATAAAATTAAGATTGAAAGTTATAAAATTAAAGCTCTTAAAAAACTTAAAGGGAAACAGATATCACGAGAGATAACCCCTGTAGTTTTACATATGAACGAAGAAGATTCTTTAGTTGGAACTATTCTAATAAAGAAAAAGAATTTGGATAGCAAAGAATTAATTGATGTTGTAGAGAAATCAGATTTGCAGATTTCATATAGCTATTTAACTGATAATGATTTGTGGATACGATTAGGGAGCAAAAGTTTTAAAATGTAAACCTTATTAGCACTATTTTAAAGTGGCACAAAAATGTCTTAGCTTGAGTTAATGTTTAAGGTAATACTGGATACTTGCAGACATTAGTTAATGTTCAGGATTTTGTAGATTTTATTTATCAAGAAGAAGGAAAACTCCAGAGATTAAGTATAATCTTGGGGATAATGGCGACAGGAAAAGCTATAAAAAATGGAGCATTAACAAGTTTAAGTAAAGCTATTGATATAAAACCTCCGAAAAGCAAAGTTACACAATATACTGAAGCTATTAAGGGAGTGAGTAAGGCTAATGTTAAATTTACTCTGATGATATTTCATTTAGTGATAAATTTAGTAAATCAGCATATAAGAATCAAGTTGCTGAAAGAGGTTGATACATAATTAGTCTGTATTAATCCGGAAATTAATTTTTCCATACCACATAAGGATTTCAGGGGTATCAGGGAGGGAATTTCACTGCGATGCATATCTTTGTTACATAAATGGACTAAAATCAAGGGACATAAAAATAATAACTATACCGGCTATACCTATGATGAGGTTCTAGACCTGTACTTTGCCCAGAACCGGTTCTACGACCCTGAGACCCACAGGTTCACACAGGAGGACATTGTCAAAGACGGGAATAACTGGTATGCTTATTGTGATAACAGCCCACTGAATTCTGTTGACCCACTGGGAACAATGAACTACTGGAAACAGACCGATAATCTACTTTCTGGAATTGCAGACGGAATAAAAAGCTATGGATCAGAATTAAAAAAGAGTGTCCAAAATGCTATTCCAATGACATACGAATTGGTGAAAAGTGTCGTTAAAGGAAACATTGACCTTGTTCAACTTGCAAAAGCAGTATTTAAGGACATTTCCGGCGACCCGTGGTATTTATATTCGAACCGAGGAGTACTTGATCCATATACAAAGGTTAAGGATGCTGAAGTATATAAGTACGGGAAAGTAACAGGAAGAGTAGCATCGGATATTATTCTGAGCCTTGTAACTGGTGGAATAGGTAAAGGGGTAAAGACTTACTTGAGCAGTGTAAAAGCTACAAAGCTGATAGGAAAGCTTGGAAACGCAAGTAAGTATTCAAAGCCATACGCTTGTGATATTTACAAGCAGAATAATCTTTTAAATAAAACACTCAATGATGTCAAGAACCTTAAAGGTGAAGTGGCTAAAAAGGGTGGGATTACTAGCATTAAATACTCGCCAGTAAATCCAGGACCTTTAAAACAAAGTATTGCTGAAACATTTACTGGGGCATCTTACACACAAAAATCACTTGAAGCAAATACAGTATTTTACAGAGTGTCGACAAATGAAGCGGGTAAAGTTGGTTCGTATATGACAAGAACTCCTCAAATGGGGGGAATGCAGTCTCAATTAGATTTAGCATTGAATCCTGAATGGGGAAATACTGCTCAAGTTGTCACAAAAGTAACAGTTCCTAAAGACACAGTGATCTATGAAGGTACAGCTGCGCCACAAGTAATTAATGGTGGAGCAGGTATGTTACCAGGTGGAGGTAATCAAATATACATTCCGGAGGTGAATCCAAAATGGTTCAAGTAAAAAAATGTGATTGCAATGAAAGAATTGAAATAGATGTTTCAACCGAGAAGACCTTTCAAGAACTTAAGAATTTTTTCAGTCAGCAAGTTGAAAATGGTATTTTCGAAGATATTCCCGTAACAGAACCATTTTATGTTGGAGAGGGAAAACTTGAGAGCATTAGTTGGTATGCGAATAAATGGTATAAATGCAATTATTGTGGATGCCTATGGGAGTTTGACTACCCTGACTTTCCAGCAAAAGGATTTGTTAGAAAATTTGAAGATGGTATTTACAAGTCTGAGAGCCAAGGTGAATAATTAATTTGAAACTGTTTGAAAGAAATTAGAATTACGAAGTATGTTACGAACGACCACCCAAACAGCACCTATAAAACGGTTAAAAATGCGGGTTCAATATCATTTACAGCAACCTGTACAGCACAAAAACCGTTTTACAGCACCTAGACTGAATTGCTACAACATCGGCACTGCCGGCGAAGGTGACGGGAAGGGGGCGCTTGCGACCACGTACCTTTATCCTGCTATAATTTCTATATAGAGATTTAGCAGGATTTTTTGTATATGGAATTATAAATATGCATTTAACTTGTTTATCAACTCCTTTTGAATTTGATAAAATATACTCAGACGGACAGAGGTACTCTTCTATTATCCATGTAACTTTAAGTTTACTGAGTGCAGTTTGAGTCCTCTGCCTTATGGGGTATTGCTTATAAGCCGGATGTCGAAATCTTTATGATTTTCTTCTAATCTCGAAGCAGGTATCTCAGAAGAGCATTATGGCAAGCTTCTGTGAGAGCAGCCATGTACGAACCTAATTTAAAATATTTCCTTGAGGAAAAGCGCAGTGAAGGCAAGCCCTATATGAATTCAATAGGTCATGTTACCAGAAAACTAACAAATATCATTTATGCTGTTCTGAGAGACAATAAACCCTACTACGTTCGGCAATAGTATAATTTACTTACTATATGTCATACAAAACCATCTGTTTTTGATGGTCTTATTAACTGCGCTCTTAAATGTCAAATTTGTATATTTATACTTCTTTATTTTGAAAAACATAGCTATTTTAGCTTGACAAATATATTGCCGGCTGCATGGTTTTCGATCCCATGGTTCACCCTATGATTAAGTGACGAAACACATTTTGGGTCTGCATTTTGAATGGGTAGACCCTTTCGCAGAAAATCGCCCACGGTGGCTTATGGCGTTAAGCCTTCAAGTGCCGGATAACGAGTGTATTTATGAAAATGTAACATGCAGCTTCTACAGACTGCCGGCAACGAACATATGAACCCGCTTGTACCCCATTGTTCATCGTGAACCATATCTTGACCGATATTTTTGCCCATGCTAAAATGGGGGCAGCCGGGGGTTTAAGGGGGAAAACTTCCCTCGCTACTTTCGACAAAGCACATTATAAAAAAACAGATACAGGCAAAGAAGATAAAAACTACAATGTTTTTTCTTCTCTGTTTTTTCTTTCTGATTTTTCTTTCAGGCACTCTAACAATCTACTTGCAATCCTTTTGTACCAGAGTTAACATCACACACAACGTAAGAATGAACCAAGGCTCGTGATGCCCGAAATCACGTAATTTGTCACACTATGAATGGATAGGTTGGCGTTCCCTTGCGAGGTCGAGAGACTAACGCTCTTAAACTGAGGTTGCCGGTGTGAGTGGTGGAGACAGATGAAAAGGAGAGGATGAGAATTTACCAAAAAAGAAATACCTGCTTTATTGGAATCGACATGCATAAAGACACGCACTGTACTGTGGTTATTAGTTACTTTAAGAATCTTGGTCTGTGTCTTTGGATTTAACTGATTAAAAGGCGGAAATTGAATAAAAGTTGTCTATCATTTATAATTTTTAGTTGACTTTTTTAAACTAAACTTGTATACTATGTAGGTATGAATTGCCTTTTAAAAGCTCCGCTTGATTAGGTTAGGGTCCTGCGCAATAAGACTCTGCGAACCTTGTCAGGTCCGGAAGGAAGCAGCAATAAGTGGAAGCTCTTATGTGCCGCAGACAAGCCTTCTCCAAAGTCGGCGGAGCTTTTAAAGGGCAATTTTTATTTTTATTTAAAAGAATCTAGAACCATTATGAAATAAATGCAGTAGAGATCTACAAATCTTAGATTTGTGATTTCCGTGCATAAGTCTGCCATCAAATTACTATGTAATTTGGACAGGCTAGTATATGTGGAAGAAGGGGAATGAAGTATGTATACAGCATTATATAGAGCGTATCGCCCTGAAACCTTTGATACAGTCTTAGGACAAGAACATATTGTAAAAATTTTAAAGAATCAAATCTCAAGTGACTCAGCAGGTCATGCGTATTTATTCTGTGGAACTAGAGGCACAGGGAAAACTACTACTGCAAGACTTTTGGCAAAGGGTGTTAACTGTACTTCTGACAATCTCAGACCATGTGGGGTGTGTGATAATTGTAAATCTATAAAAGAAGGCACTTTTATGGATGTTATTGAAATTGATGCAGCATCTAACAATGGTGTAGATAATATTCGTGAATTAAAAGAAAGTGTTAAATATCCTCCAGTTGTAGGGAGAAGAAAAGTTTATATTATTGATGAAGTGCATATGCTTTCATCAGGAGCATTTAATGCGCTTTTAAAAACTTTGGAAGAACCTCCGGAAAATGTAATGTTCATACTGGCGACAACAGAGCCTCAAAAACTTCCGGCAACTATTCTTTCGAGATGCCTTAGACTGGACTTCAGACGTGTACCTGAAACAGTGTTAAAAACAGGTATGAAGGGTATTTGCCAGACCATGGGAATAACGATTGAAGATGGGGCATTAGCCCTTGTTGCCGCAAATGCAGACGGATCGGTAAGAGATGGATTGAGTATATTAGACCAATGCTTGTCAGCAGGTTCAAAAGACATTTCCAGAGATGATGTTTTGGAGATACTTGGTACGGCTGGGGAAGATACATTTTTGGATATAACCGATGCAGTGACAAGGCACAATGTTGCAGAAGCTTTATTGCTGCTGGACAGAGTACTGGCAGATGGAAAAGATGTTAGACAGTTTATGAAGGATTGGGTAACGCATTACAGAAATCTTTTAATAACTAAATTTGTAAACCATGCAGAGGATATGCTTAACATGTCCTGTGAAAATATAGAAAGAATTTGTGGGCAGAGTCAAAGACTGGATGTTATGGAAATCAATAATGGTATTATTGAGCTCTCGAAAACGATGGCTGATGCGAAATGGTCCACCCAGCCTAGAGTGTTATTGGAATTATGTATAGTTAAAATGTCTACGGGAATGCTGCAGAAAACTACATATGCACAGCCGCCTCAACAACAGTCAGTAACACAAACTGTTAATGCTGTTAATCCAACAGAAGCTATTGAGGATTTTAAGAAAAATCAGGAGTCAGTACCGGAGCTTGACTGCCCTCAGAAAGCTACAGCTAACCCAATTGTGACCGACAGCAGTGATATTGATAAAGATGCTCTGTGGCATTGGATTTTTGAGCAGGGTGAAGCTTCCAGTGCAAGTTTTAATTTGATACGAACTGGAACAGAACTTATAAATATAAGTGATAAGCATTTTGTTGTCATGGCAACCAGTTCTACGATTGCAAATTATGTGGAAAAGAAAAAGCAGATTTTAGAAGATATTATGGCAGAACATACTGGTGTTCGTAGAGAACTTACTTGTAAGGTAAAAGGAGAGCAAGGCGGAAGGTCAGATAATATTGACATACAAAACATAAAGAAAAATGCAGAGAATGCATTGGGAATAAATATTGAATTAGTATAGGAGGAGAATATAATGGGAAAAGGTATGAGAGCAGGAAAAAAGCCTAGTATGGGCGGCGGCATGGGTGGAAATATGCAAAAACAGCTTCAGCAGGTACAGGCAATGCAGAAGAAGATGGAAGAAACTCAGTCAGAAATCGAAAAAATGGAAACCACCACAACTGCAGGAGGTGGTGCTGTTACGATTACAGTAAATGGCGCTAAGCAGGTTACAAATATTCAATTAAAACCCGAAATTGTTGATCCAGATGATATTGAAATGCTTCAGGATTTAATTATGGTTGCTGTGAATGAAGCTTTGAGACAGATGGAAGAAATCTCAGAGGGAGAAATGAGCAAAATTACTGGAGGATTAAACATACCAGGACTGATGTAATTAAGATTGGAAGCAAAATAAATGAAATATTATGCAAAACCATTAAATAAATTAATTAATGAACTTTCCAAGCTACAAGGGATAGGCAATAAGACGGCACAGAGACTTGCTTTTAATATTCTAGACATGGAGGATAAAGAAGCATTTTCTATCGCTCAGGCAATTATAGATGCAAAGACTACTATGAAATATTGTTCTATTTGCGGGAATTTGACGGATATAGAACCTTGTGCAATTTGTTCCGACTCTGGCCGCGATCAGAACGTTATATGCGTGGTAGAAGGCCCTAAGGAAGTTGCGGCTATGGAGAGAATCAGGGAGTTTAAAGGTCTTTACCATGTACTGCACGGGGCAATTTCTCCTTTAGAGGGGATTGGCCCGGAGGATATTAATTTGAAGTCGCTTATTACGCGGCTTCAAGAGAATGATGTGAATGAAATTATTCTTGCAACTAATCCAAATATCGAGGGAGAAGCTACAGCTATGTACATTGCCAGATTAATCAAACCTTCAGGTATAACCGTATCAAGAATAGCACACGGTATACCTGTAGGTGGTGATTTGGAATATGCTGACGAAGTGACCCTGTCCAAGGCTATGGAAGGACGTAGAAACTTGTAATTAAAAATGCAAGTTTCTTTTTTTTGCCTGTTTTATTAAGTAAGCATAGCGGGCTTTTTCTGCAAGGATGTCGTAGGTTGCATAATCTATTAAATCATTATCAGTAAGCTCGTTAAAAATAGATTCAGATCGAGCAATTTTATTGTGTACCTCTTTTAAATTTGAAATAATCATCTGACCTTCATCTTGAGGAACAGGTACTCCCGTGAGTTTCTTATAAATTTTTTCGGCATTATCAGCCAGCCCGTTGAATTGGATCATTATGTAATTTCCTTTCTCTAATTTACTAATTAATTCTATTTTGTTCCTGTGTGACATATTCTATACAAAACATTACAAAGGATGTGAGAAAAATATGGACACAGGAATGGAAGTTATTATATTTCTAGCTTATGCAGCTGGACTGCTAATTATATTTCTTTTAGCAAAATTCTTCGCTTTTTCTGGCAGGATAATTTTGAAAATAATTATAAACAGCATTTGCGGAGGAATAATATTAATTGTAATCAATTTGATCGGGGCAGGTTTTGGAATACATTTACCGATAAATGTATTAACAGGCTTCGGTATTGGTACTTTGGGAATACCAGGTATCGTGCTGTTATATTTAATTAGCTGAAGCCATAGGAAGAACCTATAGTATGATTAGTTTGCTATATCCCTTGCGAAAAATAATTTCGTGAGGGATATTTTTTTACTTTATATTTACAAAAAACTATGAATAAAAATAAAAACTGCTTAAAAGATTTTGTGAACAATCACTAGTAATATCAACTAAATTGTAAAAATGCACAAACAATTTATACAGATATAAAAGCATTATATAAATTATAAAAATAAAAAATGTTCAAAAATAAGGGATTCTTTAGTTGTTTCTTGTATATTGTATTATTTTTTGTACATGTTGACATTGGTGTAAATATGGTATAAAGTAAATGCATTAGCGAAAATTAGATGTTTAAAAATAAGTACAAAAACGGTAACTATTTTGCTGATATAAGTTAAATTGAGTTATGAGTTATGTAAAGTAAATAAGTTTGAATAAAACTTAACTATAGGGAGGAAAAGATGACACAGAGTAGAATGAGAACTATGGATGGTAATACAGCAGCAGCACATGTATCTTATGCGTTTACTGATGTTGCCGCAATTTATCCTATAACACCATCATCAACCATGTCTGAGGTTGTTGATGAATGGTCTGCTTATGGCAGAAAAAATATTTTTGGTCAGACTGTTAAAGTTGCAGAGATGCAGTCAGAAGCGGGTGCAGCAGGAACTGTACATGGTTCTCTTGCAGCAGGAGCATTGACTACTACATATACATCATCACAAGGATTGTTACTGATGATTCCTAACATGTACAAAATTGCAGGAGAATTACTACCAGGGGTATTCCATGTAGCTGCAAGAACAGTTGCAACTCATGCACTATGTATATTTGGAGATCATTCGGATGTTATGGCTACAAGACAAACCGGATTTGCAATGCTTGCATCAGGATCTGTTCAGGAAGTTATGGACCTTGGAGGTGTGGCACATCTTGCCTCAATAAAATCTAGAGTTCCTTTTGTTCATTTCTTCGATGGATTTAGAACTTCTCACGAAATTCAGAAAATAGAAGTTATAGGATATGAAGATTTTAAGAAGCTAGTGGACTGGAAGGCTGTGCAGGATTTTAGAAATCGTGCATTAAACCCTGAACACCCTGTAGTTAGAGGTACAGCTCAAAATCCAGATATATTTTTCCAAGCAAGAGAAGCGTCCAATAAGTTTTATGATGCTGTTCCAGAAATTGTAGTGGAATATATGAACGAAATAAGCAAATTGACAGGAAGGAACTATAAGCCTTTCGATTATGTTGGTGCACCTGATGCTGAAAACGTTATTGTTGCCATGGGTTCAGTTTGCGAAACCATTGAGGAAACAATGACTAAACTTATCCTTGAAGGTCATAGAGTTGGTCTAATCAAGGTAAGATTATATAGACCATTCATCAAGAAATTCTTTATGGATGTACTTCCTAAAACTGTTGAAAGAATTGCAGTTCTTGACAGAACGAAGGAACCCGGGGCTCTTGGAGAACCATTATATCAGGATGTTAGAACAATGCTTTATGGAGAAAGAAATGCACCTGAAGTCTATGGAGGACGTTATGGGCTGGGTTCAAAAGATACAACTCCAGGTATGATTCATGCTATATACGATAATTTGTATCATAAGAAACCAAAGAATCATTTTACAGTAGGTATTGAAGATGATGTAACAGGAATGTCATTACCATATACAGAAGGCATTGCAAGAGAACCAGAAGGGACTATTAAGTGCAAGTTCTGGGGGCTTGGTTCTGATGGTACAGTTGGTGCAAATAAAACTGCAATTAAGATTATTGGAGATAAGACAAATCTATATGCACAGGGCTATTTTGCTTATGATTCTAAGAAGTCTGGCGGTGTTACAATTTCACATTTAAGATTTGGTGAACATCCGATTCAGTCTACTTACTTAATTAATCAGGCAGACTTTGTTGCATGTCATAATCAGGCATACTTGAGGCAATATGATATGCTTAAGGACTTAAAGAAGGGTGGGACTTTCTTACTAAACTGTATGTGGGAGAACGAAAAAGAAGTTGCAGAACATCTTCCTGCAAAGGTGAAGAGAGAACTGGCTAAGAAGAATATTAATTTTTATGTTATAGATGCATGGAAGTTTGCAGGCGAAATTGGTCTTGGCAGTAGAATCAATATGATCATGCAGTCAGCTTTCTTTAAGCTTACAAATGTTATTCCTATGGAGCAGGCTATTGAATACTTAAAGGAAGGTATTGAAAAAACATATAAGAAAAAAGGTCAGAGCGTTGTAGAAATGAACTGGAAAGCAGTAGATGCTGGTGCTAATGGTATAAAGAAAATTAATGTGCCTGCAGAATGGGTAAATTCAGAGAATCCTAAAGGAAAAACAGAAGAACTTCCAGAGTTTATAGAACAGATTCTGATTCCTATGAACAAGCAGGAGGGCGAAGATTTACCTGTAAGTGCATTTAATGGGAGAGAGGATGGAACTTTCCCTTCAGGAACCAGTGCTTATGAAAAGCGTGGAGTGGCAATTCTTCTTCCTGAATGGAACAAAGATGCTTGTATTCAGTGTAACCAATGTTCCTTTGTATGTCCTCATGCAGCTATCAGGCCAATACTTCTAGATAAGGCTGAAAAGGAAAAGGCGCCATTTATATTTGAAACTGTTCCTGCAACGGGAAAAGGACTTGAAGGGTATCATTATAGAATGCAGCTTTCTGCCTTAGACTGTTTAGGCTGTGGAAACTGTGCTGACATTTGTCCTGCTAAGGAAAAGGCACTAACGATGAAGGCATATGCTCAGGTTGTAAAAGAAGCCGATAATTGGAATTATAGTACAACAATACCTGTAAAAGATAAATTATTAAATAAAGAGACTGTAAAGGGAAGTCAGTTCGCAAAGCCTTATATTGAATTCTCAGGAGCTTGTGCAGGATGTGGCGAAACACCATACATAAAGCTAGTAACTCAGTTATATGGCGATAGAATGCTGATTGCCAATGCAACGGGATGCTCGTCGATTTGGGGCGCTTCTGCACCATCAATGCCTTATTGCAAGGATGAAAATGGCAGAGGACCAGCTTGGGCCAACTCTTTGTTTGAAGATAATGCAGAATATGGCTATGGAATGCTTCTTGCGTCAAAGCAGATGCGTGAAAAAATTGAGCACACCATGAAAGCATTACTAGAACTTGATATTGCTGAAGATTTAAAAGAAGCTATTGAAGAGTGGCTTGAATATAAAGAAGACGGCAAGGAATCCAGAGCAAAGAGCGATAAGGTAATGCAGTGCATAGATAACCTTAAGACTTCGGATGATGTAATCCAGAAGCTATGTAAGAGAATTTCCGACAGCAAAGATTATTTAGTAAAAAAATCCATATGGGCTCTTGGTGGTGATGGATGGGCTTATGATATAGGTTATGGTGGTCTTGACCATGTTCTTGCTTCAGGAGAGAACATAAATATCCTAGTATTCGACACAGAAGTTTATTCCAATACAGGCGGGCAGGCATCTAAGTCAACACCTGCAGCAGCAATCGCTAAATTCGCTGCTTCTGGTAAGAGAATAAAGAAGAAGGACTTAGGCATGATGGCTATGTCTTATGGCTATGTATATGTTGCACAGGTTGGTATGGGAGCAGATAAGGCACAGCTGTTAAAGGCCATAACTGAAGCAGAGGCTTATGATGGTCCATCACTGATTATTGCATATTCACCTTGTATTAATCACGGACTAAAGAAGGGTATGGGTAAGTCACAAGAAAATATTAAGGATGCAGTAGACTCAGGATACTGGCACTTATACAGATTCAATCCAGAATTAAAGAAGAAGGGTAAGAATCCGTTTACGCTAGATTCAAAGGCTCCTACAGCAAGTTTTAAGGACTTTATTATGGGCCAAATGAGATATTCTTCACTTTCAAGAGAATTCCCAGATATATCAGATAAGCTATTTGATATGACTGAAGAGTATGCTAAGGAGAGATATGAAGGTTATAAGAAATTAGCTGAGGAAAAATAAAGTTTAACTTTATATGAATAAAACCAACAAAAACAGGTAAATTGTATATTTAAATTTACCTGTTTTTTTTATATGATGTAAAATATAACAACACGTTGTTGGTAATTTGATAAATTGGTTAAAGAAAAGAAGGTGGCACAAGAATTGGAAACGGAAAAATGCATTGTTCTCAAACATATATATAAAAATTTTGGTGAGCATCAAGTATTAAAAGATGTAAGTATAGAAGTTCCTTATGGTGCTATTTATGGAATGCTGGGACCCTCTGGATGTGGAAAGACCACTACTGTAAAAATAATTGCCGGTATATCAGAAGCAACGTCAGGAGATGTTTTAGTGGTGAATGAAAAAATGCCTAACCTTGAGTTGATGGGGAAGGTTGGATATATGGCCCAATCAGATGCCCTATATGGAGATTTGACGGCAAGACAAAATCTAGAGTTTTTTGGCCAGTTATATGGCATAGAAAATGTGAAACTAAAGTTAAGAATAGAAGAGGTTATAAAAGTAGTAAATCTTTATAAAGATTTAGACAAAGCTGTCTCAGATTTTTCTGGTGGTATGAAAAGAAGGCTCTCCTTAGCTATGACTATATTACACGAACCAAAAGTCCTTATACTGGATGAACCTACAGTAGGTATTGATCCATTGCTTCGAAAAAATATTTGGAATGAGCTGTACAAGATGACTGAAAGTGGTGTAACTATTTTAGTTACGACTCACGTAATGGATGAAGCTGAAAAGTGCACTCATTTATCCATGATGAGAGAGGGGAAGCTATTAGCGACAGGAACACCTGCTGAAATACAAGTTAAAGCAGGTGCACAAAACCTTGAAGAGGCATTTGTATACTTTAGTAGTATGGATGAGGAGGATGAGGGTCAATGAGGGTTAAGGCTTTGGCAAAGCGAATCTTAATGCAGATTAGAAATGACAAGCGTACGCTGGCGTTAATGCTTGTAGCACCTTTACTGATACTTACACTGTTGTATTTTGTTTTTGAGGGAGCACAAAATACGGTAGACATAGGTGTTATAAATGTTTCAGAAGGGTTTATAGAGGAGCTGATACAGAACAATGTAGTACCTACACGCTGCCAGGATTTATCGGAATTGGAGAAAGGCAAAGTAACAGCGGTTGTGACGGTTAAAAGCGGAAAAGTGTACGCATGGGTAGATGGAAGCAATTCAACAAAATCAGGCAATGCCGTTAGAGCAATTGAAGCGGCAAGCAGAGGCGTTATGCAGCTAAGAACGGATTTAAAGTCAGATATAACTTACGTTTATGGAGCAGAAGACTTATCGCTATTTGATAACTTTGCATCTATATTAATGGGATTTCTAGTTTTCTTTTTAGTATTTCTCATTTCAGGGATATCTTTTTTAAAAGAAAGAACTACAGGAACGTTGGAAAAGGTATTGTCGACACCTATTAAAAGATGGGAAGTAGTTACTGGATATGTTTTAGGGTTTGGAATACTAAACGTAGTACAGTCGGTGGTCATATCCTTTTACTTAGTATATGTTCTACAGGTAATGATGGTAGGTTCTATATGGTTAGTGTTACTTACAACCCTGGTTACAGCCATAACTGCATCAACTTTAGGCATTTTAGTGTCCACCGCAGCCAATTCGGAGTTTCAGATGATACAATTTATACCTATTATAGTTGTACCACAGGCATTTTTTACAGGACTTTTTACGCTGCCGCCAGCTTTAGACATGGTGGGACGGGTGATGCCGCTCTATTATGCGGCAGATGCATTAAAAGCTGTAATGCTTAAGAATGCAGGGATTATGGATATATTATGGGACCTGATGCTTCTTGTAGCATTATCTGTTATTTTTATGATAATAAATACAAAATTATTAAAGCGGTATAGAAATATATAAAGAAGGTGGAGAAATAATGAAAAAGGTAAAAGTTAGTACAAAGGTTGTGCCTTTTATAGTATTATTACTAATTGTAGCAGTTGTTTGTTACTTTAATTTAAAGGATAGAAATTATTATATTGGAGAAATTGAAGGTGTCATGGTATCACATCCTGCAGAGGTCTCAGGAAAAATCTTAGAAAGTCCAGTGCAGCTGGGCAGTCAGATAAAAAAGGGAGATGTTGTGGCAGTAATAGATAATACCAATCAAAAATATGTTGTGGAACAATTGGAATTGAACTTGCAGAAGGCTAAATTAGCTGTAAATGGTAGTAAAGTAGGACATGGGGGTACAGCAGATAATAATTATAGTGTAGCTAAAGCTAATTATGAAAGTGCAGTTGTGATAGCAGAAAAGGCAAAGCAGGACTATGATAAAGCAAAATCATTGTATGCGGAATCAGCTATTTCAGAAACTGCATTGGACAGTGCAAAGGTTACGTATGACACAGCAGAAAGCACGGTAGAATCTTCGAAGGCACAGGTCAGAAATAGTTCAGACAAGACTGCTGGAAACGCGGCGGATATAGATGTGGCATTATTAGAAAGTCAATTAAACCAGCAAAAAGAAATTCTTGAAAAATATGCTATATTAGCAGGATGCGATGGTATTGTTATGAGTAAGAATTACAATGAAGGTGATATAGTGGCTGCTGGCTACAATATAGCGGATATATCTTCGGATAAAGAGCAGTATGCAGTTATTTACTTTCCAGAGGACAAATTAGATCAAATTAAATATAACCAAAAGGCTGTGGTCACTATTGACCATGATTCAGTAGAAGGCAAAATTAAATACATCGATGTAAAAGCACAATATACACCAAAAGAACTGCAAAGTGCAGCTAACCGAAATCAGGAGAGTATTCGAGTTAAAGTGCTGCTTCCTAAGGGGTATAATGTTAACGTTGGACAAAAAATAAAGGTACGTTTATAGGAGATGAAAAATGGAATCAAAACGAGTACAAGATACAAAGCAGAGAATAAAAAATGCATTTTTAGAACTTTATAAACAAAAGCGTATTGAAAAAATCAGCATAAAGGAGATTACAGAAAAAGCGCATATAAATAGAGGGACTTTTTATGTATATTATATAGATATATATGATTTACAGGAAAAGGTTGAAAATGAGGCCATAGACCAGATTAAGAAGCATGCTCTTCCGGTTATAAGAGCATTGATTATGAATAAAAAAATAGATACAGGAGTGTTACCAAAAGAGTTTTTTTACGGAGAGCAAGCAATGTTGGAATTGTTCTTTGGTGAACGTGCAGAATTAAGAGCTGTAAAAAAACTTAAAAAAATTATGCAGGAGACTGTTATGGAAATGTTTGACTTGCAAAATGGTATAGACGATTTAGGAAAAGTAAAATTAAAATATGCATTGGAATATGTGTCCTCCGCTCAATTGGGAATGATAGGATACTGGTTTAAAAATAATATGGATCTTCCCATAGAAGAACTTGGTAAAATCATAGAAAAAATAAACCAGAATGGTGTAATAACTTATATAAGCAAGGAACTAAAATAAGTGGATGCTTAAATTATTACATAATACAAAAAATATACGAAAAGCATATAAAAGGAGCAAATGGGATGTAGCTCAATTTGTTATTATTTTTCATAAGAGTTTTTAGCAAAGTTAAGATGATAAAAGATATACCACTTAAAAAACAACTAATCATATAGAGGTTAAGAATATCTGCATACCCTAAGAGCAAACCTAGTGCAGACATGAGTTTTATATCTCCAAAGCCGATACATTCCTCTTTTTTTAATATAAGCCCTGTAATTAATAATATAAGAAAAGGAAGGGCACCCACCAAAAGGCCCAATATTTTATAAGACATATTCTCTGTAGTAAGATTTAAGAGACCTAAAACAAGAATTAGAATAACGTGTTGGTCTGGAATGATCATGTAAAGAATGTCAGACAAACAAATATGAGAAAGTAATAATATCATAATAATGTTAGTAAATAAATCTAGATATGAATGCGGTGTGGTAAAAAGAAAAAAGATAATAAGTGATGTGTACAAAAATACTGGGAAAAAGTAGAAATTAATTGGCGCATATTTCTGCGAAAGACTGTCTGAAGTATCTGCGTTATAATCACATAACCATTTATAGGGTAATAAATTAAAACTAAATATAATAAAGATGGAATAAACAGATATGATTAACATAGTGGTAAACATAAAAAAACCTCCTTCCAATATATGTAAATCATATATAAAATTACATATATTGTCAAGAAGGTAATCGTATCACATATGCGTTATCGCTTATGTATCGGAGTATATTCAAGATAAGGCTGAACACCATTATAGGCTGGTCTCATCAGGCGTCTGCCTGTAATAATTTCTTCCAATCTGTGTGCACACCATCCAGAAAGTCTTGCTGTAGCAAATAAAGGAGTAGCAATGTCAACAGGAATGTTTAGCGCTCTATATACAAATCCTGAATATAAATCTACATTCGCAGGTATTGGTTTATCAATACCCTTTACTTCTTTATATAATGCAGAACCACGTTTTTCGATAAATTCATATAAGTTAAAGGCATCTTCTAAGCCTTTGCTTTCGGCAAGCTTCTTTGCCATTCCCTTTAAAAGCACAGCTCTTGGATCAGAAATGGTATAAATTGCATGACCTAATCCATATATTAATCCACTGCCATCATTGGCTTCACCTTTTAATACTTTTACCAGATAATCTTCTACCTGGGCTTCATTAGTAATATCTTTAACATGTTTATTTAAATCATGAATCATATTAATTACGGCAATATTTGCTCCACCATGTCTAGGACCTTTTAAAGAACCTACGGCAGCTGAAATAGCAGAATAAGTATCTGTGCCTGAAGAGGAAACCAGGTGAGTCGTAAAACTTGAATTATTACCACCACCATGTTCTGCATGTAATATTAAAGATAAATCAAGAAGTTTTGCTTCAATATCTGTATATTCGCCAGTAGGACGAATCATTCTCAATATATTTTCTGCAGTACTCAATTCTGGGATAGGATTGTGTAAATGCAGACTTTCGTTATCAAAAGAAGACCGTTTAGCTTGAAAGCCGTATGCAATCAGAGCTGGAAAATGTCCTATAAGTGATAGAGATTGACGTAAAACATTTTCTACAGATGTATCGTCGGGATTTTCATCGTATGAATACATGGCTAAAACGCTTCTTGCTAATTTGTTCATGATACTTTTGGAAGGGGCTGTTAATATCATATCTCGGGCAAAACCTTTTGGAAGTTCACGCTTAGCACCCAGCATTTTATTAAATTCTAGTAACTCATCTTTGTTAGGCAGTTCTCCGAATAAAAGAAGATAAGTCACTTCTTCAAAGCCAAAACGGTTTTCTTTAACACAATTATTGAAAATATCTTCGACATCATACCCTCTGTAATATAGTTTACCATCAATTGTGATTTTATTTCCTTGTTCGTCAAACTCATATCCGATTACTTCTCCAACTTTAGTAAGTCCAACAATAACTCCTGTTCCGTTGGCATTACGGAGTCCTCTTTTTACGTCTTTTTCAATGTATAAAGAGTCGGGAATAACATCAGTTTTACTTAAAATTTTTGCTTTGCTCATGTAAAAAGCTTTTTCCCCTGATAGCTTGTCAATTAGTCTATCATTTTCAGCCGTGAAAGCTGCATAGTTGTCACTCATAATTACCACCTCTATATACTAAATATCTGGGCTGCCCCAAAATGTATAAATGTATACAATGTTAGTTTTAATAAAATCGATACCTAATAAATACCGATTAAACTTACCAATATTAAAAATTTATACTTTAATAGTATACCATGATAAAACTACCACAACAAGGGTATAAATAAAATAATCACAACTAGACATTAAAAGATGTGTGTGATATTATAAGAAATAAACAAATGTTCTTTAAATGAAAGAGGCAGATTAATGGGTGAATTTAAGGTAGTTTCAGATTTTAAATTGATGGGTGACCAGCCACAGGCTGTAGATCGGCTTACGGAAGGCATTTTAAATGGTAAAAAACACCAGACATTACTGGGAGTTACAGGATCAGGAAAAACATTTACAATTGCAAATCTTATTGAGAGAGTACAAAAGCCTACATTAGTAATATCACACAACAAAACGCTTGCAGCGCAGCTTTGTGGTGAGTTTAAAGAATTTTTTCCGGATAATGCTGTAGAATATTTTGTTAGTTACTATGACTATTATCAGCCTGAAGCCTATGTACCATCTACGGATACTTATATTGAAAAAGATTCAAATATAAATGATGAAATAGATAAGCTCCGCCACTCTGCAACAGCAGCACTTGCAGAGCGCCGTGATGTTATCATAGTGGCCAGTGTTTCTTGCATCTATGGTTTGGGGAGCCCCTTTGACTATGAAAATCAAATGTTATCATTAAGACCTGGGATGGAAAAAAGCAGACAAGATATACTAAGGAAACTGGTAGATATTCAATACACTAGAAATGATATGGAGTTTGCCAGGGGCACATTCAGAGCAAGAGGCGATGTTATTGATATATATCCTGCCGGAGCGGAAAATGCCATAAGGGTAGAGCTTTTTGGAGATGAAATAGAAACAATAAAAGAAATGAATCCAATTACTGGTGAAATTCTGGGATTAAGAAATCATATTGCTATATTTCCGGCATCCCACTATGTTACTTCAAAAGAAAATACGGAAAAAGCCATCGTTACAATTGAGCAAGAATTAAATGAGCGGTTGAAATGGTTTAAAGACAGAGGAAAACTTCTTGAGGCTCAAAGAATAGAGCAGAGAACGCGATATGACCTTGAAATGTTAAGAGAAATAGGAAGTTGTAAAGGTATTGAAAACTATTCAAGGCATATAAATGGATTATCTCCAGGAAACCGGCCATACACATTAATTGACTATTTCCCAGAAGATTTTCTTATTGTCATTGATGAGTCCCATGTGATGCTGCCACAGCTCCATGCTATGTATGCAGGAGACAAAGCAAGAAAAACATCTTTAGTGGATTATGGCTTCAGGCTGCCTTCAGCTTTGGACAACAGACCGCTTCAATTTGAAGAGTTTGAAAATATAGTCAATCAGATTGTATATGTAAGTGCAACTCCGGCAAAATATGAAATAGAAAGTAGTGGCGGCATTTCTGCAGAACAGGTGATTAGACCTACAGGGTTACTTGATCCAAAAATTGAAATCAGAAAGACTCAAGGGCAGATAGATGATTTGATAGGAGAAATAAATAAGGTCACAGAGCGGGGAGAAAAAGTATTTGTGACAACTTTGACTAAAAAAATGTCAGAAAGTCTAACGGACTATTTGAAAAATGTAAATATTAAGGTAAGGTATTTGCATTCCGAGATAGATACTCTGGAAAGGATGGAGATAATAAGAGATTTAAGGCTGGGTGTTTTTGATGTACTTATAGGTATCAATCTTCTTAGAGAAGGTTTGGATATCCCAGAGGTTTCTTTGGTGGTTATTCTAGATGCGGACAAGCAGGGATTCCTAAGAACAGAAACATCATTGATTCAGACCATAGGACGTGCAGCAAGAAATGCTGAGGGCAGAGTCATAATGTATGCCGACAGCATGAGTGACGCTATGAAAAAAGCTATCAGTGAAACAGAAAGAAGGAGAGGAATCCAGCAGTTATACAATGAAAAGCATGGGGTTACACCAACAACAGTTAAAAAGGCTGTTAGGAAAGTTATTGAAGCGACAAAAGCAGCAGAGGAAGCGGCAGAATATTATGCGGGTAAGAGTCCACTTGAATTAACGAAAAAAGAGCTGACGGAGTATATTAAAAAGCTTGAAAAGGAAATGAAACAAGCTGCTTCGGATTTACAATTTGAGCGCGCGGCACAGCTTAGAGATCAGATATTTGAGTTTAAGTTAAAGCTTTAAGTAAAAGGAAAACCAACAATATCGTTAATTTGCGATGCACGGTATTATAGATTATAGATGGAGAAGATATGGCAAACGAAATTATCATAAAAGGTGCCAATGAGCACAATTTAAAAAATATAGATATTACGATACCAAGAGATAAAATGGTAGTTATTACAGGGCTTTCCGGCTCAGGAAAATCATCACTTGCATTTGATACAATATATGCAGAAGGGCAAAGAAGGTATATGGAGAGTTTGTCTTCTTATGCAAGGCAGTTCTTAGGGCAGATGGAAAAACCAGATGTGGAGTATATAGAAGGGTTATCACCTGCAATTTCCATTGACCAGAAAACAACAAATAAAAATCCTCGCTCTACTGTAGGTACCGTTACAGAAATCCACGATTACTTACGACTTATGTATGCTAGAATAGGGATACCACACTGCCCTGTCTGCGGTATTGAGATAAAAAGCCAATCGGTGGACCAGATAGTTGACAGTCTAATGTCGTTAGACGATGGGACGAGAATTACAATGCTTGCACCAGTCATCAGAGAACGTAAAGGCGAACATGAAAAAATAATAGAAAGAATACGAAAAGAAGGTTTTACTAGGGCAAGAATAGATGATGAACTTGTAAACATCACAGAGGAAGAAGTAAAGCTTGAAAAGAATCTGAAACATACTATTGAAATTGTTGTTGACCGAATCATTATAAAGGATGGTTCTGAAAGCAGATTAGCAGAGGCCGTTGAACTTGCTATTTCACATGGCAATGGTTTAGTAATTGCCCAGATTCACAATAAGGAATCTGAGCAGCCGTATGATAAAGTTTTTTCTACTAAATTAGCCTGCCCTGAACATGGCATAAGCTTAGAAGAACTGGAACCAAGAATGTTTTCTTTTAACAGTCCCTTCGGAGCTTGTCCTGACTGTAATGGTTTAGGGTTCAGTGAAAAAATTGATCCAGACTTAATTATAGAAAAGCAAGAATTGAGCATTGCAGAGGGATGCTTAGGAAATATCTTTGCATCCATGGAAATAACAGGATTTTATAGACAGATGATTGAAGCACTAGCTAAAGAACACGGAGCTGATTTAGATACACCTTACAATAAACTTCCGGATAAATTTAAGAAGGAACTGCTTTATGGTACAGGAAGCAGACATTTAAAGTATTTTTATAAAAGCAGAAATAATAATTCGGAATCTTATAGAGATCATCCATTTGAAGGAGTTATTAACAATCTGGAACGTAGATATAAGGAAACAAATTCAGAATTTATAAAAGATAAAATGCAGCAGTATATGCGTATAATTCCTTGTGAAACCTGTAAGGGAAAAAGATTAAAACCAGAAGTTTTGGCGGTTACTGTAGGTGGAAAAAATATAGCTGAAGTATCAGAAATGTCTATTCGGGAGGCAATAGAATTTATTAAGGAACTTCAATTAAACAATACAGAACAAATGATCGCCCAGCAGATTTTAAAAGAAATAAAAGCTCGATTAGGTTTTTTAATTGATGTTGGATTGGACTACCTAAGCTTGTCAAGAACTTCAGGAACACTATCGGGAGGAGAGTCCCAAAGAATCAGACTTGCTACACAAATTGGATCAAGTCTTGTGGGTGTACTTTATATTTTAGATGAGCCTAGCATTGGACTTCATCAGAAGGATAATGAAAAACTATTAAAAACCTTAAGGAATTTAACGGATATTGGGAATACTCTTCTTATTGTAGAACATGATGAGGATACCATGTATGCAGCGGATCACATAATTGATATTGGACCTGGAGCAGGCATACATGGGGGAGAAGTTATAGCCCAGGGGACCGTTGAGCAGATAAAAAAATGTAAAAACTCTTTAACGGGGCAATATTTATCTGGAACTAAGGTAATAAAGGTACCCGAAGAGAGAAGAACGGGCAATGGACAGTTTATAAAAATAGTTGGGGCTAGGGAAAATAATTTACAAAATGTAAATGTTGACATACCACTTGGTAAATTAGTATGTGTAACTGGAGTATCTGGATCAGGTAAAAGCAGTCTTGTTAATGAGATTTTATATAAAGCTCTTGCACAAAAAATAAACAGAGCAAAGGATAAGCCCGGGGAACATGATAAGATCATTGGGATAGAGAACATTGACAAGATTATTGACATTAATCAGGCACCAATTGGAAGAACTCCACGGTCAAATCCTGCTACGTATACTGGTGTTTTTACCCCCATAAGAGACTTATTTGCTCAATTGCCAGAATCAAAGGTGAGAGGATATGAAAAAGGAAGATTCAGCTTTAATGTAAAAGGCGGTCGCTGCGAAGCTTGTAGTGGGGACGGGATTATAAAGATTGAGATGCACTTTCTCCCAGATGTTTATGTACCTTGTGAAGTTTGTAAAGGCAAACGTTATAATCGTGAAACCCTTGAGGTTAAGTATAAAGGTAAAAGTATATATGATATTCTAGATATGAATGTATCCGAAGCTGTAGAATTTTTTAAGAATATTCCTGCTATTGCTAGACAGATGGACACCCTTGAAGAGGTAGGTCTTGGTTATATTAAACTTGGACAGCCATCTACACAGCTTTCGGGAGGAGAAGCCCAAAGAATAAAACTAGCTACAGAGCTTTCTAAAAGAAGTACAGGGAGAACCATGTATATTCTTGATGAGCCTACAACGGGACTACATTTTGCAGATGTAGATAAACTGATTGAAGAACTTCAAAAGTTAGTGGATGCAGGCAATACTGTAGTGGTTATTGAACATAATCTTGAAGTTATAAAAATGGCTGACTACATCATAGATTTAGGACCAGACGGTGGTAATAGAGGTGGAACTATTGTTGGTACTGGTACTCCTGAGCAGATTGCCGAAAACAAAAATTCTTATACTGGAGAGTTCCTGAAAAAACTGTTGTAAGCCAAAGCGCTTTAAATTCAGTCTTTACACCTAACGTGATAGGTGGCATAATAAAAAAGGATAGTTATTTTAGCGGAGTATTTTAGTAACAAAAGAAAAAACGGAGGAAGAATCCAATGGCTAAGGGTCTTAATTTGACCATGTTGACTGATTTTTATGAACTCACCATGGCAAATGGCTATTTTGAAACTGATATGGCAAACGATATTGCATATTTTGATATGTTTTTTAGAAAGATACCTGATGGCGGAGGCTTTGCAATTATGGCAGGCGTAGAGCAGGTAATTGAGTATCTCAATGATTTATCATTTTCGGATAAAGACATAGAGTATCTAAGAGGAAAGGAAATTTTCAGCGAAAAATTCTTGGAATATCTAAAAAGTTTCGAATTTACTTGTGATGTGTGGGCTATACCTGAAGGAACTCCTATTTTCCCTGGAGAACCATTAATAACCGTTCGAGGACCTCTTATGCAGGCTCAGTTTGTAGAAACAATGATTTTGCTTTTGATAAACCATCAAAGTTTAATTGCGACTAAAGCAAGCAGAATTGTGAGAGCTGCAAAAGGTCGGGGAGTAATGGAATTTGGAACTAGAAGAGCACATGGGGCCTCTGCTGCAGTCTTAGGTTCTAGAGCTGCTTATATTGGCGGTTGTATGGGAACTGCCTGTGCTATTTCTGACAGGGATTATGGAATTGTGGCTCTTGGAACAATGGCTCATAGCTGGGTTCAGATGTTTGATGATGAGTATCAAGCCTTTAAAAAGTACGCTGAAATTTATCCAAATAATTGTGTGCTTTTGGTAGACACTTATAATGTACTTAAGTCAGGTGTACCAAATGCAATTAAAGTATTTAAAGAAATGAAACCTGAAAAAATGGGTATAAGAATAGATAGCGGAGATGTAACTTACCTAACTAAGAGAGCAAGAATTATGTTGGATGAAGCTGGGCTGCAGGAATGCAGTATAGTGGTCTCTAATTCATTAGATGAATTTATCATAAGAGATGTTATACTTGAAGGGGCATGCATAGATTCTTTTGGAGTAGGTGAACGACTCATTACTTCTAAATCAGAGCCTGTATTTGGCGGAGTCTATAAACTTTCCGCACTTGAGAAAAATGGAAAAATGATTCCTAAAATTAAAATAAGTGAAAACGTAGAAAAAATTACAAACCCAGGGTTTAAAACAGTATATAGATTATTTGACAAGGATACAGATAAAGTAATTGCAGATGTTATTACATTGGATGGTGAGGGGATTCCTGACGGTGAATCTTATGAAATTTTTGATCCTCGTGCCGTTTGGAAACGAAAGAAGATTTATAAATTTTATGCGAAAAATTTAATGGTTCCTATTTTCAAAGAAGGCAAATGTGTGTATGAATCTCCAAATATTGATGAAATTAAGGAGTATTGTAAACAGCAGATTGATACTTTGTGGGATGAATTGCTAAGATTTGAAAATCCGCAGATTTATTATGTTGACTTATCTCAGAAATTATGGGAAACAAAGCATAAGCTGATTGAAGAATATCAGAATATATAACAATATATGATAACACAAATTAAAGACCAAACGTTTTTTATTACGTTTGGTCTTTTTTTATATAAACGGAGTGACGATGCCACATTCTTTACACATTCTTCACATTTTCTTTCCATTATTTTCACATAACGATTCTACACACAACACATTGATAGGCCATAATATTACCATAAGCTGATGGAAAAAAGTTACGGAAAAGTGACTGATGGAAAGGAGCAAATTATGGCTATAGAAGTTTTTAATAGATTTGAAAAAAAATATTTTGTTACACAAGAGAAGATGGCAAGAGTGCTTGATGAAATAGAAAAGTACATGACACCTGATAAAAATAACATAAATAGGCAGACCTATTCCATTTGTAATCTTTACTTTGATACAGAAGATGATTATTTGATAAGAACGTCATTGTCAAAACCTGTATACAAAGAAAAAATAAGATTAAGAACTTATGGAACATCTAAAAAAGAAGATATTGCTTTTTTAGAGATAAAGAAAAAAGTTGACGGTTTAGTCAATAAAAGAAGAACAAAAATAACGATTGAAGATGCGTACCGTTTTATTGAAAATGGTGGAAAGGTTGCAGTAGATGAGTATATGAATACTCAAGTTCTAAAAGAATTAGCATATATGGTACGAAACTATAAGCTGTATCCTAAAGTTATGATTGCTTATGATCGTATGGCTTACTTTGAAAAGGAAAATCCTGACTTAAGGATATCTTTTGACACCAATATAAGAACTAGAAGAGATAATCTGAAGCTTGAAGAAGGAGACTATGGAGCATCGTTAGTACAACCGGGGATGTGGCTTATGGAAATAAAGACAGCTAAAGCAATGCCTATTTGGCTGACGGACTTATTAGCAAGAGAAGAAATTAGAAAAGTAAGTTTTTCAAAATATGGAACAGAATTTAAAAACTTTATAAAGAATAAGAGAAATAAGGAGGCTGTTTATGCTTAACTCAATAACAGAAAAATTAACTACTGTAACTTCTGGGGTGGAGGTTAGTAATATAGAGGTTGTGATGGCAATGATTGTTGCTTTAGGGCTGGGAATAATTATTGCTGCCACTTATTTAATATCAAATAAACAGGCATTAAACAGGAGAGGCTTTTCTCTTACATTAATTATGCTTCCAATTATATTGGCAGTAATTATATTATTTGTAGGAAGTAATGTGGCAAGAGCTTTTTCGCTGGCAGGTGTTTTGTCCATTATTCGTTTTAGAAGTGCGCCGGGAGAATCCAAGGATATTGGATACATTTTCTTTTCCACAGCTGCTGGTGTAGGATGTGGAGTTGGCATGTATCTGGGAAGCAGTATGTTTGTGGTATTTATGTCAATTGTCATGCTAATCCTTGAGAAATTAAGCTTTGGAGGGAATGGTACAGCAAAAAGATTAAAAATAGTTATACCAGAAGACTTAAATTATGAAAATGCATTTGATGAAGTATTTGAAAAATATACAAATCGGCACATATTGCAAAAGATAAAGACTACGGACTTAGGCTCATTATATGAAGCTAATTATGAAGTGACTTTGAAAGCGGGCATAAGGGAAAAAGAATTTATAGATGAACTTAGAGTGAGAAACGGAAATTTGAGCATCATGTTAACTATGCATGGAGAATAGGAAGGAAAGTAAAAAAATGAAGAAGGAAATGCTTAAAGAAAGTAAAAAACGAATAATAACAGGAGCACTGGCAGGAGCGATGGTGATTTCCGGCTTTGGAATATCAGCATTTACTGCTGATGCTGCAGATATTGCGGATGCTAAAGAAAAGATTGTTCTTTATACAAATGATATCCAATTGTCAGCTATAGCTGCGAAAGCAACAAGTACAAGCAGTTATACTGACTACAAAACACAAGAATATCAAAAAGTTACTTTAAAGGGGAGCAGTATATCCTTTGAAGGTAAAGGAGCAACGGTTAGTGGAAGTGACTTGCTGATTACTGCTGCTGGAATGTATGTAATAAGTGGAACATTAAATGATGGAGCCATAATAATTGATAGTGCTGCTGCTGAAAATGTAACTTTGGTTTTAGAAAATGCTAATATAATATGTAAGGACGGAGCTCCTATATACGTTAAAAATTGTGGTAAGAATGTAATAATATCAGTGCCAGAGGGCACTACAAATACCATTACAGATGGTTCAAATTATACCTATGAATATAAAACAGAAACAACGGACACTGAGACCAATAAAACTTCGGTAGTGCCAAGTGCTGCAATTTATTCAAAGGATGATTTAAAAATAAATGGTAGTGGAAAGCTTACTGTAAATGCAAATTATAAAGACGGTATTACAGGAAAAGATGATGTGGAAATAGCAGAGACAACGTTGCTTATAAATGCAGCGGATGATGGCATTGTAGGAAAAGACAGTGTGGTTATTGGAAGCGGAAATATTACGGTTAAGGCTAAAGGTGACGGTATAAAAGCTACCAACTCAGAAGATACAGCAAAGGGTTATATTGCAATCGCAGATGGGACATTTAACATCACTAGTGGAAACGATGGAATTCAGGCAGAATCTATTCTACTAACGCTTGGAGGGGATTATACCATAAAAACTGGAGATGGTTCAGCAGCAGCTAAATCCAAACAAGATAATAGGCAGGGGCAGATGCCTGGACAGGGCGGACAGCAGATGCAGAGACCTGAAAACACATCCAAATCTGCACTTACACCGGGAAGTGTAAGTGCTGTAACTGGGGCTACAAAAAAAGTAGAAAAGAGCACAGCGGCTGCAATTACAAAGACTGCTACAACTACAACGAAAACTGAAACTGAATCTGAAAGTGCGAAAGCTCTTAAGGCAGGAGCAAAGGTGGTTATCCAGGATGGGAATTTCAATATTGACAGTGAAGATGATGCAGTTCATTCCAATGATTCTGTGGCTGTAGCTTCGGGAAAATTTGAAATATCTGCCGGGGATGATGGAATCCATGCAGACAATAAATTAGAAATTTATTGCGGTGACATTGATATCGCAAAAAGCTATGAGGGGCTTGAAAGTACAGAAATGACTATAGATGGTGGTACTATTGATATAGTAGCAAGTGATGATGGTATAAATGTATCTGGAGGAAATGAAAATTTAGGGTTTGGAAGTGGGACAATAGTGAATAACAGTAGTTCTGGAACTTCGACGACTACAGATTCGAATACTAAATTAACAATAAAAGATGGAAAAATAAATGTCAATGCTAGTGGAGACGGAATAGACATAAATGGATCGGGTTATATGACTGGCGGTACTGTAGCAGTAAGCGGACCTACCAATAATGGTAATGCAGGACTAGATTACGACGGCGTATTTGAAGTTACAGGAGGAACGCTTATAGTTGCTGGTTCCTCAGGAATGGCACAGGCCCCAAGTTCAGGAACGACTGTAAACACTGTAGCTACTACAGTTACAACACAGGCAATAGGTACAGAAGTTCAGCTTGTAAACAGCTCGGGAACTACAGTAATGTCTTTCACGCCGGAAAAAGAATTTTCGCATATAGTTATAAGTTCATCAGTAATAGAAAAAGGAGAAACATATAAAATTATGGCAGGAAAGACGGAACTTGCAAGCTTTACTGCAGACTCTACTGTAACGAATCTATCTGGCAATAGTATGCATGGTGGAATGGCCCCTCCAGATGGATCGGGTAGTATGCAGGCTCCTCCTAATAATAGCGGAACCAGACCAGAAAGAACAAATATGCAAAATAATGTATCACAATAAAATAAAAAAATGTACAATGAGGACTTTGATTAATTTCAAGGTCCTTATTACATTTATTTACAAAAAAATATAATTAATAGTGAAATATTGGACAAAATGGTATATAATATTGGTAAATATATAAGATATATAATATGGAGGTACTGAGATGGCTTTAATTACTTCAAAGGAAATATTTGCAAAGGCTTTAACTAAAGATTATGCAGTTGGAGCATTTAATGTTAATAATATGGAAATTATACAGGGAATTGTGGATGCAGCTAAGGAAGAGAATGCACCAATTATACTTCAGGTTTCAGCTGGTGCTAGAAAATATGCAAGACCCGCATATCTTTTAAAGCTTGTAGAGGCTGCGATCGAAGATTCTGGTTTAGATATTGTGTTACACCTTGATCATGGTGAGGATTATGATATTTGTAAAAAATGCGTAGACGATGGCTTTACTTCTGTTATGATTGATGGTTCAAAGCATGCATTTGAAGAAAATATTGCACTTACAAAACAAGTGGTTGAATATGCCCACAGCAAGGGTGCTGTAGTAGAAGCAGAACTTGGAAAGTTGGCAGGAGTAGAAGACAATATAAAAGTAGACGCGCGTTCTGCAACATTCACAGATCCTGATGAAGCAGTAGAGTTCGTTGAAAGAACTGGTGTGGATTCCCTTGCAATTGCTATTGGAACAAGTCATGGTGCATATAAATTTAAGGGAGAACCTTATCTTGATTTTGAAAGACTAAAAAAAATACATGAACTACTTCCAGGTACGCCTCTTGTGCTTCACGGAGCATCAACTGTTCTGCCTGAATTTGTTGCGAGATGCAATGAGTATGGAGGAAACATTCCAGGGGCACAGGGAGTGCCGGAAGAAATGATTAGAAATGCGGCTAAATATGGTATATGTAAGGTGAACATAGATACAGACTTAAGATTAGCTATGACGGCTGAAGTAAGAAAATTCTTAATTGAAAAGCCTGAAGAATTTGACCCAAGAAAATATCTTGCACCAGCCAGAGATGCTATCCAGAGAATGGTTCAGCACAAAATAAAGAATGTGCTAAATGCTTCAAATCAAAGATAATTATGTAATTTTAAAGAGGATTCTTATAAATAAGGATCCTCTTTTTCTATAATATGGGAATAGTCATAAGGGTCCGGCTGCGTACTGTCACTTTCAGGAAGTGAAGCGGTAGAGAAATTACTTAATATATTTAGCATAGGACCGAGATTTTGCGCCATTTTCTGAAGGCCTCCGATTTTTTTTATGCTCTCCATAACGGATTCGATTGTATCTAGATGTTGCTGTGGTTTACCTTCAGGGAATAATGGCTTCGCAGTATGTATAGAGTCTTCAATGGTATGGGCGAGGTTACCTTTAATTAGGGGCTCGTGTGCAAGTTCATTTAGGTGATTTATACGGTCAAGAGAAGAGACTGTAGTATTTAGCTTCTCTAAAAGTCGTTCAAGCCTAAATGTATCAAAATGATTTGGAAAATTGTTGTCCTCTTGGTATAGAAGCATAAAAAGAACAAAAACAATAATTGGATTCATAATATACCTCCAATATAAGCAGATCTGAGTTGTAAATAAAATCTTATGTATCATTATATGAAATAATGACGCTCATTGTGCATATAGTATAGAGAAAACCTTAATTATGGAGGGTATAATATGAGTATAGATGATAAAATGTTAATGGATTTAGCAAATCAATTAGGTCTTGGCGGAAAAAATTCGAAAAGAACTTCAGATATGATTTCCCAAGCAACAGAAAATTTTACAGGTAAAAGTGATGATCAGCTTTTACAGGAAATACTTAAACTGAAACAAGTTTTAAAAAAGGATAGAAAAGCCTTTGATAAGCAGATGGAGATGGTTAAGGCCTTAAGACCTATGATGACGGGAGAACAACGAAAAAAATTAGATGGACTATTAAAAATGTTAGATGAGTAAGAGAAATAGAGAATAAGGTGAAATAAAAAATAGGGCCGTTATAAAACAGCCCTATTTTTCATTTGTAATATTAGTCTAATCATTAATAATAATTGGCTTATTGGCCTGATGTAGTTGTAATTTTTGTAATGACTTCTTCTGGTGTTGCATTGGCAGGAATAATGAAATTCCCTGACTTAATTTTTGAAGCAGCATTCATTTGTGCAAGTAATGTATTGAATTGGTCTACAGAATCAAATAACCCTACTCCAACAAATTTTTCGGCTATTGCAGTAGTTGATTCTCCATAGTTAATATAAATGGAATATGGATCAGCTGTTGCTTTATTACCTACTGCACTTCCGGTTACAGCCCCCTGGCTGGTTGTACTATCCCCTACGGGAACTGCTAATCCAAAATTTGTGTTTTCCTTATTTTGCTCTGTTGCTGCTGAAACAATCGATGGATATTCCATAATATTCCCAATGCTAAACCAAATGACTAAACCCGCAACTCCTACAATAATAAAAGCTGTTAATATATCACTAATATCGTATAAGATATCTTTAACCTTTCCCATTAAACAATCCCCCTAAACATAAGTTTGAATTTTAAAACCATATATAAATAATCTATCATATTTTGACGAATAATAGTATACTTTTTTATTAAATTTTTGTTACACTGTATATTTGAGAGAGAATATGTTATAATCATTTCATGATTAAATTAGTAATAACAGAAAACGAAGATAAGCAGAGACTTGACAGGTTTCTAAAAAAATATTTAAAAAATGCTTCTTTAAGCTATATTTATAAACTTATACGTAAGGATATAAAAATTAACGGCAAAAGGGGAAGTATTGAGACTATACTAGAGCAAGGCGACGAATTGACCTTGTATATAAGTGATGAAGACTTTAATTCTCTTATGGTGAAAAAGAAAACTCAAATAGCAAAGAAGCAGTTTAATATTGCCTACGAGGATGAAAATATTATTGTAGTAGAGAAGCCTTTTGGTTTACTTACTCATGGGGATTTACATGAAAAGAAGAATCATTTGGCTAATCAAGTTATTTCCTATCTTATTGAAAAAGGTGATTACAGGCCTGACCGAGAAAGGACTTTTGTGCCTTCCCCAGTAAACAGACTGGATCGTAATACGACAGGGCTTGTTATGTTTGGAAAAAATAGTAATTCCTTGCAGACTCTCAATTTAATGGTAAGAGAAAAAGGATATGTAAGTAAGTATTATCTTACGGTTGTAGCAGGAGAATTAAAAAAAGAATTAATCTTAAAAGATAAGATGGAAAAAGACAACAGTAAAAATATGGTTAAAGTTATGCCCATGGAAGAAGAAGGCGGCAAGGTAATGGAGACTATTGCCCGGCCTATAATCTCTAAAAATGGGTTTACTTTGGTTGAAGTGGAACTTGTAACCGGAAGAACTCATCAGATACGTGCACACTTAGGTGGTGCAGGTTATCCGGTTATAGGGGATACAAAGTATGGTAATCCATCTGCAAATAGACAGATTGATAAAATGTTTGGGTTAACCACGCAGTTTCTTCATGCGTATAAATTGTCCTTTCATGAGGCAGAGGAGCCTTTAAAATATATGATAGGAAAAGAGATAGAAGGGAAACTGCCACAAAATCTAGAGAATATAAGACACGAATTGTTCGATTAGGGGGATTAGAAATGAAAGGATTAATTAAAGAAATATTAATAGCAGTTGTAATTGCATTTATCATTATGCAGTTTATAAAACCTACCATTGTAAAAGAGTCATCAATGCAGCCTACACTGTATGAAAATAACTACATACTACTGAACAAGCAGGCTTACAATTTTGGAGAACCGAAGAGAGGGGATATAGTCGTATTCCATACTGGATTGAAGCTTGAAAATGGAAAAGAAAAGATGCTAATAAAGCGAGTTATCGGACTACCTGGGGAAACTATAAGTATTGACGGCGGCAATGTTTATATTAATGATAAATTGCTGACGGAAGAATATACAAAAGATGGATATACGGATGGACATATTGACAAGTTAACTATTCCAGAGGGCGAACTGTTTGTTATGGGGGACAATAGACTGGTGAGCATTGATAGCAGACTGGATGAGGTAGGATGCGTAAAAATCGATGATGTATTAGGCAAAGCTTTCGTAAGGTTATATCCATTTAATAATATAAGAGTATTTAAGTAAAAAAGTATGGGGATAATAAGGCCATTGAGCCCTTCGAAGGGAGAGCATAGAAATGAAACAAAAAAAGTTGATTGCCAGCAATAAAAAGGCAAAACACGACTATTTTATAGAAGAAGTTTATGAAGCTGGTATGGTGCTTACTGGGACTGAAATAAAATCCATTCGTAATGGGAAAATAAATATAAAAGAGAGCTATGCTAAAATTGAAAATGGTGAGCTGATTATTTATGGAATGCATATAAGCCCTTATGAACAAGGAAACCGTTTTAATGTAGATCCACTTAGACCTAGGAAACTTTTGCTGCACAAACAGGAAATACGAAAATTAATAGGATTAACTACGTTAAAGGGACTGACTTTAGTGCCTCTCAATGTGTATATAAATCAGCAGGGTATGGCGAAATTGGAGCTTGCAGTGGCACGAGGAAAGAAAAATTATGATAAGCGTGAGGATATAGCCAAAAAAGATGCTGACAGAAAAATGCAACAGGCTGTTAGAAGAGATGCTAAAAACTACTAAATGCAAAAGCACTTCAATTGAAGTGCTTTTTTAGCTAAAATTAACTAATACATGGAGGATAGTAATGAGGAAAATTAAATTAATACCGGATATTCCTTTTTCTACTAATTGTGATATTTCCATTATTGATGTAACAGATGACAAGGAAAAGAAAAGATGTAAAATAAAAATAGAGTATGCAGAATCTGACGTCAAACAAATGAAAGAGAAGGGGGCATCGAAAGAGGAAGTTTTAGAAAATTATAAAACAATGATTTATGATGTTGTCAAATACTATATAGCAGGTGATTGGGAGTGTGTAAACGGATATGACACTGTTCTTAAAATCATTGAGGATAAAACAAAAAACTTTTTTTAGTAAAATATAGCAGTAAAAGTAATATAAATTTAATGTTGATTTTATAAAATTATTGTGTATAATTAATAAAACGATACAATTTAGCACATAATAGTCAATATAAGTTTCATGATTAATGTTGAAAGTAATGAGGTTATTTATGAAGAAGTTATTAAACTATGCAGATCGATATATGGAAAAGGCAAACTGGAAGGATATGGCATTATTGAAGATGTGCCTATGTTCTTTAGGTGTGATTATTGGAACCTCCGTTTCCAATAAAACCAAGAAGCCGGTAAAGAGAAGTGCTGAATTTGTATTTGTTATAACCTATATCCCGCTAATGATTAAGGCTGTAGTTGTATTCCTTGAGGGTAGAACAAAAGTTAAGAAAATCTATTAGTTATGGGGATGTAAAGGTTTCGACGGGGGTGTAGAAGCCTGATAAGCGAGCCGCAGTTTGCCAAGTCTGCGTTAAAAATGGCACGTTAAATATAAACGCTAAAAATAATAACAATTACGCATTAGCTGCATAGTTCAGCGCCGCGCACAGCGGTAGCGTCGTCGGCCCACATTCACCCGTAGGTGTGGAACCCGGCGTCGACATACGGGAAAACTCTGTGTGAGCTCCTAGTAGCACAGGGGACTAATAGGATAGCGGACCTGATAGCCTGCCAACGGGCGATCGGAGAAGCGAAACAATAAAACATTGGCTGCGCTCGGAGAAATTCATGTGGAAATGCTTTCGGACAGGAGTTCGACTCTCCTCATCTCCACCACAAAACCGTTGAAATTTCAACGGTTATTTTTTTAGAAATGTCATTTGTCGTAAAATTGTCGTAAAAGTTATTTTTGACTGATGAGTTTTGAGAAATAATCATCCATCTTTTGTGCTGCTTCCTGATTACGGCATATCCATTTTCGGTTATTATCATCTAATAGAATTCCCCAATAGCTTTCGGTATCACGGTAATCGATACGATTGCTATCAACAACTTTTCTTAAAATTGATTTTATAATAGCATCGATTGTCGTTGCTATTTTGCTAATATTTGATTTCTCTAGTTCAAATTTCTCCACTTCTGTAGTTATATTGGATTCTTCGTCAGCAGCTTCTTTGCTTAATGCACTTTTAATCTTAATGCTCATAAAATTGGTGGTATAGAAAGCAAAGAAGATAGACTGTCTCTTATGGATAAATTGCAAGGAATATCTGAAGACTGATAGAGCTCTTGTAATAAGACTAATTAAAGATATCAGAAAGATATTAATAACATAGCCGATCCAAAAATAGGGCGGCATTTATATTTTCATAATTAAAAATCCCCTACTTTGTTGCAATATGGAAAATTATGGAGTAGTATAGAACATATATGTTTACGAAATTGTATATAAAAGGAGACTGTCATGGGAAAAAGCAAAGAAGATTTAATGGAAGCATCAAATAATGAAGTTCAGGTTTGGACACCCACAATAACTGTAAATAACTATTTTGAGATTGACGATCAAAACAAGAAATGGGCAGTTTTGAAACAAAAAATTTTTGGAGGAAAAGGGGCACCACTATGTATCTATAACTATACTGACTTACTAAGCTATGAATTAATTGAGGATGATGCATCAGTGACAAAAGGAGGGCTGGGAATGGCTGCTCTTGGAGCATTGACTTTTGGAGGTGCCGGTGCAATTGTAGGAAGTGTAGTTGGTGGTAAAAAATCAAAGAAATTTGTAAATAGTCTTAAGATAAAGATTACTGTAAAGGATATGGGAACCCCTCCTATTTATATTAATTTTTTAACAACAAAAACAAAATGTGATAGCTTTATATATAAAACTATTTTCGAGTCAGCACAAAAGGTTCTTGCTGCACTTGAAAGAATTAAAGATCAAGTTGATTCACAAAACAATACGCCTACAGTCACTGAAGATAAAAATAATATTGCAGATGAAATCAGAAAGTTTAAGGAACTTTTAGATGAAGGTATTATATCCGAAGAGGAATTTGCTGCTAAGAAACAGCAGTTATTGAATTTATAAAAAAAATAGTAAATGCTGGGCAAAATAGCTCAGCATTTTTTAGTGCGGTCTTAGTATCTTTTATAGGTCAGAATACTTTGTTAAGAAGTTTCTAAAAATGAAAATATAAAACTCGGTATTTTGTCGTTGGAAATGGAAACTTTAAACCAGACAGGGAAATTAGCCGTGAAGAAATGGCTTCAATGCTTTACCGATTTGCAAGCTTTATGGATTCTTCTTTAAGTAACACTACAAATTCACAGGTGAACTATGGGCAAGTGCGCCAGTCTTATTAATAAGGCTGGCGCACTTTTAGATATGGTAGCGTTTTTACTATAGTTAGATGTTAAAGTTGTCTCACTCCAAGAAAATCTATGTGTCTGGGCATAAGCCTCAATTTGGATTTTTGTATTCTTGGTTAGTATTTTTTATGATATACTGAGGTCATATTATTTATTGAGCATGTAATCAAATGGAAATTTAAGGGGGGGAACTGTTTGCAATGTAAATTCGGAAAAATTAAACCAACTATGCAATACCGTTCAATTCTTTTTACTGTAACAATTGGTATAATTTTAGGACTAGTTGCCAAGCTTGTGGACGTACCTCAAATAACAGGGACTCTGCCCATATTGGATGACATATTTGGACGATTTGGTGTATGGATTTTTATAGCAACACTATTATCTGTTTTTTCCAATACTCCTGTATATGCAGCAATAAGAGTATTTAGCTTTTTTATCTCAATGCTCTTAACATATTATTCATATACAATTTTATTTCTTGGGTTCTTTCCTAAATCACAAATAATTTTATGGAGCATTATATCGATATTTTCGCCTATCTGCGCCGCAGTCATATGGTATGCAAAGGAAAATAAAAGTATTGCAAATATCCTGGCAGCTTTACCAATCGTAGCATTGTGTACGGAATGGTATATAACAGGAGGGGAGAATATATTACTGTTCACATTCTATATATGTATGATAGTGTGTTTGTTAATCTATGTTCCCAAAAAGGCGAAGCGATGTCTGCCTGTTCTTCTAATTGCAGCAGGGATTACCCTATTATTGATAAGAGCAGGGTGGATGGATTTAATATACGGAGGATTATTAAATATATAAGAACTGTGCAAATAATGCATAAAAAAACAAGGGGGGCCTTGCTTTTTTTTTATATTTACTAGAAAAGAACATATCTTTATTGGCGTGCTTATTATATTAAATAAAAAGGAATGGAATAAGCTTCTTCTGCTTCCAGGACAAGGGTGCTCATTAAATCTTTTACTTTAACAATCTTATGGATTCGGTGTGCATTTGATCCGGAAAAAACCAGTCCTTCGTCGATGTTTCTGTTTACAGCATTAATCAGAGCTTGTGAAATACAATAAGCATCCTGTTGAGCCTGACAAGCCTTCATACAGCCTGAACAGTTTTTTATGTTTAAAGGGGTTGATTCTAACTGTTCGATGAATTTATTATTTAAAGTTCTTCCCGGCATTCCAACGGAACTTTTTATTAACTTTATATCTCCGTCTTTAGCATTTAGAATGGCATTTTTGAAGTTAATATGGGCATCACATTCCTCTGTTGCAATGAATCTTGTAGCAATCTGAACTGCTGAAGCACCAAGTCTTAGGTATTTGGCGATGTCTTCCCCGGTGAAAATACCTCCTGCGGCTACGATAGGAATCTTTTTATCGTATTTTTTTTCGTAAGGTTGGATTACTTCGAGGACTTCTTTAATAATCTGGTGGAGATTGGGCATAACATCTAAGGTTAATTCTTCCATGCTATAACCCAAATGTCCTCCAGCATCAGGACCTTCTACAACAATAAAATCGGGAATCCGATTATATTTTCTATCCCACAATTTACAGATGACAGAGGCTGTTCTGGCAGAAGAAGCCATAGGCGCAATTTTGGTTTTAGAGCCCTGTACGATTTCCGGAAGCCTGGTGGGAAGTCCAGCACCGGATATGATGATATCAATTCCTTCTTCTACTGCTGTTTTTGCAAGCTGCTCATAGTTATTCATGGCCACCCAAAAATTAACACCGAGTATCCCTTGAGGACTTAATTTCCTTGCAAGTCTTATTTCTCGTTTAAGTGCTCTGGCATTTGCTTCTAAAGTATTCGTTTTGAAATCTGGTTCTGAAAATCCAATTTGTACGCCGGAAATAATCCCGATACCTCCTTCATTTGCAACTGCTGCTGCTAAGTTGGCCCGAGAAATCCCGATACCTCCTTCATTTGCAACTGCTGCTGCTAAGTTGGCCCGAGAAATCCCGATACCCATGCCACCTTGTATAATTGGAATACGAGCAGTTAAATCGCCTATCACTAAAGATGTTAATTTCATATGATCCTCCGTTCAATAGTCTGCTATAAGTTAGCGAAGATGATTTTGTTTTTAAAAACTATTTGACATAATTATTAATATTACATTATGAAATACTATAATTATATCATATGGTTCGAATACGTCAATAAGCCGAGTGCGAAAAATTAAATTTTTAATAAAACACGATTTTTGCTGCTTGAAAACGCTTAACCACCCTTTTGGATTCTCCAAGATGGTGGTGGCTGTATTAGTATGAGTTTATAATCATGTCAAGCACACATTTGGACTATGATTATTGTTAGTAACCTAGAGTTTGGACTACTTAAAATATTAATTCTATTTTTTTTTGGTACTTTTATAAAAAATTATATGAAATATAATGAATAAAAATATTTAAATTAATGGAATAATGAGAGGTGAATAAAATGGAATCTACTTCAAAACTTAGAAAGCACATATTTGTGCTAGTAGTAATAACCATTGCAGGTGCAATGATATATGGGCTTCCTTATTTTAGATCATATTTTTATGATTCTTATCTCAGCACGTATCATTTGACAAATACTCAGATGGGAGCCTTTGGATCAATGTTCGGTATTTTCGGAATGATATCATATCTGTTTGGCGGCGTTGTTGCAGACATGGTATCTCCTAGAAAGTTAATGTCCGCTTCGCTGATACTGACAGGAATTGGAGGTTTTCTTCATCTGATGAATCCGAGCTATATAATGCTACTCGCAATATATGCCATGTGGGGATTTACTTCTTTATTTGCATTCTGGCCATCACTACTGAAAAGTTTGAGAGAAATTGCAAACGATGATGAACAAAGTAAAGCATATGGCTTTATGGATGGAGGAAGAGGCATAGTTTATGCCATAGATGGGGCTTGCATAGTAGCCATATTTGCCTATTTCAGCAAAGTAAGCAATGATGCGGCAGGACTTAATGGGGTAATCACATACTATTCGATTATAGCCGTTGTTTTGGGAGTTATGGTATTTATTCTACTAAAAGATTCAAAACCTTCAGCAGAAAAAGTAGGTAACATTGAGCAAAGCGATAAAATTTCACTATCACAAGTTATTGAAGTAGTCAAAATGCCAGCAGTATGGATACTTTCTGCAATATTGTGCTGTACATATGTAATGAACATAGCTTTCTATTACTTTACTCCGTATGCAACATCTAGATTTGGTCTGGCAGCAACTGCAGGGGCTTTCATAACCATTGCTGCGCAGTATGTGAGACCAGTAGCTTCCTTCGGCGGAGGAATATTTGGAGACAAAATTGGAAGATCAAAGGTTATGTATGTAACATTTTCTATGATGGCAATCGGAACCTTGCTGATGGTCGTTATGGGTAATATGAGTTCTACTCTGTTTATTGTTTTATGTATCCTTATTTATGCAGGTATGTACGGTGGATATAGTTTGGTATTTTCTATGATGGAAGAGGGTGGAATTCCTATAAGAGTGGCTGGAACTGCCATTGGATTGGTATGTACATTGGGATACCTTCCAGAGGTAATCGTACCGTTTGCTTCAGGTAAACTCCTGGATACATTTGGAGATAGTGCGTATCGTTATATGTTTATTGGTATTACAATTATTATGGTCATAGGCATTGTAATGTTGACTATATGGGACAGATATGTAAAAAAAATCAAAAAGAACAGAGAATTGGCTGCAGCTGATGAAACTGCAATCAATGCATAAAAATATGATTGAATAATTACTGACTTTCTAATATTATAATTTATGTTATGAATATTAAAATTGATAGAAACTGCGAAATGCCCTATTACATGCAGATCGTTAGGGCCATAAAAAATATGATTGAACATCAAGAACTAATACATGGTTATAAAATGCCTTCTGAAAGAAGATTGGCAACGGAGCTTGACGTTCATAGAAATACAGTTATTAAGGCTTACAGTGTTTTAGTATCTGAGGGATTTATGACTGTATCACGAAGTGCGCCTAAGGGTTATTTCATTGATATACCCGCTGAAGACGATAACTTTACTAACAGGTTTTTCCCTTTAGAGAAGATGATATTGTACGATTATGATCGTCATACTAAAAAGTTTATGGATATATTTGCCGATACATTCAGTGACAAATATATTTCATTTGCAGGAATCAATATGAGCAAAGAATGCTCACCGGTTAAAGGTATGGAGGATATCATCAAAAAACTGCTGGAGAAAGCTTCAGATGGAAACATTTTATTAGCAAAACTCAATGAAACAGAGCGTACCAAGCAAAACATATGCAACATGCTGGTAGACGAGAATGTATATGTAAAACCACAAAATATACAGTTGATTTCTGAAACAACCAAGGCATTTAATCTCATTACTACCTTATATATGAGACAAGGAGATTGTATCATTGTGGAAGAACCTGTCATGCCAGATGCTGTTTCTATTGTTCGGAACAAAGGCATAGAGGTTATCACTGTACCAATGGAGAACGATGGAATGGACATGGGGTATTTGGAGAATATGATTGTTCGGCATAAGCCAAAATTTGTTTACACTATGCCGACATTTCATAATCCAAGCGGCATAGTAATGTCTTTAGAAAAACGGATAAAACTTCTTGAACTGACACATAAAAACGGGGTTCCAATTATCGAGGAAGATTCACAGCGTGATTTCCGATACACAGAAGAACGTATTCCAAGTTTATACTCATTAGACAGATACAAATCCGTGGTGTATATTGACTCTTTTACCATGTTATTTCCTTATGGGATTAAAACTGGATACGTAATAGGGCCTACGGATCTTGTGAAAATGCTAGGTGTTCTTGTGTCTTTAGATGAAATATTTATTGATAATATTGGTGATTTTTTGCTGAATGAATATATAGAACGTGGGCTGCTGAAAGAGCATACGCTTGAGCTCGCCAACCATTATAAAAGGAAAAGAGACTTAATGTGTTGTTGTCTTGACGCCATATCAGACAAAGGAATCACATATGATAAACCGCGAGGTGGGGTGTTAATATGGTGTTCACTTAGCAATGACATCAGTGAGAAGGGGGTATATGAGGAAGCAGAAAAAAGGGGAGTACTGGTAATGCCAGGATTTGTATTTTATCTTGATAAGTACAAAGGTACGGGGCATTTGCGCCTTTGCTTCTCTAATGTCAGTGATGATGAAATAAAAAGGGGCATAGAATTGTTGGGAGAAGCAATTGATGCAAGCAAAAGAAAGGTTTGAAAAATGAATAAGATAGTAGAGTACAGACGGGAATTTCACAAGTATCCCGAATATGGCTGGCATGAGTTCAGAACTAGTGCCAGAGTTGCCGAAATTCTTACTGAACTGGGATATGATGTACTAATGGGGCCTGACGTCGTCAATACTGACAGTATTGGCGAACCGGAAAAATTGACACCTGAGCAGAGGAATGAGGCTATGGAAAGAGCTGTTAGACAGGGAGCAAAGCCATCTTATGTAGACAGAACAAAGGGATATCCAGGTGTTCTGGCTGTGTTTGATACTGAGAAGCCTGGCCCGGTCACTGCATTTAGATTTGAGATGGATTGCCTGCCATATCAGGAGCCTGAAGAAAAAGACTACCGACCTTTTGATGAAGGATATGTATCCGTTAACAAGGGCAGGGTTCATGCATGTGGTCATGATGGGCATACAGCGATAGGCATTGGAATTGCAGAAGAACTTATAGGCAAGAAAGGACAACTTTCAGGGAAGATTAAGCTGATATTTCAGCCAGCCGAAGAAACCTTCTATGGGGCTCAATCCATTGTAGATAAAGGGCACCTAGATGACGTGGATTATTTCTTAGCAATGCATATCGCATTAAGTGGGGAAAACAGACCATTGCCATCAAATACGATTGCATGTGGGTGTAAGGATTTTCTCAGTGACAGACAGCTGGATGTCTATTTTGAGGGAAAAGCGGCGCATCCGTGTGGGGCTGCTCAGGAAGGAAAAAATGCACTGCTTGCTGCATGTTCGGCAGCGCTTAACATCCATGCTATAGCTCCTCACGAAGCAGGTCTGTTCAGAGTAAACGTTGGTGAAATACATGCGGGTGTATGTGCAAATACAATAGCACCTAATGCATTGATGCGTCTGGAATATAGAGGGCAGACGCAAGAAATCAGCGAATATGCGGGTAAACGTGTATTTGACATACTTGATGGAACCGCCAAGTCTTATGATCTGTCCTATAACTATATTGATTATGGAGAGGTACCAGCCGGTGTAAGCGACGATGAAATCATGGAAGTAGTTAAGCGCGCAGCAGGTAAGGTTCCATGGTTTGAAAAAATTTACTTTGAAGGCAACGTAGGCGGCACTGATGATGCAGCAGTAATGATAAATAAGGTCCAGAATAACGGTGGAAAGGGCACTTATATAGGAATCGGTACGGACACTACTTCACCTTTACATAATGCTAGGTTTGATTTTGATGAAGATTGTCTGGCTGCAGCAGTAGATATGTGCATGTATGCACTTGAAGAAATTCATAGGTAGGAATAATAACCAGATTTAAATAAAGGTATGGGCTAGTGAAAATTGTAAAAATTACAGTTTTCGTTAGCTCTATTTTAGTGTCTCGATTTTTGTATAACATTTGTATTACCATTTAGTTATAAAATAGATTTTTGTCGTTTCCTCTGCTATAATCTTTATATAAAATAATGATATTGTGCAAAAGAGGTTTTTTAATGATTAAAAAAATAAGTTTTATTAATATATTTATTAGCATATTTGTATTCCTAATGGTTTTCTTTGTGATTATGGGAAAACCAGTTGCTGCAGCAACCCACGATGACATTAATCTTGTGATTAATAACGAGCAAGTAGCGGCAGATGTTATGCCAATTATTCAAAACGATCGGACCCTGGTTCCGGCAAGGGCAGTTTTTGAGACCCTTGGAGGAAATGTAGAATGGGATCAGAGTAATTATATGGTTACCGTTAAATACGACAATATTGTCGTCATTCTTAAAATCAATAATAAGGTTGCTACGGTAAACGGTGAAGAAAAAACGCTGGATGTTCCAGCCGCAATAATAAATGGCAGGACCATGATTCCTGCAAGGTTTGTTGCAGAGGAACTAGGGTTTCTTGTTGGATGGGTTGATTCCACACGGACCGTAACAATCACTTCACCTGAAAAGCCTGAAGAACCTCCTGTGATTACAGGTAGCGTCACAGAAGTTCTGGCAGAAAAGGGGAACTCAACTAAAGACAACACAAAAGTAACCATTCAAATTTCAGAACCACTTAAATCAGTAGGTAGCTATTCTACCAGTATGTTGACCTCGCCTGACAGATTTGTTCTGGATATAAAGGATTTTATGGTAGACTCAAAGGTATCGGACTTGATTTATGACCAAAAGGACTCCCCATTATCAGCAGTAAGGATTTCTGCTTATAATAAAAATGATGTTAGAATTGTATGTGACCTAAAGGAAGCAACAAATCCCGTTGTGGATTTGTCTAAAGATGGTAAAACCTTGACAATTTCCTTTAGAACTTTGACTACATATTTTAATCCCATGGAAGATGGAAAATTGGTAGTGATGCTGGACCCGGGTCATGGGGAATCTACGGCGGGCAAACGAAGTCCAGATGGTTCGTTAAGAGAGTATGAGTTTAATCGGGCTGTGGCAGATAAAATGAAAAACGTTTTAGAGGCTAAGGGAATTGAAGTGCTTCTTACAGTAAATAGTGATTCTGATTCAAGCCTCTCGGAAAGATGTGCAAGTGCAAACAATTCTGATGCTGATATTTTTGTTAGTATACATGCGAATGCTTTTGGCAACGGAAGTGAATGGACTAGCCCCAGTGGTTGGGAAATCTATTATTTTCAGGGAAGCGTTGTGGGCAATCAGCTTGCAAAGGACATCTCGAGTTCTAATTTTCCACAAATAGGCATCTATAATCGGGGCATTAAAACAACAGAAAATTTATATGTAATCAAACATACATCCATACCCTCTGTATTGATAGAGCACGGGTTCTATACAAATGCTCAAGAAGTTGAACTATTGAAAAGCAATGAATGGAGAGATAAAGTGGCAAGTTATAATGCAGAAGGTATTATGAAATTCTTCAATTCTTATAAAAAATAACAGAATCTTTCATATTTCACTTCTGCCATGAGAAGTATCGACTCTTTAAAATAAACAGCCCCCTAAACTCGCGGGTTTGGAGGGCTGAAAAGAGTATTAAAGCATTTTAAGATATGGCGGGTTCTTACGGCCTTATCAGATTAGATGTGGAATTACCACAAAGACCAAAATGCCTACAAGATATAGACTGTTTACCCCAAGTGAAACCTTTGTGTTCGTATCTCTTAAGTGCTTTTTGACAAACAGGAAAAGCGAATAGCAAAAGCCAAGTGCGATAAAAATACAATAGCCAATTATGATGGCAGTGGCTTTTGGGTCAGTAGGATTCCATAAAAAAGCTATTGTAAATGGAACAAATATAGTGATTAATGCAATTGTACTTAAAATTTTATCTTTCATAATGATATCACCTCTTTCGTAAATTTCTAATTTGATGGATCTGGTAAACTCATCTCCATCCACATTAAAAACACCACCCTCGCCGAACAACTATCGGCATTTTTGCCCTTGCCTTAGGAACATACCGGCTGTTTTGTGTTTTTTACTCTTGGAAGCTGTTTGTGGTGGATTTGTCAGCATCACAATTATGATTGTGAGCAAAAGCATGACAGCCAAGGATAAGATGGACAAAGTGAGCTTTCCGGGTTCGGAAGTGTTCATGAATGTTTCCGTATCAAATCTCATAACCGTCAGCCCAGACAATATCGGATACAGACTGCGCATTGTAACGTTTTTGATAAACATGGCGCTATATCCGAAGAGGAAGGATATGACAACGCCGCCCATAAAAACTCCCGGCCTCCTGCTTGTAACAGCAATGATGGGCAGAACCGCAATATATGTGGAAGATGATATCCCTAATATCTGTAAAAGGCCTGTGAACAAAATAGCAATGCTCAGTCCTGAAATACCGGACAGCAATCCGACAACCAGAGTTACTGCATAGCTGTATAGCCCCAACAGTACACTTAAGATTCCCATTGCCAGCAGTTTTCCGAACAACAGGCGTTGAAAGCTTATCGGAACAGGTAAGATGTTTTTCAAGGTGTTGTCAGTGTATTCCCGATTGATTAAATAGCCGCCAATCAAGGTGAAAATTACAGGCATAAAAATCGTTGCGCTATTCCATATGGTACTGTTAAAGAGAGCGGAAAAGTCAAAATTTTGTGTTGTGGTCTCCGGAGTGGCGACTGCCTGCGTGAATACAGACAAAATTGCAGGAAGGGTCATACCAATAAGGCCAATGAGCAAAATATGAAATCGCTTTAATTTTAAAAATTCGGTTTTTAAAATACGAAGCATAAAGATACCTCCTTTTCTTCAAATTTCTCTGCGTCGATAGATGCGGATCATCAAATAGATGCAAACTGCCGCTTCTAACAAAAGCACACCAAAACATACATATGCCGGTACAAAGTATTGGCTGAAGCGATTGTAAAACTCTGTCTGAATTTCACCGGTGGGCGTGTAAAACTGATACAGCCATCTGAAAATCATGGGGATAGGCATAAGCGTTCCCGCATTCACCCCGAAAGGCTGCATCATAATGGCATCGCTGAAATGCATTACATAATTTAACAGTGTGTAAAAGAACACAATAATCACCGAGAGAATGTAGCTTTTGTTAAACCAGATGACCAGTACAATGCAAGGAAGCGCAGCCGCCCACATGAGTACACCCGTTGATGCGGTTAGAGAAAACTGAGAAGCAAAGTCATTCACCGGTATATTTTGAAAAATAGCAATTGCTGTGCTAACCGTAAAACCCATTAGTTGAAAAGCTACTGAAAAAAACAATAAAACCAATAACTTTACAATAACCAATTGCTTTTTTGACACTGGAATGCAGAGCAGATTTTTTAATGTATCATTGTCCTGTTCTACAAAAAACACGTTAGCCGCCATGATAATCAGCAGTGGCATTAAAAGCAAAAAAGCATTGTCCTCTCTTACTCCAGACTGGATGCTTGCAAAATTGGAATCTGACAGCAATGCGGCATTGAAAAGAGGAAAAATGAAAGCTGCCAGTATTCCAAAGAGAAATATTCTCTTTCTTTTGAATTTTTTAAATTCGCTAAGAAGCAGGTTATGCAATGCCTTCACCTCCGGTTATACGCTTGAAGTAATCCTCCAAGGTATCTTCACAGGTGTGAGCTTCGGATACCTCCAATCCGTTTTCAATAAAAGCACGGTTGAGTGCAGCCACAGAAAAATTGCTATCATACAGGCGTAAGCTGTGGTCATTTTCCACTGTAAAGTTTTTTACACCAAAGTTTCTCTCCATGATTCTGGCTGCTTGCGCTGTGTCAGAAACACCAAAATGAATGTATTTACCGTTTTTTTCTTCCAGTTGGGCAAGGCTTTCTTCTTCCAGTAATACACCGTGGTCGATAATTCCAATGTCATCCACCAACAGGGAGATTTCTGAAAGAATATGGCTGGAAATTAAAATGGTTTTCCCTTTCACATCGCACAGCCCCCGAATAAACGAACGCACCTCGGCAATCCCGATTGGATCAAGCCCATTGATTGGCTCATCCAAAATAAGCAGCTCCGGATCGTGCATAATGGCAAGAGCAATGGCCAAGCGCTGCTTCATACCAAGGGAGTACTGTGAAAATAGCTTTTTATCTTCGTATGGCAGCCCCACGACCTCTAGTGCGTCCCTTACAGCGGTACGCTTAGAAACACCTCTAAGCAGAGCAAAGATTTTTAGGTTTTCTGTGCCTGTCAAATTTGGATAAAATCCCGGCGCTTCAATTAAGCTGCCGATGCGGGGTAGAATTTTCTTTTCATTTCCCTGAATGCCTCTACCAAATATTTGAACTTCTCCGGAAGTAGGCCTCGTCAGATTCAGCAGCATCTTCATAGCTGTGGTTTTCCCCGCACCGTTTCTGCCGAGCAAGCCATAGATGCGGCCTTTTTTTACGTGGATATTTAGGTTTGAAACACTTTTCTGCTCTCCATATTGTTTGGTAAGATTTTTTGTTTCAATTATAAAATTACTCAAATTAAGAACCTCCTTTTCTTACTAAAATTAGTCTATCATGTCAATCTTGCATTAACCTTGCCGCAACCTTGCATTAACCTTGTAATTTGCATAAAACAAATCCCTGCCAACAGACAGGGATTTTCTTAATTCCTTTCGGGAAAACAAACGGTAAAAACCGTATACTGGTTTGGTACACTATGAACCGTAATTTTGCCATCCATTTTTTCGACCATCTGCCGAACAATGGACAACCCCAATCCGCTTCCCTTATTAGAACGGCCTTTATCACATTTATACAGTCTTTCAAAAATGTGCTGCAGATCCGGTTTTTCAATGCCGACCCCATTATCCTCTATACGAATTTTAATTTCTGCCTCCTTTTTTAACATTTTAATTTTAATCTGTGTGGCCTGACTGTGACTCATGACATTTTGCACTAAATTGTTGATGATGCGAGTATAACCGTCTAAGTCTACTTTTGCAAGTAACGGCTTTTCCGGAATTTCTATTTCACAATCCAGATGCTTTTCTTCGAAAATGGGAATCCAGTCTTTCAGAATATTTCTCGTTAATTCCGCAAGCTCTGTCTGCTCTATGGATAAAGAAAACTCACTGGAATTCAGTTTAAACCAGTCAAATAGAATATCAATATATTCTTTCAAATCGTGTGCTTTTCGCCTTGCAATTTCAAGATACTCCTCTTGGTTTTTTGGGGCAGCTACACCTCTGTGAATTGCATCCAAATACCCAATCAGGGTAGTAAGCGGTGTCCGTACATCATGTGAAAGGCTGGTCATAAGCTGACGATTGGTTTCGTCCGTTACTCTAAGCTGAGAGAGCTGTTCTTCATAATCGTAGACAATTTCATTCATTTTATAAGAAAGGTCTGCGGTCAATTCATTTCCTACGGCAAGGATTTTTCGGCTACCGTTTCCAGACTGAATATCATTCATGGTATCTGTCATATCCTTAAGCTGCCGTTTTACACTAATCAGTTTTATGAAGCAGCTAACCCCGAATAAAAGGGCAAGACAAAATAATATGCCTAAAATCACATTCAGAAGCATCCCCTACACCTCCTTGTTAAAACGATAACCAATCCCTTTTACCGTCTGGATATAAAATGGCGTGCCCGAATCAGGCTCAATCTTTTTACGGAGACGGCTGATGATTGCCATAATGTTGCTGTCATCATAAACGTAAGATTCACCCCAGACTTCCTCATAAATCTGCTGCTTAGTTAAAATTCTGCCTTGGTTTTTTGCACAGAACAGAAGAAGATCAAATTCTTTCCGCGGCAATTCAAATGTGCCATTTTGCGTAATAACACTTCGACTGTCAAAGTCTATGGTCAGGCCTTTGTAAGTCAGGGGTTGTGAATGATTGTCTACAAAATTAAAACGTGTGTATCTGCGTATTAAGGAAATAATTCGAGCAATCAGTTCCTCCATATCAAATGGTTTTGTGAGATAATCATCTGCACCGGAACGAAGTCCATGTACTTTTGACATACTGTCATTTTTAGAAGTCAGCATTAGGATGGGAATGCTGCTTTGCTTTCGTATTTTTTTCATTGTCTGAAAGCCGTCCATTCCCGGCATCATCACATCCAAAACGATAAGATGGTAATCATTTTTTTCAAGCAATATCAGTCCATCTGCACCGGAATAGCAGTGCTCTGCACTTATATTTTCTTTTGTTACACTTTGTTTAATCAAGGCGCATAACTCTTTATCATCGTCAATTACTAAAATATTGTAATCCAATTTCAACCTCTCCATGCTAATTATTATTTTGTATTCCTCCATTGTGCTCTATAACTTTTAGTGTATATGCCAATGCGAATAAAATCAAGAGAACAAGTCTTACTTTTTGAGTTGTGCCGCTTTTCACAGTTTTTAATTGACTTTGGTAATATTTGGTAGTATTATGAAAGTTAGAATAGGGGGAAATGTTCATGAAGAGAATTTTAAGTTTAATAGTAATTGCTACTCTAGCTTTTGGTTTAGCCGGATGTGTCGAAACACCTGTTGAATCGTATACTCCAGATACAACGGGGTATGAGCAAGCGGATTTTGATGAATATATAAATAATATAGATGAGCACGTATCAGACAAGTTTTATTTTAGAGGAAAGGTTACTAGAGTAGAGGAAAAGCTTTTAGAACTCAATGATGAAGAGAATAATGTGTGGACAGGCTTAACATGTAAAGAAGTGACTAGCCAAGTAAGTGAAGGAGACGATATATATGTATTCGGCTTGGGTGCCAGCGCTTTGAATGAGAGTATTAACATGTTGATAATTAAAATTGACAAAGATGGAGAAGTTATTGTTGATCCAGAGATTGCCGCACGCTATCCAGATAGAATTTAAAAACACGGTTGATATTTTGTCCATTTTAAGGAATGGCAAAATATCAACCGTGTTTAATTCAAAATGAAATATACTATCCAAAGTATCTAATAGTCGGCATTAAGAAGAACCTAAAAGTTTTATATCTTTTCAAGGTGATTTTCGTAATAAAGTATTATATAATAAAATGAAAATTAACCGTTGAGGAGATTAAGCATTGGGTAAGGATAATAAAACAAGTAGTCTCTATTTTCCCAAACAGATAAAGGTGGCAATGGAAGGCATTTCCGATTATCCTCTTACTGTTGTAGAAGCACCCATGGGATATGGTAAAACTACTGCTGTAAGGGAATATTTGAGAACTATTCAGGCAAATGAATTATGGGTAAGGATACATGATAGCTTAATAAGTGGTTTTTGGAATGGCCTCTGTAATACATTGGAAGGATTTGATGAAAAAATTTCTCTAAGCCTAATAGAACTAGGCTTTCCAGATGATAGTGTATCCTTGCAGGAGGCTTTAAAATTAATAAGGAAAATCAAATTCCCGGAAAAAACGTTTTTAATTATAGATGATTATCACTTGATAAATAAGCCTGAGGTTGGTAATTTTATCAAATTCTTGACGGTACATGAAATAGCTGACTTACATATTATCTTGATTGCTCGGTTTATTGAATTTGAAAAGATAGAGGAGCTTTCTTTAAAAGGGTATTTATATCACATAACTAAGGAAACCTTTGAATTAACACTGGTTGAAATAAAGAAATATTATAAATTCTGTGGAGTCAACCTAAAGGATTCGGATTGTGAAAAACTTTATAAACTTACGGAAGGCTGGTTTACCGCACTGTATCTTTTAATGTTGAATTATATAAAGCATGACAGTTTTGAAGCCACCCGAGATATCTATAAGTTGATTGAAAACACTATCTACCTTAATTTTTCAGATGAAATTAAGGAGTTTTTATATGCAATTAGCTTGTTTGACAGTTTTAACCTTGAACTGGCTACAGCCTTAAGTGGTAATGATAGTGCTGAAAGACTTCTATCTGAAATAATCAGTGAGAATGCTTTTGTTAAATATGAGGAAAAAACAAAAACTTATCAGGTGCACCATATTTTCAGTAAATATCTACAATCTCTCTTTCATGGCAGGAATATTGCTGATCAAAGGGGGCTTTATCAAAAAATGGCAAATTACCAGTTGAAAAACGGTAATTATGTACAGGCAATGGAAAATTCATATATGGCTAGTGATTTTGAAAATATGCTTTGTGCCTTAGAAGCGGATAAAGGTCACAGTATTCATAATGAACAGCAGGAAATTTTTATCCGCTATTTTGAAGAATGTCCTAAACAATTAAGACAATCGCATCCCATTGCAATGCTGATTTATGCAATTTGTCTTTTTTCCTTTAACGAGATGGAAAGATTTGATCAGACTTGTAGGGAATTTGAAGAATTAGTCCAAAATAGTGATCGGTTTGTGAAAGATAGAATTTGTGAACTAAATGGCGAATTTGAATTGCTTTTATCCTTTACCAAATATAATAACATTCAGAAAATGTACCAACATATCAATAAAGCCGCTATGCTGTTAAAGCAGCCTGCGCAATTTTTGGATACGAAAAGCAGTTGGACCTTTGGTTCTCCTTCAGTTCTGTACATGTTTTATAGAGAACCAGGATCAATGAAAGAAGAACTGAAAAATCTAAAAGATGCAATACAAGTTTACAAAAAGCTTACAAATGGGCATGGAACAGGTTGCGAATCAATTATGGAGGCGGAATACTATTTTAATCGAGGTGATTTTGAAAGTACTGAAATTTTTCAGAATAAAGCTTTCTATCCGGCTAATCGTAATGGTCAAGGGGACATTGTCATAAGTGCAATGTTTTTACAGGCAAGAATAGCAATCGCCAAAGGGGATTATAACTCTATTCTTAATGTTTTAAAAAGAATGCGTGAAAAAATGACCAGAAAAAGGTGGTATGGATTAATGTATACTATTGATCTTTGCGAAGCATTTCTTTATTCAGGATTGAAGCAGTACGAAAAAATACCTTCGTGGGTTAAGGAAGGAGATTTAGATTCTGGTAAATTATATTTCCCTACACGAGCATTTTATAATATTATTTATGGAAGGGTATTATTAATAAAAGGTGAGTATTTAAAAATTTTAGGAATTGCAGAAGAACTTATCATGGAAGCTTCTATTTTCCCTAATTTATTAAGTATGATTTATGCCTATATTTATATAGCAGCAGCAAATTTAAAAGTTCACCGTCGTAGTGATGCACTAGCAGCCATAGAGAAAGCACTGCATTATGCAGAGACAGATCAGATTTATATGCCTTTTGTGGAAAACTGTGACTATATTACCCCTTCACTTCAAGAACTTTACAGGGAAGGGGTATGCAGAGAGGCAATTAGTGCTATTTTAGAGTTATATCAATCCTATCATGTAGCAGTTGAACAAATAATAAAAGAAAATTTTACAGAGAGTAAACCACAGTTAACTGAAAGGGAAAAAGAGATTGCGCTGCTGGCGGCTAAAGGACTTACAAACAAAGAAATCGGAGAAATCTTATTTATTAGCACGAATACTGTAAAAATGGCGCTAAAAAACATTTTCTTTAAACTTTCTATTAATAATAGGGTGCTTTTAAAACAGTATTTAAATGATTTTTGAATAAATTTATAAAAGACTACCCATCGGGTAGTTTGGTATTAATAAAATCCATCATACAATTGTGTATGGTGGATTTTATTAATTGGGGGTATAGGGATTTTATGAGTAAAATAAAAAACGTCGAAATAAGAGATAATTTTTGTCTCCATGTGGATCTTGAAAATGGAAGCAGTATCTTATTAAATCTTGAAAGCAGGTTGCAGACAGTCAGGTTTGGTATGCTAGCAGATAAAGATTTTTTTAAAAGTGTGTCAACAGACGGTGATTTTATACGCTGGGGAGATCAAATAGAAATATCCATCAACGAAATTTTTCAATTGGCGCAAAAATAAAAAAGGAGGAATTCTATTGTGTTAAAATCAAGGAAAGTATTTTTTAATGTAGCGATGGTAATGCTGCTACTGCTGAGCTCTCTGTCGATTAACGTTCAGCCTGTCATGGCCACAGTTGCACCGATGGTAACCGGAGCGGTAGCAATCGACAGTGGGCATATTACCATTAGCTTTAATCAGGAGATGGCCCTCGGGTTAGACTATGAAAAAGGTTTTCAAGTCAAAATTAATGGAACTATCGCAAGTACTGGTTCCCTTAGTTATATATCAAATGAGGATCGTACGAAGTATGTACTTGTTATAAACCAAGGCATACAGGCAAATCAAACGGTGACCCTTTCTTATACCGGGATTAATGTGGAGTCAACAAGCGGTGAGTTGCTTGCCTCATTTAGCAATTTAACTGTGATGAACAATGTGAAGGGAACTCCGCCTTCCACAGTTTATGTGTCGATAGGGGGACCTAACGAGGTTGATGTGGAGCAAAGCAACTATGTGACTGTTGGATTTGATAAGGGTATGGCTGCCCCACCGTCTGCGCCAGGAGGGTTTTCAGTCAGTATAGATGGTGTAAATAAACCGGTCATCGCAGTTGAACCTCATCCCGAGCCTCTTCCCGATCCCATTTATAAATCTAATTACTATTTAAAACTGACAAATCCGATTAAGGCAGATCAAAATGTGAAGGTTTTTTATGCACCGGGAATAGTGAAATCTGAAGACGGGGGTGTACTGCAGGCTTTTAGCCGAGACGCAACAAATTACTTGCCGCTCAGACTGTCGAATATCAGTCTGAGCGGATCTCCATTCAATTACACCTTTAGCCCAGGAACGACGATCTATAATAATGTAACCGTGGCCGCCAACGTTGAAAGCGTTAAGGTGGTGCCGACGGGCTTGGGGATAATCACAGTAAATGGAACATTTGTCACCTCTGGAGCAGAATCCCCGCCAATCCTTTTGCCTCCCGGTGTTGAACAATCCATTACGGTGCACACCGTTCTCGCTACTCCGGTATATTATGAGGATTATAAACCAAGAACGTATACCATCAATATCACCCGAGAAGGCCCACAGGCTACGCCGACATTCAGTCCTGCCGCTGGAGCAATTACAGATGGAACTTCCATTGAGATTATATCTTCAGGAGCAGATCATATTTATTATACACTGGATGGAACAGATCCAGAGGCCTCTGCAACGGGAACGACAATGGAATACAGTGATTCTTCTAAACCCATCATAAACGGGGGGATGACTGTAAAGGCCATTGCTGTCAAAGCTGGAAAGGTGAACAGCCTGATTGGAAGCGCTACATATGCCCTTATGCCTTCTGCAGACCTTACCGCACTGGAGCTGAGCGGCAATCCTTCCAATTATGCCTTTGATGGCGGTATATACTCCTATCACTCGGTTACAGTGGCCAATTCTGTCGAACAAATAATGGTAACTCCAACAGGAACAGGGGATATTACAGTTAACGGAACATTGGTATTAAGCGGCACGCCTTCAGCAGCAATTAATTTAACTGCTGGAAGCCCAGAGACAATAACGGTGTCCACAACGGAAGCAGGCAAGAGTGCCAAACTTTATACCATTATTGTGACAAGAAATCTTCCTGCATCAGTGGTTCCTACTTTTGAACCCTCCGCAGGAGCAATTGTTGACGGGACTCCGGTACAAATCATGTTCCCTGCTGCAGATCATATTTACTATACGCTGGATGGAACGAACCCTGCGACCGCTGTAACGGGGACAACAATGGAGTATAATGACTCTTCACGGCCAGTCATAAATCATGGAACGACAGTGAAAGCCATAGCGGTAAAAGCCGGCAGCGACAACAGCTCTATGGGTAGTGCTTCCTATACCTGGGCAGCTTCTGCAGACCTTACAGAGCTTGCACTGAGCGGCAGTCCCGCAAACTACAGTTTTTCAGGAGGTACATACAATTATAACGCTGTTACGGTGGCAAACACTGTTGCAAGTGTAACAGTTACTCCTACAGGGATAGGAAGCATAACCGTTGATGGAACTACCGTCGCAAGCGGTACTGCCTCGGGAACCATTGATTTGACTGCAGGAACTCCCAAAACGATCACGGTATCCTCAACGGAGACAGGCAAGAGTCCTAAGACTTATATCATTACCATAACAAGGGCAAATTCGAATAATGGTTCATCATCTGGCAGTGGCGGCAGCTCTGGAGGAAATGGTGCAGGTACAGGAATTTCAACAGATATAACGAAAAATCAAACCACTGCCTCAGGCAACACGGTCACTGCAACAACAAGTACTACTGCTACTGTAGATGCAAAGGGGAAAGCTACGGCTTCAGTTACCCAGTCACAAGTAAGTGATGCAATCAGCAGGGCGTTTTTAGAAGTTCAAAAGAAGGGAAATTCTGTAGCGCCTGTGGTTGAAATCAGGGTGGAAGGAAGTAACAACTCTGCAACTTCTGTTGCTACCGGTATACCTCAGAAATCAATGTCGGATATAGCGGATAGCTCAACAAATTTTCTTTCCATTTTAACACCGATTGCTTCTGTTGCTTTTGATCAGAATTCAATTGATACTATATCAAAAGCAGCAGCAGGGGATGTGACGATTACTATTTCCAAGGTAAGTGCAAAGATCCTTTCGGAGGAGGCAAAACAAGTCGTTGGAGATAGACCTGTATTCAACTTTAATGTAACAAGTGGTGAAAAGACAATATCACAGTTTAACGGCAATGTGACTGTATCCGTGCCATATACTCCAAAGACAGGGGAAGATACAAATTCTATCGTTATCTACTACATTAATTCAGAAGGGAAACCGGAGGCCGTTACGGACTGCTCTTATGACTCGAAAACAGGAATGATTACATTTAAGACAACACACTTCTCTCAGTATGCGGTTGGTTATAATAAAGTAAGTTTTAATGATGTATCTTCAACAGCATGGTACAGCAATGCTGTTAGCTATGTAGCAGCAAGAGGAATTAGTACTGGAGTGGGAAATGGAAATTATGAGCCTGCCGCCAAATTAACCAGAGGACAATTCCTTGTAATGGTCATGAGAGCTTACGGACTATCCGCAGATAGTAGTTCTAAAGATAATTTTTCAGATGCAGGAAATATGTATTATACGGGTTATCTTGCTACCGCAAAAAAACTTGGAATTACAGACGGAATAGGAAATGATAGATTTGCTCCGGAGAAAGAAATTACCAGACAGGAAATGTTTACTCTTTTATATAATACTTTAAAGCAAATAAATGAACTTCCCACAAGTACCACAGCGAAAACGTTAACAGCTTACAGTGATTCCAGCCAAGTAGCAAACTGGGCAAATCCTGCCATGACATTGTTTGCAGGAACAGGAATCATTAGTGGAAACGGAGGAAAGATCAATCCGAAGAATACGACAAATCGCGCGGAAATGGCGCAGGTATTGTATAAACTAATGATAATATAATTTGGAAATCATTAAAAAAGCATTAATTTTAATAAGGGTAAACAAAACCACGGTATTGAAGAATACCGTGGTTTTCAATCAAATTACATCATATAGTATATGAAGGGAAAGATCGAAAGGAATAAAAACATGTATAATCATAAAATAAACACATCTGATATAACTGATTATGGCCTAGAACCACTGGTATTTAACATTTATAAGGCTGCTATGCAGAATTGTAACTATCGTACAGCCTTATGGACTGGAGATTACTTACAATTAACATTAATGAGTATTGAAGTGGGAGAAGATATAGGTTTGGAAATGCATCCAGATTTGGATCAAGTTATACGGATTGAAGAAGGCTATGGTTTTGTTAAGATGGGCAGTGACAAAGAAAAATTAAATTATCAAAGAGAGGTGGATGGTAATTTTGCCATTATTATTCCTGCTGGCACATGGCATAACCTAATTAATACTGGTAGTAGGCCACTTAAATTGTATTCTATTTATGCACCTCCTGCCCATCTATATGGAACAGTTCATGAAACAAAAGAAATAGCCGAAGCAGATGAGATACACCATTATTAATGCTGAGATATGGGGCTTATAGAATGCGTTATCTGTATTGTACAAAGGTTACAGACAGAATAAAATAGGGTATTGTAAGAGGGCACTGAAAAAGCTTACTCTTTTTAGCCTGTAGAATGATAGTAAAAATATAAAATCCACTATTTACCATATAGTATGAGGTGACCACTTAAAGTTAGTTCAGTATGGATATAGTGGGTTTTTTATTGCATGTTTTTTGGGTATGATAAATTGTTTTTTTGTATTTCCGTTTTTATATAATGCATTGACAATTTGAGATTAAAGTGTATACTGTGTATTATAAACATGCACAGTGAGAGGTGGTATAAATTGTGAACATACTAATTTCAAATACATCGGATAAACCTTTGTACCAGCAAATTAAGGAGCAAATTAAAGATGCTATACTTAGGGAAGAATTATCTGAAGGAGAGTTATTACCTTCAATCCGAAGTTTCGCTAATGATATTCATGTTAGTGTTCTTACAATCAGACGTGTATATGATGAGCTTGAAGCAGATGGATTTGTAACGAGTCAGGCGGGTAAAGGCACATTTGTGTCAGCAGGTAATTTAGAATTGCTTATGGACTCTAAGAGAAGGTTAGTTGAAGAAAAACTACAGGAAGCAATAGAGAATGCAAAGCTTTTTAATATCAGTAAGAAAGAATTATCAGCAATGATGGAGATTCTTTATGAAATGGGGGAGGAAATATGAATAATGTTTTAGAAGTTGAAAATCTGTGCAAGGCTTACGGAAATTTTAGCTTGAAAAAAGTTAATTTCAGTTTACCAGAAAATTGTATTACTGGATTTATCGGTGTAAACGGTGCGGGCAAAAGTACAACGATTAGAAATATACTCGGTCTTGCGTTACCCAATACCGGTTCAATAAAGTTTTTCGGCAAAAGTATGGATACCGATGGGGAAATCATAAAAAATCGAGTTGGTATTGTTTTAGATGATGGTGCGTTTTATGAAAATCTTTCGATGCAGACTATGAAAAATATTCTTGCTCCTGCTTACTTTCAGTGGAATGAAAATGACTATAAGAAATATATGAGAGAATTTAATTTAGATCCAAAGCAAAAAATATCCACTTTATCAAAAGGTATGAAAATCAAATTTGCCCTTACAATTGCTTTATCTCACAATGCGGATTTGCTTATTATGGATGAGCCGACTAGCGGACTTGACCCACTTATTCGCTCAGAGCTTATGGGGATTTTATTGGATTTTGTAAAAAGTGAAAGTAAAAGTGTGTTTTTCTCAACACATATTACATCTGATTTAGAAAAAATAGCAGATATGCTTGTTTTGATTGATAAGGGCCAGATTGTTTTTCAAGAGGAAAAAGATTTATTACTTGAGAAATACCGAACAGTCAAAGGAGACTTGTCGGATTTATCTGAGGAAATGAGAAAAATATTTCTTACAGTTCAGACAAATAATTATGGGTTCATAGGCATAACTGAAAAAACAGATATGGTTAAAAAAGCCTGCAGAAAACAGATCATTATTGAGAAACCAAGCATTGAGGATATTATGCTTGCACATATTGGAGGTGTGAACTAATGAAAATGATAGTTTCATTAATTAAAAAAGATCTTTACTTAATTAATTGGTATCTTTTATTCAGCATTGTTGTGATGATTGCACTGCCGTTTTTTATAAGCTCAGAGATTCCAGAACTGTCTGACTTTTCTGCTTTTGTTATGACTTTAGTATTTGCGTTGTATATGCCATTAGCATCCTTATCTATGGCAGAGATGAAATATCCGAAGGCTGCAGCTTCTGTTTGTGCAACTCCCTATTCTCGAAAGTTAATTGTTCTTTCAAGATATTTGTTTCTTATTTTGTGGTACTTCCTTGCATTATTTTGCTATTCGGTATTAAGTATCATAGTTCCTCAGATAACGTTACTTAACTTGAAAGAAATCTTATATTCTTTGGTGTTGGTTAGTGTGGCACTCGGTGGGTATCTTACATTGGATTACAAATTTGGGTATGAAAAAATGAAATATTTGATTATGGCAGTTGTACTAGGAACGCCAGCATTATTGCCGCGAATCGCTATGTTTTGTGCAAAACATAACTTCCATTTTGATTTTATTTCAGCTATTCCAGATTCAGCAAATTATTGCGTTCTTGCAGCAACGGTGGTTTTGGTTTCATTTCTTTCTATTCAGTTTTCCATAAAGATATACAAAATAAAGGAATGGTAGAAAAAAGCACATCGGCAAATTCCTGTGAACCAACTGGAAAGTTATTACCATATATAGGTGAAGGGCAAAACCACATGTGGAGGAAATTAATTTGAAAGTTATAGAGGTAAGTGAACTGGTTAATGTTAATGGCAAGGATATATATAATTTCTGCAGGCAGTTAACCCAAAATAAAGATGAAGCAGATGAACTTTATCAGGACACATTTTTAAAGGCTGTAGAGCTATGCGATAGAATTGATGTAGGGAACAATCCAAAGAGTTATTTAATGTCCATTGCAGTAAAACTATGGAAGAACCGCAAAAGAAAATTTGCCTGGCGGGGAAGAATCGCAACGATGGAATGTCACAGTGAAGAATTGGATTATGGGGAATATCAGTTTAGTAAAGAGCAAAGTCCGGAGGAGCAGCTGCTAGAAAAAGAAAAACAGAAAATGGTGGCAGAAGCGGTTAGAGCTCTGAAAGAACAATACCGGGTGCCAATGTATCTATATTATGCAGCCAATATGTCATTAAAAGAAATCAGCAAAATTCTTCAGAGGCCAGAAGGTACAGTAAAAAGCCGGCTACATAAGGCAAGGGGAGAGGTTAAAAAATACCTGGAGGATAGTGGATATGGAAGATAAAGAATTAAATCAATTTCTAAAAAATGCCCTTTCAACAAATTTTAAACCAGATTATGAACTGAACGTAAGAATTGTGCAAAAAGCAAGGGGTAATAATATGATAAAGACCAAAAGAGTAAAAAAACTATCTACTGTCGCAGCAGTTTGCTGCTTAATTCTATGCTGTACTGTTACAGCATTTGCAGCATGGAATTTCTTAACACCAAAAGATATTGCAAGTGAATATGGGGATAAACAACTTGCAAAAGCTTTTGAAAGTAAAGACGCTGTCTTAATAAATGAATCTCAAACCTATGGTAAATATATGGTTACTTTATTAGGTGCAGTGTCGGGTAGTGATTTAAGTGATTTTTGTTCGGACAACAATCAAGTAAGTACGGCCAAAACGTATGCGGTTGTGGCTATATCCCAAAATGATGGAACTCCAATGCCAGCCACATCAAGCAACGAGTATGGAAAAGAATCATTTCTTATTTCACCATTTATTCAGGGACTGAACCCAAAAGATTATAATATTTTTACAATGAATGGTGGTTATTTTGAAATCGTTAAGAACGGTATTATGTATCGTATGATTGAATGTGACAATATTGAATTGTTTGCCGATAGAGACCTTTATTTAGGAGTTAGTAATACAGCTTTCTATAATAATGAAGCGTATAACTTTGATGAGAAAACTGGAAAAATCTCGCCAAATAGCAGCTACAAGGAAATGAACATTTTATTTCATTTACCATTAAAAAGTGATAAGGCTGATAAAAAAGCGGCAGAACTATATTTAAAGAAATTAGCATTGTCACAAGGAAATGATGTAGATAATAATAAAGCTGCAGAGAATCAAAGCAAAGAAGGGGTAGTTGATATAACTGAAATAACAGAGCACTGGACATTACTTTCAGAGAAAAAAGTCGCACCAGATAAGGCGGGAACAATTTACTATTCTTATAAAACAATGCAAGGGGGCTCTGGAGAAGGTTCAATTACGGAAGACGCATTGTTTGATGAAGGACAAATAGGATATTCAAAGAATTTTAATATAATTAAAGAAGGTGATAAGGATAAGGTTAGTAATCAGGTTGCGGTTTTATTTAGCAGAGATAAAGACGGAGATGTAACCGTATCTGTTTATGAAACAGATAAATAATTGATATACATACAAATAAAAGGCTATAAACAAACACCGTTTGGACTAAACAACACGGTGTTTGTTTTTTATAAATGAATATTTTGATGTTTACTTATGCATTGTCATGAGATATTCTATATTCAATAGAAATAATCGAAAAAATGTTGCATGATTTTACTGGATACCAATCTTGGAGGAAATATGAAAAAGAAGAAGATTCTTCTCTTGATAGTACTGCTTGTCATATGTGTTGTTGGCATTAGAAAATTGGATTTAAATTTAAAATACAATTTAAGTGTTCTGGATTATTATAAATATAATAGTGTATTAACCCCAAGGGAAAAGACTTTACTCCAAGAGAAACCTTTTCTTGTTGGACTATATAATGACCCTCCTTTGGCTTTTCTTAATGAATTTAACAATTATAATACGGGGATTGTAGTAGATTACTTGTCTCAGCTGGCAATTGAGTTGAGGAATGATATTCATTTAAAAGTAGAATCTGAAGAGTATTTATCCGATGCCTTGAATAATGAAGAAATTGATATCGCTGTGGTTGAAAGGACGCCAGACAATGAGAAAAGATTTGAAATAAGCCAGCCGCTGTGTGTAGTTAAGGGTAAAATTTTAGTTAAAAACAATTTAGATATTGATAGTATCTACGATTTGAATGATATGCGATTAGTCGCCTTAAAAAGTGATTATCGAAACGGAAGCATACAAGAATACTTTAAGACAAAACACAATATTGAAATTATAGAAGTAGAAAATATTTATCAATGCTTTGCCTTGATTAACAAAGATGTTGCAGTGGGATTTGTGGGGGATGATATGGAAGCTGCACATTTTCTTAAAGTTACAAATCGAGAGACGAATTTCAGCTTTTTAAAACCTACAGTTTATGAAAAGGAAATTTGTCTTGCAACCCAAAAAGGCAACTATGAGCTGGTAAATATTCTAAATAAGGGAATATTGGAGCTGAAGAAAAAGAATCTGATTGCACAGACTCAATATAAATGGCTAGGCAATTTCCACAGTGATAGCCTGGATTTGCAAAAAATAGAATTGACTTATAAAATTTTGATTGGAATCACGCTGATTATAGCAATTTTTTCAAGCTGGAATTACATCATTACGCAGAGAGTTAATTCCAAAACCAGAGAATTATCTGAAAGCAAAGAAGAGCTTAGGCTTATTATAGATACCATGCGAAGCGGCATAATGGTTATTAAAAATGATTCAACAATTATTGAATGCAACAAGGCTGTAGAAAAATTAGCGGGAATTGCCAGGGATAATCTGATTGGCATAAATTATAACCAAATTGAGGCACTCCAGCCATTTATTAATGAATTGCATATGAATCAGGTCTTTAATGTAAAAAAGGCTTACTATTACATAACCTGTCAAAATTTTAGCAGTAATAAAAAATTAATAAGCATAGAGGATTATACAGAAAAATATGTCCATGAGAAAACCGCCAGACAGGAAGCCAAGATGATAGCTATTGGGCAGCTTTCAGCTGGTTTGGCTCATGAAATCAGAAATCCTTTGGGACTTATAAAAAGCTACAGCTATATTATAGAAAAGTATTGTACAGATGAGATCGGGAAACATGCTATTTCAGTTATCAATGACTCTGTAGGAAGAATCAATAAGCTCATAGAGAATCTATTAAGGTTTTCAAGACTTTCCAATGATGAGAACAAGCTGGTGGATATTGAGAGTTTATTGAATGTTATCTTGGAATTAGAAACAAAAAATATTGAACAAAACAATATTACTATAAATAGCTGGGTTGGTGGCAAGTATTTAAGGCCCATTGTCATGAATGAAGATGTATTGAAAATGATATTACTCAATTTGCTTAACAACAGCATTGATTCATTTGAAGGAATTGAAAGAGAAGCAAAAATAATTAAACTGTCACTTATTGTGGAAGAGAGCCACTTAAACATTAAAATAAGTGATAATGGATGTGGTATAGAAAAGGAAATAATAGAAGATATATTTAATCCCTTTTATTCCACCAAAGAGAAAGGAACAGGCTTGGGGCTTTACGTCATCAGTACGGAAATCTTCAATAATGATGGCAAAATCTCAGTTGAGAGCAACCCTGGCGACGGGACAGAATTTGACATAATTTTACCCATAAAGGAGTGACTTAAATGGTTTCAAAAAAAGGATATAAGATACTTATCGTTGATGATGAAATAGAATATCAAAAAGTTTTATCCATAATCTTATCTGACGTGGGATATGACATAGCCAGCTGCTCTAATGGGCATGAGGCGCTTGAATATATTGAAAATAATATTGTAAATCTGGTCCTGACCGATTTAAAAATGCCTGTTATGGATGGGGTTGAGCTAATTAAGAGAATTAAAGAAAAATATGACAATGTGGACGTGATTGTGATGACGGCATTTGGAAGTATTGAGAGTGCCGTGGATTCAATTAAATATGGTGCTACTGACTATTTTGTTAAAAGTGGTGAGATGGAAGAACTTGTAATGAAAATTGATCGATTATCCACCATATTCCGGCTAGAGAGAAAAAGTTCTGTTTTGTTAAAGAACCAAAATGATACAGAAATATTTATGAATTCAAAGAATGAAGAATATAAACGCCTTCTGGAAATGTGCAAAAGAACAGCAGACACGGGTATCAATGTTTTGCTTCTTGGAGAATCGGGTGTGGGAAAAGAAATCATTGCTAAATATATCCATCGATTAAGCAGTCGCAGACAGGAACCCTTTGTTGCTGTCAACTGCCAGGTGTTTCCTGAAGGCATGATTGAATCTGAACTGTTTGGGCATGAGAAGGGTGCTTTTACAGGTGCTATTGATTCAAGAATTGGCAAGTTTGAACAGGCAAACTTTGGGACGTTGTTTTTAGATGAAATTGGAGATTTACCTATTGCTACTCAGGGAAAACTGCTTAGAGCCATTGAAAGCCGAAAAATTGAAAGACTTGGGAGTAATAAGTCGATTAACCTTGATGTGAAATTTATTTCAGCAACCAATAAGGATATTGAAAAACAAATATTCAAAGGTGATTTTAGAGATGATTTGTTTTATAGAATTAACACATTGTCACTGTATATACCACCGCTGAGGAAGAGGCGGGAGGATTTGCCAGCTCTGATTAAATTCTTTATTAAAAAGATTGAAATTGAGCAGAAGAAGAAAATCAAGAGAGTTGATGATGATGTGATGGATTTCCTGCTTCACTACGATTATCCAGGGAATATACGAGAGTTAAAGAATATAACGGAGAGAATGATTGCACTCAGTAAAGATGGTGTTATTACCATCAATGAAATCCTAATGCCTATAGGCGATGTCATAGAAAAGAACACCACAGAGCAAGTTGGCGTAAAATCTCTTAAGAAAGCCAGATCAAACTTTGAATGTGATTTTATTTTAAAGGCTTTAAAAAATAATGAGGGGAATGTGGTCAGAACAGCAAAAGAATTAAATATAAGTACAAGACAACTGTGGAATAAGATCAGTGAGTATAAGATTGACTGTAAAAAGTGTGAATAATTTTTCAGTATTTTATTAAGAAGCGTGTAAGAAATTACACGTTTTTTTATACAGGATTTTGATGAAGAAAAACAGAATCAAAGGAATTTAAAGGATTCCGGCTATAATTGTTTATTGTTAAATAATTGGCATGATGTTTGCTCTTATATAAGTCACATGATAATTAGATGATTATTATGTAACTCAAAATTATAAGAAAGGATTTAGAAATTATGAGAAGAGGGAAATTATTATCAATTATTCTAGCTATGGTATTGTTAATTGGTTTATTTGGAGGGTGTGGAGCCAAGACTAAGACAACAGCTGAAGCAGAAGGTCCAATTGTGATTAAGATTGGACATACCGATTCATCACAGAGATCAACCCATAAATGGAGTGAAGCACTTGGTGAATATTTAGAAAAAGAAGCACCAGGAAGATTTAAAGTGGAAGTTTATCCTGATGGACAATTAGGAGATACTCCAGATTTGGTATCCGGCATTAAACTGGGAACGGTTACAATGATGTTTGATTTGTCATCCGTTATAACATCAGCAGCAGGACCGGATTCAACCTGTATTGATCTACCTTATTTATATCCTTCCTTTGAAGATTGGGAAAAAGGTACATTTGAAAACGGTGGATTGGAGTTATTTAACGAAACTCTGAAAGATTCAGGTTATTACTGTATTGATATGTACTATAACGGTATGAGACAAGTTATAAGCAGAGATAAAATCTACCACAATCAAAAAGACTTAAAAGGACAAAAAATTCGAATTGCGCAAAATGATTTAAACATTGAAATCTGGAAAGCCATGGGCGCTAATCCAACACCAATGGCGTGGGGTGAAGTTGTGACCTCGTTGTCTCAAGGCCAGATTAATGCGCTGGATCATTCATTAGGAGTATTTAATGACTTTAATTTACATGAAATTGCCCCATATATCACTTTAACAAATCATGCAAGTTCACCTTTCCCAATCATTTGTTCAAGAGAATGGATTGAATCTTTAAATCCTGAGGACAGACAAGTGCTTGAAGCAGGAGTTAGAGAAGTGGCAAAAAATCAGAGAGCTGAAGAATATGCAAAAGAGCAAGGCTACATTGAACGCTTTAAAAAAGAAGGTGCTCAAGTTTATGAGTTGACTCCTGAAGAGTTGGCTGCATTTGAAGAAGCAGTTAAGCCAGTTTATGACTATCAAAGAAAACTTGTTGGCGATGAAATGCTTGATAAATGGTTAGCTACACGCCCTAAATAAGATGAAAAACTAGTATTTTAAAATTACACTAATAGGGAAGTATGAAAGGAGGTCATTATCACTTTTTAGGAGATAATGATAGTTTATGATAAAAAAGGTAGTAAAGACCATAGATAGGATTGAAGATACTTGCCTGATTGTCATGTTTGCAGCAATGGTTGGAATCATTTTTTTTCAGGTTATTATGAGATATGTATTTAACAATTCACTTTCTTGGTCGGAGGAAATGGGTAAGTTCTTGTTTGTATGGGTTTCATGGCTTGGAATCGGCATCGGGCATAGAAGAAAAGAGCATATAAAAATTACAATGCTTGTAGATAAACTGCCGTACAGACTAAATAAGGCTGCGGAAGCGCTGACAGAAATTATTTTGATTGCCATTTGTGGAATCACAATGTATTACGGATTTACAATGATACAAATTCAAATGAATATTCCGTATGCAGGAATCAAGATCAGCACGGCGTGGGGGTATTTATCTGTTGTACTTGGATGTGCGCTATTTATCATAAGAGCAATTGCGTACTTCATCGAAGCAATAACATGTATTGTCAAAAATGATGTGCAGATAGAGGGAGGCGAGTATTAATGGCAGTAACTATATTGTTTATATCCCTGTTTGTATTGCTGTTGATTGGTGTTCCTGTTGGATTTGCCATAGGTGGAGCTACAATGATTTCCATGGTAATGGCTTCAGATTTGAACATGGTCATTAATGCACAATACTGTTATAGTGGCATATTTTCGTTTACAGTAATGGCAATTCCTTTCTTTATGCTAGCAGGAATTATCATGTCAACTGGTGGGATTGCCAGAAGAATTGTTAATTTTGCATCCGCTTTAATCAGCTTTGTAAATGGTTCAATAGGCTGTGTTGCTGTTATTGCATGCATGTTTTTCGGAGCACTTTCAGGATCTGGGATGGCTACAACTTCAGCTATTGGCGGAATGATGATTCCAGAGATGAGAAAGAAAGGGTATGATCCTGCATATGCTGCGACAATCGTTTGTTTTGGAGGGATAGTAGGCCCAATCATTCCGCCAAGTCTATCCTTTGTATTATATGGGGCATCTACAGGTGTTTCTATTTCACAATTATTTTTAGCTGGCGTTGTGCCTGGGATTTTAATCGGTGTATTATTTACCATTGCAAATATTGTAATCTGTACAATTAATGGTACGGATCTGAAGAAAAATACCCGGGAAAAAGACGAAATGGTATCACTAGGGGAAGCCATGAAATTTAGGTTTACTGAAATTGGTAGAAGCATCAAGGATGGATTTTGGGCATTGCTATCTCCTGTTATCATTCTGGGTGGTATTTATTCCGGTATATTTACACCTACAGAAGCTGCATGTATTTCCGTTGTATATTCAATTATCATTAGTGTATTTGTCTATAAGGAAATGAACATGGAGCAACTTAAAAATGTATTTCTTGAAACAGCGGTTTTAAACGGAATTACTTCATTTTTACTAGGATATTCCACTGTTTTCTCTACATTTATGACTTATGAAAAAGTACCTCAGATGATAACTGAATTTTTGACAAGCGTATCTAATAATCCACTTGTAGTATTGCTCTTCATTAATCTCGTTTTGCTTGTTGTAGGGCTGTTCCTGGATACGGTGCCGGCAATTATTGTTATGGCACCGATGCTGATGCCTACAGTGGCTGCGCTGCATATAAATCCCATTCATTTTGGTGTTGTTATGGCAGTTAACTTAGCACTAGGGCTATGTACCCCGCCATACGGCTGCAATTTGTTTGTGGGTGCGGCAGTTGCAAAAATCAAGATGGAAAGTATGTTTAAGTACATTATTCCACTATTTATGGTAGGACTAGTGGGGCTTGCCCTTATAACCTATATCCCATGGTTATCGCTTGCATTCATCCACTAGATTGCTGAATCTGTGAAAATAAAAAATAGGTCCTGTAGATTAACCACTAGAAAAGAGGTTTAATCTGCAGGGCTATTTTTTTAGCTTTTTTAGGTATTAAAATTTATATTATTTTGAATTTTGTATACACGAACAATTAAAAAACAAAAAAACTGTTTCTGAAAACAAAAAATCATTGACGTTTTTGAAAAGTACCAGTATACTAATAAGGTATTTTAGTTTGATTTGAATTTTAATTTAATCAACCAGTTATTATTTGTTTAATATTTATTGAGAGGATGTGAGTTCTTTGAGAGAACAATGGAACACAAAATTGGGCTTTTTATTAGCTGCAATAGGTTCTGCTGTAGGGTTAGGCAACATTTGGCGTTTTCCTTATATAGCAGCCCAGAATGGAGGGGGAGCATTCCTATTACCTTACTTTTTCGCTATTATTACTGCTGGTATTCCTATTCTTATTTTAGAGTATACTTTGGGAAAAACTTACAGGGCTGGAGCCCCGGTAACCTTTGCCAGAATGAAGAAAAAATTTGAATGGCTTGGATGGCTTCAGGTAATGGTTGCTTTTGTCATTACAGTTTACTATTTCGCAATTGTAGTTTGGGTTGTAAGCTACATAGGATTTTCAGCAACACAGGCTTGGGGATCGGATCCAACCGGATTCTTTGTTCAATACCTTGGTTTGACCAATAGTGCCCTAGAACTTGGTGGTATTCAGACGCACTTAATTATACCATTTTTACTTGTATGGGCTATAAGTGCCTTTATTCTATATAGAGGTGTTAGTAAAGGAATCGAACTTGCTTGCAAAATATGCTTACCAGTATTATTGGTCATGATAGCAATTTTAGTAATTCGTGGTATTACGCTTCCTGGTGCTGCAGCTGGTCTTGAATACATGTTTGCACCAAATTGGGCTGCACTTGCAAAGCCTAGTGTTTGGGTAGCAGCGTATGGCCAGATATTCTTTAGTTTATCTATAGCTTTTGCAATTATGATTTCCTATTCAAGTTATTTACCAAGGGAAACAGACGTTGTAAACAGTGCATTTATTACAGCCACTGCTAATCATGGTTTTGAAGTTTTTGCTGGTATTGGTGTATTTAGTATTATGGGTTATATGGCCTATACGCAGAATGTTGCAGTTGAAGAAATTGCTAAAGCTGGTGTTGGCCTGGCATTTATGACCTTCCCTGCAGCTATCAGCAGCCTTCCAGCATTCAATGGTTTCTTCGGAATTTGTTTCTTTGGTGCTTTATTTACTGCAGGTATTACTTCACTTATTTCAATTATGCAGGCAGTTATTGCAGGCATACAGGATAAGTTTGAAGTGTCACATAAAAAAGCAGTTACTACTGTTATTATTCCAGCATTTTTGATAAGCATATTATTTATTACTGGAGCAGGATTAAATATTTTGGACATCGTAGATGCCTTTGCGAATAATATAGGTATAGTAGGTGCAGGGCTGATTGAAGTTATATTAGTCGGATGGTTCTTTGATACAGAGAAACTTCGTCAGGAAGCCAACAGTTTCTCTAATTTCAGTATTGGAAGATGGTGGGTTTATTCCCTAAAGTTTGTTACTGTTGTTGTTCTTGGAATTATGGTATTCTTAAATACTAAGGATTACTTAATGAATGGTTATGGTGGATATGCATCTTCAAATGTAGCTGTATTTGGATGGGGGACCATGCTTGTTGTTGCTATTGTTGCTACTATTCTTAGTACCATGAAAGGTAAGGATGGATATGCGGATTTAAACAAAGTATCACGTAAGGAGGTAGCGTAAGATGAGTGTAGGTGCTATAATTATGATGGTTATCGGATGTGGTGGACTTTGGGGTGGATGCGCAGTTGCAGTAACAATTGCTATAAAAAACAGTAAAAAGAATGCATAGTTATTGCTTTGCGCAATCTATTTTATAAAATATAAAAAAATGAAAAATAGGGTTAACACCCTATTTTTTTGCATTCATTTAATATATCTAATTTTAACTTATAAAAATAAATATATTTGCGTTGTTTTTACAACGGAAAGCATGGGTTTATTCGAATATAATTCATATATCAAATAACCCAAATACGTGAAACTAAATAAGAGAGTTTTAAGATTATAAAAAAGGAGATAATAATTATGAAAGTAACAAAAGAAATGACCATTGGTGAAGTGATAAGAAATCATCAAGAAGCAATTAAAATTTTAATGGACTTTGGTATGGGATGTGTAGGATGCCCTTCGGCACAATCAGAAACACTTGAAGAAGCAGCTTCTGTTCATGGCATTGAGATTGAAAAGTTAATAGATAAGCTGAACGCAGCGGTATAAAATTAGCGATAGGAGAAAAAAGCATGAGTTTATTTTTAGGGAAAATACATTATTGGTTGTACAATAAAATATTATGGGCAGAAAAAACAGAAAGAGAAATTATATCATTTGCAAATGAAAATAAACTTCCTGTTGAGCAGTGGGTCCTGCAAGGTATTGAAAAATATGGACCACCAACAGAAAGTCAAGCATTAGAGGATATTATAGACACTTCCAATATTCATGGCTGGCTGCAGGAACGAATCAAAAGTGCTGAACTAAGACAGGCTGCATTAATTACAAATATATTGGATGAAAATAAAGGATATAAAGATGGACTCCTTGATATCTTTAAGTCACAAGGGCAAGCAGCAGCCCTTGAATATACTGAACAACCGAATACTCCTGAAGGATTGTTCAATGCAATGAATGATTATGTTTTGGAAGGAATGCCTTGTGATAGAGCGAGCGAAGTCCTATCAAATGATAATGATGAAATTATATGGAGACTTGAAACGTCCATTCATGAACCTTACTGGATAGAAGTAAAAGGAAATATACAGAATTTCTACGATCTAAGGGAAGCATGGGTATCCGCTTTTATTAAGGGATTAAATTCTGAATTTCAATACAATAAGGATGAAGATGGAAATCACAGAATCACAAGAAGATAGGAAGGAGAATGGAAGATGAATTATATTGAACTGATGGTGGAAGAACACAGCAATATTAAAAGGGTGCTTTCGGTAATTCGAAAGTATTGTTATAAAGTATTAAAAAATGAAGAGGTAAATTATGCAGATTTCTTTATATTAATTGATTTTGTTAGAAATTACGCAGATAAACATCATCATGGGAAAGAAGAAAAACTACTTTTTGACCGAATGATAAAAGAGCTTGGGCCTACTGCAGAAAAACTGGTGAGAAATGGTATGTTAGTGGAACATGATATGGGCAGACTGTATATGCAGGAATTGGAGACAGCAGTAAACAATGTTCTTAAGGGAGAAGATGAAGCCAGACTAGATATTATTGCCAATGCTATTTCGTATACTCATTTACTTTACAGGCATATCGAAAAGGAAGATAATGTGGTTTATCAATTTGCTCAGAAAAACTTATCATCAGAAACTCAGCAAATACTTGAGAAGGAATGTGATCAGTTTGAACAAGAGGCTAAAACTAAAAATACACAGTCAAAATATATATCAATGATTGCTGAGTTAGAGGAAAAAGTAAAATAATTAGAATAAAGCCACTGCCATAAGAGAATATGGATGAATAGGAATAAAGTGCGTTCTCAGGACATGGGAACGCACTTTATTCCTATTCATATAAAAAAACATAAGATTTATATATTTAAAAGAGAATCAGAACAAATAAGATTGAACAAGATATTATAAACTATTAAAGATATTAAAATGACTAATATTGTATTGATTGTTACATATTAATATAGTAGAATAAAACAAGTGACAAGACATGTGTATATGCTAGCTGCATTGCAATTAGGTATTTACTAAAGAAGGAGAGAAAAAATGAATAATATTGCAAATCGTATTGATCGATTACCAACTACCCCTATGTTAAAAAAGATTTTATTTTTGACAGGAATTGGCTGGATGTTTGATGCGATGGATCAAGGAATGGTATCAGGCGTAATGGCAGCCATTGGAACTGACTGGGGATTGAACACAGGACAGATTGGATTATTGGGAAGCTCTGGTATGTTAGGTATGATCTTAGGAGCGGCACTGTCGGGCATGGCTGCTGATAAATGGGGCAGAAGAAATATTGTAATGTGTACATTAATCATATATGGTATCGCTAGCGGTTTGTCGGGGTTTGCTGTGAATTATCCAATGCTTTTGGTTTTAAGATTCTGCACAGGTTTTGGATTAGGTGGAGAATTACCTGCAGCTTCAACTTTGATTAGTGAGTATTCCCCGAAGAAGATTCGTGGACGCAATGTTATTATTCTGGAAAGCTTTTGGGCGTGGGGGTGGATTTTGGCAGCTTTGGTTGCATATCTGCTTATTCCTGTTTATGGCTGGCGTGTAGCGTTCTGGGCCGGAGCTGTACCAGCTTTGTTTGCAGCTTATTTGAGGAAAGCTGTTCCTGAGTCTCCTCGATATCTGGAAATAGCAGGGAAACATGCAGAAGCCGATCAATTGGTTCGAATAATGGAACAACAGGCTAATATTGAAAGTTTACCGGTTCATGCAGATGAATATATTTACAACAAAGAAACAAAAGATCATTTATCATTAGGAGATTTATGGTCAAAGAAATATATACGAACTACAATTGTGCTTTGGATAATTTGGATTGGAATAAATTTTGGATATTATGGTTTTGTATTATGGACACCATCCTTATTGATGGCACAGGGATTCGCTTTAGTTAAGAGCTTTGAATTTACATTGATTATGTGTCTTGCACAATTACCAGGTTATTTCAGTGCAGCCTATTTTGTTGAAAAGATTGGACGAAAAAAAGTGCTGGCTTTATACTTTGCAGGGACTGCTTTAGCCGCATGGTTGTTTGGACATGCCGGTACTACAACTCAAGTTCTGGTATATGGGTGTCTGCTTTACTTCTTTAGCCTGGGAGCATGGGGATGTGTCTATTCGTACACTCCAGAAGTATATCCGACTGCTGCAAGAGCCAGCGGTGCAGGCTGGGCAGCAGCTTTTGGTAGAATTGGGGCGTTTGCAGCACCTCTTGTGGTACCAGTGATTTATAACACATATGGTGAAAAAACTGGGTACGGATATATCTTTGCATTACTTACTGCAGTATTTGCTATGGTAGCAATCGTAGTGGCCATTTTTGGTAAGGAAACTATGGGTAGATCTTTGGAAGAAATCAGCCAGTAGAACGCCTCTTGTCGAAATTATCAAGATCGTAAAACTGAATAGGTGAATGTTAAAGCTTATATTTTAATAAAGACAAAGTTTAAAGTACCCGTAGCATGATGTTACGGGTTTTTTAGCATATAAAAAATAAATATATCGTGTACATCTTAAAAGAAAATATGCTTGATAATTAAATGAAAATGTGTGAAAATGTAGTAAATAATCAAAAAAATAAAACTAAAGCAATTTATAAAATAAAATACTAAAAAGAGAATTAAAATTCACTGAGAACTTTAAGGAGATTTGGCCGAATGAATGAGATAAATCTTAACAGTTCACAAATTATGAAAATAAGAGATAGTTTTAGAAGTCATATTGAAAATGACTATCCAACTATGAAAGATAAAAATATAATAATTAGTGATGCTTTCTACCCTTTAAGACATAATATTGGTATTGGATTTTGGGATGTTTTTGAAGATGATGAATCAATAAAAAGGTGCCAAAGACTTCTGGAACAATTTTTTCAGCAGAGGAATCGTTTGAATCCAAAACGGGATGCCTCTACTTATATTGGTTCCATAAAGAAACTTAAAGAGTATATTGACAATAGCTATGGTGGAGTTCATAAACTACTTAATACCGCTGCACTTGATTATGATAACACTAAAACTTTCGAAGATACAGAACATGATGTGGATGAGGTGAAAACAACTTTTCATGTAATTGTTCCGAGACCTTGTGTAGAGGAAGTTGATTATTATTTAAAAAAGTGGAATGAACTTGAAAATTATAAAGTAAAAGAAAATGCACTAAATAAGTTATTTCTTAATACATATCCTGCCAATACTTCCATTGATGAGGTCTTAGTTAAAGTTTCACTTTTAAATGATTTTTATAACACAAATATTTTCAACCCATATAAAGTGGCAAAGCATATTGTTAATCTTAACATTGACGAAAGATTATATATGGGTGATGCTTTTCTTGTTAATGATATTGCAAAAGTTCATATGGGTAATAAAGTAACAAAGACATTTTATTCTTTTGCATCAAAGTATTGCAGTCACCATGTTCCACAAGAGTTCCCAGTATATGATAGTTATATTGCTAAGAGTTTAAAACATTTTAGAAAAATTGATAAATTTTCTTCTTATAGTAAAGAGAAACTGAAAATCTACTCTAACTTCAAAAAAATTCTTAAAGAATTTCAAATCTACTATAATTTAACACAATATAACTTAAAGGAAATTGATAAGTACCTTTGGCAGCTAGGAAAAGAATATTTTCAATGAACATACACTAAAATGGCCCATTAGGGTCTTTTTTAATTACAATCTATCCAATCTTCATAGGATCGAATTAATTGGTTTCTCTTACTAACGTTCATTTTCTGATAAATATTATGGACATGTGTTTTTACTGTTCCGATGGAAATAAAAAGAATATCACTAATCTCCTGATTATTCTTATCTTCTAAAAGATATTTGAGGATATCCTGCTCTCTTGTTGTAAAATTATGAGTTTTTACAAACTTATAAAAGTGGTCATTATCTAAATTAACAACCATAGGCATAGGTGAATGGTTTAAAGTATCGTTTTGTAGTTCTTTTGATAGGTGGTGGATGACGAAAAGTGAATAAATAATACTTAAAATATCTTCGGTCAGACTGCGGTTATTAATCTTAACTAAAAGGTTATTATAACTATCAAAATTAAATATTACGATAGTATCCTCTATCACGATTAAAAAAGAAAACAGAAGAGTACAGAGAAGTATTTTTTTATAATGCTTTAAAAATGGTATTGCTTCTGTTATTTTTGTGTCCTTTTTTATGATTAATAGACCCGTTACGCTGATATATAGGGTAAAAAGCTGATAGGGAAGATAGTAGAGCCAAACCATAAATGCACTATCACGTAACATAGGAACAAAGAGATCCCATAGGCCTAATGAAATAAGTACAATAAAATCCATTGTAGATAATGATTTTTTAAAAATGCGTTTATTAATATTGGTCAGACAAAAGCCGGTTACGATTACAATGACCGTTTTAAAGGCAGGAACAGACATAAATGAGGTATCATATGTTACTGAAAAATCATGGACAAATTCGGTCATGTAGATGACAGTATTGTCGAAGATATAGAATAAAAAAAGTACTGTTAAATAAAAACAGACTGGAAACTTTTTTAGACCATAGGTGATAAAACTGTAAATCATAGCTGTACCGTACAATAAAAGCAATACTACGTTATATAAAAAAACAATGATATCCATCCAGCGTGATCCTCTTTTCTGTTTTAATAAAATCAGTATAACGGAAGAAAAAAATGATTGCAATACGGACTTGTTGAAACGGGCCTAAACTTTAAGCGTAATTTAAAAGATTAGAAAAGTTTAGAGGCGGAAAAGACCGTAGATATACAAGATATAGGAAAATCACCCTTTTCAACTGAGCTAATCACGGGTATGGTCGAGACATCTAGTTGCAGCAAGCAGATAACTTAAGCCCATGCTCGGTGTTAACTAACTAATATTATCATCATAAATTCAGTAAAGAAAAGGAGAAATTAGAGTAATGGAAAATTTAAAAAAGGATTTTATTGACACAAATGATTTCACAAAAGAGGAATTAATGGATATCATTAATCTTTCTCTTAAAATTAAGAAATGTATTAAAGCCGGTTATTATCCGCAATTATTAAAGAACAAAACCTTAGGCATGATTTTTCAGCAATCTTCTACCAGAACAAGAATATCCTTTGAAACAGCAATGGGACAGTTAGGTGGACATGCTCAGTACTTAGCTCCTGGTCAGATACAGCTGGGTGGACACGAAACCATTGAGGATACAAGTAGGGTTTTATCCAAATTAGTTGACATCGTAATGGCTCGTGTTGACAGACATAAAAGTGTTACAGATCTTGCTATGAATGCAACAATTCCAGTAATTAATGGAATGTCTGATTATAACCATCCAACACAAGAAATGGGGGATGTTTGCACTATGATAGAACATCTTCCTGCAGGTAAAAAATTAGAAGATTGCAAAGTGGTTTTCGTTGGGGATGCCACACAAGTCTGTGCATCACTAATGTTTATTACAACTAAATTAGGTATGAATTTCTTACAGTTTGGGCCTAAGGGCTATCAATTAAGAGAAGATCATATAAAAATTGGACAGGAAAATTGTAAGAAATCAGGCGGAAGCATTTTCATTACTGAAGATGAAAATGAGGCATTAAAAGATGCAGACTTTGTTTATACAGATGTATGGTATGGCTTATATGATGCTGAACTTTCTCAGGAAGAAAGAATGAAAATCTTTTATCCAAAGTATCAGGTCACAGATGCAATGATGAAAAAAGCGGCACCTCACGCTAAGTTTATGCACTGTCTACCAGCAAGCAGAGGAGAAGAAGTGGTAGATGAAGTAATTGACTCAGAGTATTCCATTTGTTTTGACGAAGCAGAGAATAGATTAACTTCAATGAGGGGGCTGTTGGTTCACTTTTTAGAAAAGGCAAAAAAACCAGTTAATGAAGAAGCGCAGGTAAAAGCAAAGGCAGATTTAGAAGTATTCCTAAAAAGAGCACTTTAAGCTTAATCGAAAGGAGGAAACTCAATGTCAGAATTTGATGAAAAGAAGAAATTCAGGTTAATCGATGCAATATTAGCGGTAATATGTGTTGTGTTTGTAGCAGAAGCAGCAGCACCGGTTGCCGCTATAGGAAACTCACAATATTTCTGGTGGATATTTTTGATGATTACCTTTCTATTACCATATGGTTTGATCTCATCGGAATTAGGCACTACATATAACAGTGAAGGTGGCTTATACGATTGGATAAAGAAAGCTTTTGGAGCGAAGTGGGGAGCCAGAGCTTCGTGGTATTACTGGATAAATTTCCCATTATGGATGGCTTCCCTAGCCGTAATGTTCCCAGAAATAATAGGCATGATTCTAGGGCAACAGTTGGGAGTTGTTCAAAGTATTGTTATCGAACTGATTTTTATTTGGATTATTGTATTGATTAGCTTTTTTCCAGTTTGTGACAGTGTTTGGATTTTAGATGGTGCGGCAATTATTAAGGTATTTTTAGCTTTAGTAGTAGGAGGGTTTGGTATATATGGGGCAATTACAAATGGTGTTGCAAATGAATATACTTTATCTTCTTTATTACCATCCTTTGACCTTAACAGTTTATCCTTTATTTCTGTAATATTATTTAATTTCTTAGGATTTGAGGTTATCTGTACTTTTGCAGACAGCATGAATAATCCAAAGAAACAAATACCACAATCCATTATAGTAGGTGGAATAGTCATTGCGGCGATTTACATTTTTTCAGCTTTTGGGATAGGTGTTGCCATTCCTACCGCAGAGGTTAGTACAAGTAGTGGCATGATTGACAGCTTACAGTTATTAACAGGAAAGACTACAGGGATTTTCATCAGTATAATGGCAATTTTGTTTCTTCTGACGTTATTTGGAAATATGATTTCCTGGTCTTTGGGTGTTAATAATGTAGCAAAATATGCAGCTTCTAATGGGGATATGCCAGCAGTTTTTGGTAGAACAAGCAAGAAAAACGGAATGCCTACAGGTGCAGCAATCATGAATGGAATTGTAGCAACGCTTATTGTTATTCTGTCACCAATGTTACCAAACCAGGATTTATTCTGGAGCTTCTTTGCCCTTAATTTAGTCATGTTCTTATTGGCATATCTACCAATTTTCCCGGCTTTCTTAAAGCTTCGAGAAATTGATTCTGAGGTAGAAAGACCATTTAAGGTTGGTGGAAGCAAAACCTTCTTAAAAGTATTAGCCATGGTTCCTATGGCGTTAATAATAATTGCTTTAATCTTTTTAGCAATACCATTGAGTTTTGACGCAGAAACTTTAGGTGCAACACTACCGATTACCATTGGGTCTATTGTATGTATTATCATCGGAGAAATTATTATTAAAATTAAAAAAGTTGGTCAGAAAAATTAGATTAGAAAGAAGGAATTATTATGAAAACTTTAACAACTACTCCAAAACAAGATGGATTTAGAATGCCTGGAGAATTTGAAGAACATGAAGGTTGCTGGATATTATGGCCAGAACGCCCAGATAACTGGAGACTTGGTGGAAAACCTGCACAGAAGGTTTTCGCAGAGGTTGCGAAGGTGATAAGTGAATTTGAGTCGGTTACCGTATGTGTCAGTGATGAGCAATATGATAATGCAAGAAATATGCTGCCAGATTGTGTAAGAATTGTTGAAATGTCAAATGATGATTCATGGATTCGTGATTGTGGTCCATCCTTTGTAACCAATGGTAAAGAAATAAGAGGAATCGATTGGACATTTAATGCATGGGGGGGCTTAGTTGATGGACTGTATTTTCCTTGGGCAGATGATGATCATATAGCAAGGAAGGTTTGTGATTTAGAAAGAAAGGATAGATATCGTCTAGACGATTTCATCTTAGAAGGAGGCTCTATTCATGTAGATGGTGAAGGAACACTAATAACAACGGAAGAATGCCTGCTAAGTGGAGGTAGAAATCCTAATCTTACAAAAGAGGAAATTGAGCATAAATTAAAAGAATATTTAAATCTTGAAAAAATTATTTGGATACCGTATGGAATTTATCATGACGAAACAAATGGACATGTGGATAATATTATCCATTATATTGCACCAGGTAAGGTGATACTAGCATGGACAGAGGATAAGGATGATCCACAATATGACATATGCCAGAAAGCCTATGAAATTTTGAGCAATGAAACTGATGCAAAAGGAAGAAAACTAGAGGTTATTAAGTTATTACTTCCATCAAATATCTTAATTTCAAAAGAAGAAAGTGAAGGCGTAGATGCTATTGATGGAACATTACCACGTCAAGAAGGTGATCGGCTTGCAGCTTCATATGCGAACTTCTATATTGCCAATGGTGGAGTTGTATTCCCAACTTTTAATGATCCAAATGATGAAAAAGCTAAAGAAACATTACAAAAATGTTTTCCAAATCATAAGGTAGTTGGTGTTTATGCAAGAGAAATTCTTCTTGGTGGAGGAAATATTCATTGTATTACACAACAACAGCCAAAAGTATATTAAAAAGTTAGGAGAATTACATATGTCAAGAATTGTTATCGCATTAGGTGGAAATGCCCTTGGAAATTCCCCGGAAGAACAACAAAGAATGATTGAAAATGCAGCCCCCTCCCTGGTAAGTTTAATTGAGCAGGGACATGAAATTATCATTAGTCATGGAAATGGTCCACAGGTTGGCATGATTAATCTTGCATTTGATATAGCGTCAGCAAAAAGTGAAAAAGTACCCAAGATGGAGCTTCCAGAATGCACAGCTATGAGTCAGGGATACATTGGTTATCATCTTCAAAAGGGAATAAAAAAAGAACTTCACAGACAGGGTATGCCCTGGCAGGCAGCAACTGTAATTACGCAGATGATTGTAGACAAGAATGATCCTGCATTTTTAAATCCTTCTAAACCAATTGGTAGTTTTTATACAGAAAATGAAGCTAAAAAAATTATGGAAGAGGATAAAAGTATAGTGATGAAAGAAGACTCGGGAAGAGGTTACAGGCAGATGGTTGCCTCTCCTAAGCCAATTGATATCGTAGAGAGGGAATCCATAATAAAATTGTTAGATTCCGAGTTTATTGTAATTGCCTGTGGTGGTGGCGGCATCCCTGTGATTCTAGATGAGAATGGAGACTATAAAGGTGTAGCTGCAGTTATTGATAAAGATTATGCAACGGCTAAACTTGCCGAACTGGTAGATGCAGATTACCTGTTTATATTAACTGCTGTTGATTACGTAGCCATTAATTACTGCACTCCAGAACAGCAAAATCTAACAGAGATTACAGTTAAAGAAGCAAAGAATTACTGTGAAGAAGGACAGTTTGCAGCAGGAAGCATGCGTCCTAAAGTAGAAGCTGCTATAGCTTTTGCAGAAAGTAAAAAAGGAAGAACTGCAGTGATTGCTTCTCTAGAAAAAGCTCCACTTGCTATGATGGGTAAAAGCGGTACTAAAATCGTATAACACTGATAATCTAGCCGATTATGCATTAACCTAGATTAACTTAAAAAAGCTTGTTCAGGAATTAGTTCTGAACAAGCTTTTTTCTACTTTTAGTACGCATAAATCATATGCCCAATTTGTACAGATACTGGTTTAGATAAAATCCATGCATTTGTAGTTTTATCATCATAATAAAACTGCGCACCCCCTGTGGGATCTGCACCATTCATTGCTGCTTCTGCGGCTTGGATACATTCAGGCTGGGCAGGTTTATCAATCCATCCATTTACAACTGGAGTAAATTGATAATACCCATTGATATTCTGGTATATAACTCCTTTTATTGTATGTGCCCAAACACCACTATTTACTCTGTTTATAACCACGGCGCCTACAGCGACTTTCGCTTCGTAAGGCTCACCTTGTGCTTCTGCTGTAATTAACCTTGCAAGCAGATCCAAGTCACTCTCATGTGGTGAATCATCTTTTCTCTGAGTACTTTGTGGGGCTTCTATTTTTCTCACTTCATCCTGTGGAGTTTCAGCGATTTCTATTTCGTTAACTTCTTTATTTTCTTCAGCCCAATCAGCCGTGGCTACAGACGGCTTCACAGATTTTTCTTTTTTATATGTATCTCTACTTCTTAATCCTCTAGAGATGACAGTTCCTTCATCACCAGTCTGCCCATTGAAAAATGTCATTTGCTCATCTGGGTAACCTTCAGGGGCAACTTCGGATAATTGCTTCATATTTGAACTAATACTATCCGGAGTGCTTTTTATTGCGACAGTTGCATCTAGTTGAGATGTTTTACTTTCTAGTCCCTGTGAGTTGCTGTGATTCTGAGTAGATGCTGTTGAAGTATATAAAAATAAAGCGATACCGGATGTTAAGAATAATGCTAAAAAAATTAGTCTGATTTTTTTTGTTTTGTTCATATTTTCCCTCCTTGGTGCCCTCAAAATTACTTTGCCAGTACTTTTATTAAGAGATAGACTGTATGTAATACTATTTTAATATAATACCGACTAACAATCTAATGGAAAACATATGCAAAAAAACGGGACAGATAAAACAGATGTGAAAATATGGACATTTATGATATAATAAATCCAAATAATTAAAAACACAGTTACAATGGGAAGGGATTATTTTGAACATGAGAAATAACAATTTTATAGATTTTGGAGAAGAAATCAGCAGGACAGTCCGAAAAGTGTTGAATAGTCAAGATCTTTATGATTTGAAGAACACGATTAATCGTACGATGAATAATGTTCCGGGAATGGGGGGAAGTCCATTTTTTCAAGATCCTTTTAAAGGGGCTGGGATACCACCCTTGTCTAAAGAATACCGGAATGATAATGACGCAGGGAACTATGGTTCCTTTGCTACACAAAACTACAGAACAAATCATAAAGTGACTAAAGGGACAGGTTCTTTAGCAAGTATTCTGTTTCTTGTTTTCGGATTTATCGGAGCGATCACTACGGGATTGGTAACCTTAATTGGAATAGCAACAGAAGCTACAATTGGAAATATCCCAGCATTGACAGTCATTAGTACAATATTTGGAGTGCTTTTTTTCGTTTTCCTGCCAATGATTATTGTTGGATACAAATTAAGAAATCGTATAAAGCGGTTTAAACGTTATCAAAAATTATTGAATGGTCGTACATATTGTATGATACAGGAATTGTCTACGGCCACTGGTGAAGAATCGAAATTCATCATAAGTGATCTTCGTAAAATGATTAAATCAGGGTTGTTTGCAGAAGCGTATCTTGATGAGCAGGAAACTTGTCTGATGACTGATTACAAGACATATACTCAGTATCTGGAAACTATGAAAAATGCAAAAGAAAGGCAAGAGGCTGAGAAAAAGGAAAAGGAAAAGTGGGCCAACAGACAAGACGGAAATATACTAAAAGAGACTATTGATGAGGGTAAAAACTATATTCAAATAATAAAGGCTGCAAATGATGCATTACCAGAAGTAGAAATATCAGAAAAGCTTGATCAACTGGAAAATGTTACGACGAAGATTTTCGATTATGTTGAACAACACCCGGATAAGCTTCCAGAAATTCGAAAATTTATGTGCTATTATATGCCAATTACCCTTAAACTGGTCAAGGCATACCAGAATTTTGACGAGCATGGGTTTAATGAAACGGAGATTGTTGATACAAAGCTAGAAATCAAGGGAACTCTTGATACCATTAATATGGCTTATCAGAATTTATTGAAGAAATTAATGCAGACAGATATTCTGGATGTTTCATCTGATATCTCTGCATTAGAGACTATACTGGCTCAAGAGGGGCTTACCGATGACGATTTTATAACAAACAAAGGATTAAATTAGTAGCTATTAATTAACATGCCTGATGACAGCTTAATCAGAAAGCTGCAAGGGGTTTAAGGAGGAAAAAATGAGTGAAGCGATAAATGAAGCAGAAACACCAACTTTGACATTTGAGCCTTTTGAGGGAGAACTGGTTCAACCAACTGCACCTGAACCAGTTGTGATGCCAAAAGAGCAGCAGCCAGCCGTACAGGAAGTACCGTTGACTGTAGAGGAACAGAAAATGGTAGACGATTTTGCGTCAAAGATTGAATTGAGCAATTCTAATCTAATTTTACAATATGGGTCAGGAGCACAGAAAAAAATTGCAGATTTTTCAGAGTCTGCATTAAATAATGTACGGACAAAAGACCTTGGTGAAGTAGGAAATATTCTGTCTAGTGTTGTTACTGAATTGAAAAGTTTCGAAGTAGAAGAGAATGAAAAAGGATTTTTAGGAATTTTTAAGCGTACTTCTAATAAACTGGCTAACATGAAAACAAAATATGACAAGGCTGAAGTGAATGTAACTAAGATATGCACTATATTAGAAAATCATCAGATTCAGTTGCTGAAAGATGTGGCAATGTTAGACAAAATGTATGATATGAACAAGGTTTACTTTAAAGAGTTATCTATGTATATTTTAGCGGGAAAGAAGAAATTAAATCAAGTTCAGAGTGTTGAGTTGCCTAAATTGGCAGAAAAAGCCCAGATCAGCGGTCTGCCAGAAGACGCTCAGGCGGCAAATGATTTAGCCTCTCTGTGCAATCGATTTGAGAAAAAGCTACATGACTTGGAACTTACGCGGATGATTTCTATACAGATGGCACCACAAATTCGTCTTGTTCAAAACAACGATACATTAATGTCAGATAAGATTCAATCTACGCTGGTCAATACTATTCCTCTTTGGAAGAGTCAGATGGTACTTGCTTTAGGAATTGCCAATTCTCAGCAGGCGGCTAAGTCACAGCGACAGGTGACAGATATGACCAATGAACTTTTGCGTAAGAATGCGGATACCTTGAAAATGGCATCTATTGACACAGCTAAGGAATCAGAGCGTGGGATTGTAGATATGGAAACATTGGTAAATACTAATCAAAGTCTGATTTCAACATTAGAAGAGGTTACAAAGATTCAAGAGGAGGGCCGTCAAAAGAGGGCTCAGGCTGAGATAGAGTTAAGCCGTATGGAAGGGGAGCTAAAGCAGAAGCTACTGGATATTAGAAAATAAATAAGCAGGATATTGGGGGAGCAAAATATGTCCATTTATGTGAAAGATTTATTTCAACTGGATACTTTTAAAAACTTTAAGGTAGTCGCTGGAGAAAGAGGATTGAATCGCAGGATTGCAGCAGCTCAAGTGTTAGACTTTGAATTTGTGGATGGCTTGCAAAGTCAAAGAAAAATAATGTTTGATAGAGATAGCTTTGTTATAAGTAGCCTGCTGTTCGCCAGGGATAATAAGACAGTTCTGGTAAAGGCTATAAAAACATTAGCGGATTTAAATATCAGTGCTTTTGCCTATAAAAATGTAATATATCAAAATCTTCCTCAAGAAATTCTAGATTTCGCTGATAGTAAAAATCTGCCTATTCTGGAGTTTCAGGATGAAGATGCATATTTTGAAGATATTATTTTTGCAATAATGGATCAAGTGAAACAAGATTCAAGAATTCAGCTAATGGAAGAGCAGATAAAGAAGCTTCTAAAACAGGAATTGTCAAAGGAAGAAATTGAAGCTGTGGTTGAGTCCATGAACCCTGATTTACAAAATAAAAACCAGGCATTTTATCTAGAAATTGGGGATGAACGGAAAACAATAAAACTTCTTATGGCCTTTACTCCTTCGGAAAAACTAAAAAGAAAAAGCATAATTTCAAAATATGGTAAAGATTTATTAATAATTCTGTCCACAGACAAAGAGGAGAGTAATTTACAGCATAAACTTGAAGATGCATTATTTTATTTAGGAATTAAAAAAGATGATTTGAAAATCGGGCAGAGTAGGGTACATGCTGGTAAAGGTAACATAAAAATGGCTATAGAAGAAGCAATACATAGCAGAATTGTGGGGCAGATTGAAGGTAAGAAAGTAATAAACTATGAGGAGATTGGAGCGTATCAGATGCTATTGCCAGAGATAAAATCTGAGCATTTGCAGAAATATATGCAGAATTATTTACACCCCATTCTAAATGATGGGGAAGGGCAAAGTGAACTGATTAAAACCGCTGTTCAGTATGTTTTAGCTGGCGGAGATTTAAATCAGGCCTCTGAGCGTTTATTTTGCCATAAAAACACAGTTCGATACAGGGTGAATAAAATACATGAACTGATAGACATAAATAGCAATGAAATGGAGTTTTTTGAACATTTGGCAACAGCCATTCGGATATATTTAATAAATGGTTTGGTACATTAAACAAAGCTTTTAGAGCTTTGTTTTTTTGTACAAAAAAACGACAAAAGTTTGTACACTATATAATGAAAAACAACTTTTAATTAAGTATACTCTAATAAAAAGCTGAAGGGTGGTATAAGTATGTTTAAGTTGAAAGTTCTTTGTAAAGAGGAAACCGAAAAAGCATTGAAAATGAGTGATGTCATTCATTCAATTGAAGAAGTCTATAAACAAAAGGCATTAGGTGATACGGAAGTTTTTCCGCTTATTTTTCACGAATTTACTTCTGGAGTGGCAGATATGGATATAAAATCTGGATGGCTAAAAGGGAGTGGACTATTTGGTTTGAAGTTAGTTTCTTGGTTTGGGGAAAATGTAAACAAACAATTACCTGCTCTTATCGGTACTGTTTTAGTATTTGACGATAAAACAGGAGTACCAATTGGTATTTTAGATGGTTCGTATATTACAGGAATACGTACTGGAGCAGCAGGGGCCTTAGGTGCAAAATATTTAGCAAGGCCCGATTCTGAAACGTTACTTATTGTAGGCGCTGGACATGTGGCAGTTTTTCAAGTTGCGGCCACACTAACCCTTTTTCCCAATATAGAAGAAGTAATGGTTTATGATCCGATGGATTATAGATCTGCTGAAAGCTTTGTGAAAAGGATTAGAGCGACTTTAGACCAGAATTTTCATATGCAGGTTAAAGAAACTACAAAATTCACAGCAGTAAAAGATATAAAAAATGCAACAGAAAATTGCGACATTATTATTACCGTAACGCCAGCTAGAGCCCCAATAATAATGGCTGAATGGGTAAAAGCAGGTACACATTTTAGTTGTATTGGGGCAGATATGTCTGGTAAGGAAGAAATCGATCCAGAGATCTTTAGGGGAGCAAGGATTTTCGTAGATGACATTAATCAGTGTATAAACATAGGTGAAATAGAAATTCCCATTAAGAAAAACATGATTACTAAGGAAGACATTGCAGGTGAAATCGGAGAAATCATAGTAGGAAGGGTAAAGGGAAGAGAATACGATGAACAAATTACAGTGTTTGATGCAACGGGCACAGCGTTACTTGACCTAATGACAGCAAAGCTTGCTTTCGATGAAGCAGAAAAATTGAATTTAGGAACCAGCGTGAATTTATAATTATATAGGGGGAGATAGTATGAAAATTAAAAGTTTTAAAGTTGAACAATGGATGAACGATTATGAAAATGATGCAGTATATAATCTAGGAGAAACCTGCATTGATTCCATGACATTAAAGGAACTTTTGGAATTATCCGGCAGGAATGCGGAAGAATTCCTGGCATCACTAGCAGATAAACGGATGACTTATGGATATATAGATGGTTCACCAGAGTTATTAGCAGGCATTGCGGGTTTATATAAAGAAGTACATACAAATCAAGTGATTCCTACTCATGGAGCAATCGGTGCAAACCATCAAGTTATTACATCCTTAATTGAACCAAAGGATAATATGGTATCTGTTATGCCTACGTATCAACAACATTATTCCATACCAGAGTCTATAGGTGCTGAAGTAAGGCCTTTGCAGCTTTATCCAGAAAATATTTTTCTTCCAGACTTAAAAGTATTAAGAAGTTTGGTGGATAAAGATACGAAAATGATTACCATAAACAACCCAAACAATCCATCAGGTTCATGGATTCCTTTAGATATTATGAAGGAAATCGTAAAAATTGCTGAAAGTGTGGACGCCTATATCTTATCGGATGAAGTATACAGAGGCATTGCAGAAGATGATAGCTATATGCCTTCTATTGTAGATCTTTATGAAAAAGGAATTTCTGTAAGCAGTATGTCTAAAGTCTTTTCCCTTGCTGGGTTAAGAATGGGGTGGATTGTTTCGAAAGATGAAGGCGTGCTTCAGGCTTGCAGGAGAAGAAGAGACTATGATACCATATGCTGCGGAGTATTGGATGATTTGTTTGCCTGTATTGCACTTGCCAGTAAAGATAAAATCTTTGAAAGAAATAGAAAAATTTTAAATCAAAATAGAGCAATCCTTGATAAATGGGTGAATGAAACAGAAGAAGTTCATTATGTAAAACCTGTAGCGGGGACAACAGCTCTCATATATTATGACAAAGATATTCCTTCTTATGATTTATGTGTAAGACTGATTAAGGAAAAGGGGGTATTGTTTACTCCAGGGTCCTGTTTTGAGTTAGAGGGATGCTTACGGATTGGATATGCATTTGATTCTAAAACATTAAAGGAAGGGTTAGATAAGTTTACAGAATTTTTAAGGGAAATATAAAGAGGCTGCCGCACTAAAAGTGTGAACCGCTCCCCGTCAAGTAGACAACTGGATAAATATAAACTTTTTCATCCAGCAGTACAACAACTGCTGGATTTTTTATGCTG